>JAEYYY010000150.1 GCA_023430775.1 Pseudomonadota bacterium
ACGACCCGAACGCTCCACCGACCGGCACGCACATCATCGCGAACTGCGTGACCACGGCCTGCGTCGGCGCGCCGAACGGCGTGTGTGACGAGGGCGAGAACAACGCGGGCTGCCCCCAGGACTGCCCCGCCAACTAGGCATTCGATCCACTAGCAAACGAGCAGGCGCCCACGAGGCGCCTGTTTCGTTTTCGGCCCGCTCACGCCTTCGCGACCGCGGCGTCCCAGCGAGCGAGGTGCTCGTCGATGCGCGCGCGATCGGTGGTCGGCACGAACGTCCTGTCGAGCTTCCAGGTCTTGCGGATCTGATCCTGGTCCTTCCACATGCCGACGCCGAGGCCGGCGAGGAACGCGGCACCCAGCGCCGTGGTCTCGACCATCGCGGGGCGCGCGATCTCGACCCCGAGCACGTCGGACTGGAACTGCATCAGCAGATCGTTCGCCGCCGCCCCACCGTCGACCTTGAGCCTCGCGAGCGGCCGGCCGGCATCGCTCGCCATCGCGCGCAGGATGTCGACGTTCTGCAGCGCGATGCCCTCGAGCGTGGCGCGCGCGATGTGAGCGCGCGTGGTGCCGCGCGTCAGGCCGGTGATCGAGCCGCGCGCTTCCGGACGCCAGTGCGGCGCACCGAGGCCGGCGAACGCGGGGACGACGATCACGCCGCCCGAATCGGGGACGCTGGTCGCGAGCGCTTCGACCTCTTTCGCCGACGAGAAGAACTGCAAGCCATCGCGCAGCCACTGCACCGCGGCGCCGGCGATGAAGGCGCTGCCCTCGAGCGCGTAGCGCAATTCGCCGGAGGCCAGCTTCCACGCGACGGTCGTGAGCAAGCCGGACTTCGACGCCACCGGCTTGTCACCGGTGTTCATCAGGATGAACGCGCCGGTGCCGTACGTCGCCTTCGCTTCACCGGGCGTGAAGCACGCCTGGCCGAACAGCGCCGATTGCTGATCGCCCGCGATGCCGGCGATCGGGATGCCGTCGGGCAGGCCCGGCACGCCCTTCGTCTCTCCGATCTCGCCCGACGACGCGACGATGCTCGGCAGCACCTGCTTCGGCACGCCGATGGTCTCGCAGAGCTCGTCGCTCCACGCCAGCGTGGTGAGATCCATGAGCAGCGTACGCGACGCGTTGGTGACGTCGGTGGCGTGCATGCCGCCCGTGAGTCGCGAGATCAGATAGGTGTCGACGGTGCCGAAGGCGATGTCGCCGGCGCGCGCCGACGCGGCGAGCCCGCTGACGTTCGACAGCATCCAGTGGATCTTCGTGCCCGAGAAGTAGGGATCGATCGTCAGGCCGGTGAGCTGCTTGACCCGCGCTTCCTTGCCGCCGACCTTGAGCTCCGCACAACGATCCGCGGTTCGCCGGTCCTGCCAGACGATCGCGTTGTGCACCGGCTTGCCGGACTTGCGATCCCACAGCACCGCGGTCTCGCGCTGGTTGGTGATGCCGATCGCCGCGATCGACTTCGCATCGATCCCCTGCAGCGCCTGACCGAGCGCGGCGATCACCGACGCCCAGATGTCTTCCGGATCGTGCTCGACCCAGCCGGGCTGCGGATAGATCTGGCGAAACTCCTTGTAGCCGCGGCCGCGGACGGCAAGGGCTTCGTCGAGAACGAGCACCGTCGAGCCGGTGGTGCCCTGGTCGATCGCGATCACGTGGCGCATTGCTGTGCTCCTCTCTCTCCCCGCGCGTGCTTGCGGACGAATTGAACAACCTCGGCGGCGACGATGTCGCGTTCGACATCGACCGCGATCAGGTGATAGCTGCGCGGCAAGATCCGGATACGTTCTGCGCGCGTCGCCTCGGCGATCCGAGCCGCGCACGCGACCGGTGCGGTGTGATCCTGGCGCGCGTGCAACACGAGCGTGGGCTGCGTGACCTTCGGGAGCGCCGCATCGACCACGGTCATGAATTCGACCAGCTGACCGAGCGCCTTCATCGGCACCGCCGGATAGCACGGGTTCTCGACGCGGCTCTTCGCATCGAGCACGTCGGAGCCACCGAATTTCGGGATCGCCTTGAACGGCAGCTTGCCCGCCGCGGCCCAGCCGGCGACGCGCTTGGAGATCCCTTCGAGCCACAGCGGCGCCGCGAGCGACGCCACGCTGGTGAGCTCGGGCCGGCGCGTCGCGACGTATAACGACAGCAACCCACCGAGCGACTGGCCGACGATCGCCACTCTGTCACAGCGCTTCGCCATCCGATCGACGGCGGCCTCGACGTGTGCCACCCAGTCTTGCCACCGCGTCGCATCGAGATCCTCGACGCTCGTGCCGTGACCGGGCAAGAGCGGGCCGATCACCGAGATTCCTGCAGCGGCGAGCCGGTCGCCGAGATATCTCACCTCCCACGGACTGCCCGTGAAGCCGTGCTGGAGCACGACACCGACAGCGCCGTCACCGTCGAGCTCGAAAGCTTGATTGGGCGCACGCGCCGGCACGAATCGGCTGTATCACACCGCCGCACACATTGACACGTCGGGGGGAGTCGGGCTGAGATCGATTCTCGTCGGGACCGGGCGGCCCCATTGAAGCATGAGTGAGTGGAAGACACGCATCACCAAGGTCCAGGTCGTCAAGCCGGCCAAGGAATCTGGGGAAGCGTGCCTGGTGCTCATCTATCCACCGGGTCCGGACATGGGCAAACGCTTCCCGCTGCATCGCAGCGAGATCGTGCTCGGTCGCGGCGCCGACTGTGACATCCAGGTCGATCGCGACTCCGTCTCGCGCCGTCACGCACGCGTGTTCCGCAGCGGCGACAACTGGTCGGTCGAGGATCTGCAGTCCACCAACGGCTCGTACGTCGACGACGTGCCGGTCACCAAGTCCGTCCTGCGCGACGGCAACTTCGTGAAGATCGGCGCCGCGATCTTCAAGTTCCTCTCGGGTGCCTCGGTCGAGGCGAGCTACCACGAAGAGATCTACAAGATGACGATCGTGGACGCCCTCACCGGCGCCCACAACAAGCGCTACCTGCTCGAGTTCCTCGAGCGCGAGATCGCGCGCTGCGCTCGCTATCGCCGCCCGCTGTCGCTGTTGATGTTCGACATCGATCACTTCAAACAGATCAACGACAAGCACGGCCACCTCACCGGCGACTACGTACTCCGCGAGATGTCGCGTCGCTTGCTCGGCCGCGTCCGTCGCGAAGAGCTGCTCGCGCGCTACGGCGGTGAGGAGTTCGCCGCGGTGTTGCCCGAAACCGATCTCACCGGTGCGCGCACGTTCGGCGAACAGATCCGCCGCATCGTCGGCGACGCGCCGTTCGAGTACGAGGGCGACACGTTCCCGGTCACCGTCTCCGTCGGTCTCGCCACCGTCGAGGGTGAGGATGTCGATGTCACGGCCTTCATCAAGCAGGCCGACGACAACCTGTATCGAGCGAAGCGCGAAGGCCGCAACCGCGTCGTCGGCTGAAAAGCTCGTGACGGATCGGGCGGTCTGAATTCTCGCGCCGGCCCGGCAGCGCGCTTATATGTCGGGCATGAGGCTCCTCGCGATCGCGGTGATCGCTGCCTGCGGCGGCAAGTCGACGCCGGCGCCGGTCGAGAATCCCGTCGACAAGCCGGTCGTCGTCGAAGCGCCGTGTGCACCTGCCGGTCCGATCGCGCTGCCTGCCGACGGCAAGCTCCACTGTCGCGAGCTGCCACTCGAGGTGACGTTCCCGCCGGGCACCGAGCTGACGCGGCAGAACGATCGCGCGATGACGCTGTACTCGGCGAAGCTCGACAAGGGCGTGATGGCGCTGGTCGCCGAGCCGCGCACCGATGCGCCCGACGGTCCTCGGATCGAGGCGCTGCTTCATAGCCTGGTGAAGGGCATCGCCTCGGATGCCGGGATTCAACCCGCGCCCGCGCCGACCCTCGCCGGAGCGTCGGCATCGGCGGCGATCGCGTTCACGACACCGGACGGTGGTGCCGGCGTCGCGCGCGGCTACTTCGCGAACCACTGGCTGTTCGCGGTGGTCGTCGGCGCGAGATCGCCCGAGGCAGCGACGAGACCGGACAAGCCCGGGGCGGCGGCGTTCCTCGCGTCCCTCGCGATCAAGCCACTCGCCACCGGCGTGCAGAAGCACGCGCTCGCCGACGGCGGATCGGTCGAGCTGCCGGCATCTGCGTGGTCGACCGGCGTGCGACCACCCGAGGATGGCGTGCGATCGGAGACCGTGTATCTCGCAGCGGATCGCGGCGTGTGGCTCGGCATTCGCGAGCTCGAGATGCGCGATCGCTGCGACTACCTCAAGGGCGCGACCGCGGGTCCCGCCGACGACATCGCGGAGCGGCTGAAGAAGATCTATTCGAACGCGCAGAATCCCCTCGCGAAGATCGAACGCGCGACCTACGGAGACGTCTCCGTGTATGCCGAGGCAGATTCCTCGACGACGCACGTCGTGATGTATCTGATCTGCGCCGGCAAGACCGTGGTGCAGCTGAGCGCCGCCGGAGAGCGGCCGAACGCCGAGCTGCGCACCCACCTCGACGCACTCGCGAAGACCTTCGTCGCCGCGAAGTAGGCAACTTGCAACCCCAAGTTGCAGAACGCCCGGAATCGCAGAGATCGAGGCCCGAGGAGTAGGCAGTCTCGCGCCTCGTGTGTTAACCGAAAGTGTGCGCTGGATCGTGAGCGTCTTGACGATGCTCTGCGTGCTGGGTGGCCCCAGGACGCATGGCAGCGAACCGCACGAGGACGCCGTCGCGCAGCTGACGAAACCCAAGCAGCCCACCGCGTTTGCGTGCGCGCGGCGATCCGCCGCCCACGATACGAGCGTCGGGGCCTTCATGGTGTCCGAGGCTCTCGAGCTCGGCGCTCGACCCGATCCGACCTGCGAAGCGCTCGATGGCAGCACCATCGAGATTCCTCGCTCGCGCCTGCACGCTGCGCTGTCACGCGGGCCGCCTCGCGGTTGATCTGGCGTTCTCGGATCGACCAACTGCTGCCCTCGCCAAGCGAGGAGAGGAAACGTTTTGGACTCGCTCGTCGCTCTCGCCTCTGGAGGTCACGTCTCGCCGCTCGTCGCAGATCTGGGCTTGTGCCTGGTCGCGGCGGCCGTGCTCGCGATTGCATTTGCCAAGCTGCAGATCCCGACGATCGCCGCGCTGCTCGGCGCCGGGGTCGTGCTCGGCCCCGCCGGGCTCGAGGCGGTCCACGATCCGCATAGCATCGACACGATCGCGAACCTCGGCCTGACGCTGCTGCTGTTCGTCATCGGCCTCGAGGTCAACCTCAAGAGTCTGCTCGAGAGCGGCAAGACGCTCGTGGTGACCGGTGCGGTCCAGGTACCGCTCACGCTCGGGCTCGCGCTGGCGATCTTCCTCGGCCTCGGCGCCACCGGCTGGGCGTTGATCGATGGCATCTATCCGGCGCTGTATCTCGCCGTCGCCTGCGCGTTCTCGTCGACGCTGCTCGTCGTCAAGTATCTGCAGGCGCACCTGATGCTCGACACCACGGCGGGTCGCCTCGCGGTCGGCCTGCTGATCTTCCAGGACATCTGGGCGATCGTGTTCCTCGCGCTCCAGCCGAGCTTCGCGAACCCGTCGATCGCGCCGATCTTGATCACGTTCCTCGGCACCGCGATCGTCGCGGCCGTCGCCACGTTCGTCGCGCGCGTCGTGCTGTCGCACGCGTTCCACATCGTCGCGCGGTCGCCCGAGCTCGTCGTCACGCTCGCCCTCGGCTGGTGCTTCGGTGTCGGCCTGTTCGGCGCCAACCTCGGCACGCTCGCGCACCGCGCCGGCTTCGACATCGAGATCTCGGTGTCGATGGAGATGAGCGCGCTGATCGCCGGCATGACGATCGCGACGTCGCCGTACGCGTACGAGGTGGTGTCGCGCGTCGTTCACCTGCGCGACTTCTTCGTCACGCTGTTCTTCGTCGGTCTCGGCATGAGCATCCCGATCCCGGAGAGCATCGGCGTGATCGTCCTCGCGGCGATCACCGCGTTCGTCGCGATCCTGCTGCGCTACATCGTGTTCCTCCCGGTGCTCTACGCCACCGGCCTCGATCGCCGCAACTCGGTGTCGGTCTCCACCAAGCTCGCCCAGGTCTCCGAGTTCTGTCTCGTCATCGCGTACCTCGGCACCCAGCTCGGTCACATCAACCCCACGCACGTCAGCGTCGTGATCTTCGCGTTCGTGATCGCCGCGCTGAT
Source organism: Pseudomonadota bacterium (assembly GCA_023430775.1). Classification (GTDB taxonomy): domain Bacteria; phylum Myxococcota_A; class Polyangia; order Haliangiales; family Haliangiaceae; genus JABFXX01. The sequence goes on from JAEYYY010000150.1 coordinate 6,153, forward strand.
CACGCCGGTGCTGTTCGGCATCTCGGACCGGCTCTATCAGCGACTACGCCCGATCCTCGATCTGGTCGGCATCCGGTCTCGCGGTGTGCGGCCCGAGGCCGAAGCGTCCGAGCCGCCGCGCCTGGTGTTCCTCGGCATCCACCGCGTGGGCTCGGCGATGCTCGCCGATCTCGAGCGGCTCCACCCCGATCTGTTGCCGCGCACGCTCGTCGTCGACATCAATCAGGCCACCCACTCGGACATCCGCGCCCGCGGTGTGGAGGTGGTCTACGGCGACATCGCGAACGAGGAGGTGCTGCGGCACGCCGGCGTCGCCGATGCCGAGGTCATCGTGTCGACGATCCCCGACGAGATCCTCAAGGGCACGTCGAACGAGCTGCTCGTCCGCACCGCCCGCCAGCTCGCCCCCAAGGCCGTGATCATCGCGAACTGCACGCGCGGCTCGCAGGTCGCCGCGATCAAGGCCGCCGGCGCCGATCACGTGTTCCGGATCTCCGCCGAAGCCGCGAACGGTGTGCTCCCCGCGATCTCCGCCGCGCTCAACGCGTCGTTGCCGTCGTACCTCGAGGCCCTCGAGGAGGAGCACGGTTCGACGGCACATCGCCGTGAAGTGATCGACTGATGCTGGCGCGGCTTCGCGAGCTCGAAGGCGCGCTGGTGTTCACGATCGTCACCGTCGGACTGACCCTGGCCTGCGCGCTGTGGCTGGTGCCACCGGCCGACGCCGCGGCGACGAGCTGGAGCGCGATGCTCCGTGCATCGGTGATCTACGTCGCGGTCGTCGGCTGGCAACCGCTGATCGGCTTCACGCTCGCGCGGCGGTTCGCGACCGATCGCCTGCGCTTCGACGAGGGCTTTCGCGTCAGCGCCACGCGGCATTCGCTCGCCGCCGTCGGCATCGGCCTGTTCGTGGTCACCGTCTCCGTGCTGCTCGGCGACGCCGATCCCCTGCCCGACCCGCAGCAACTCGACGGCAACTGGCTGACCACCGCGCGGGTCGTGCTCGCCTTCCTCGGCGTGATCTCGCTGCTCTGGCTCCAGGCGATCATCGAGGAGCTCGGCTGGCGCAGCTACGTGTTGCCGCGCCTGATGCTCGCCCTCGGTGCGTGGCCCGGCTTGCTGGTGCACGGCGTGCTGTGGGGTCTGTGCTACTCGCCATGGTTCGCGGTGGCAGGCGGCAGCCTGACGCGCTCGCTCGGCTACGTCGTCACGTGCTGCCTGTTCGGTGTCGTGCTCGGCTGGCTGCGGCTGTCGACGCGCAGCATCTTCGCGAGCGCCGCCACCAACGCGACGCTCACGATCTGCGCCGGGCTGCCGCTGCTCCTCACCGGCGAGTCGACGCGGTTCTCCGCCGCGTTCGAACCACCGGGCTGGGTGCCGCTGGCCGTCCTCGCGATCGCCATCGTGCTGCACCGCCCGTGGCGGCGCGCGATCACGATCCCGTGGCTGCCCGTGCTGCCCCGCGCCCGCTGACTCAGGAGGCGATCGTGCGCTCGTGCTGCTCGAGCGTGGCGAACATCGAGCACCACACCGCGACCATGTTGGCCGCACCGGCGCCGTGGGCGCGCGCGAGCTGCTCGGCGGACCGCACGCTGTCTCCGACGATATCGATCAGCTCGCAGCACCAGCGCTCGACGAGCATGCGCTGCCGGTCGTACTCGGCGACCAGCCTCTGGATCGCGAGATTCGATTCGTGCTCGAGCGTGCGGACCAGCTGGTCGCACGCGGCACTCTCGACCTGCTGGCGCGTCGAGAACGAATCCTTCCACGAGGTCGCGGGAACGCGCATCCGGCTCGCGAGCACCACGGTCGATGCTCGGGTCTCCGGCGGCAACAGCAGCGACAGCGGCACATCCTCGGCCAGATCCCCGAGCGTCGCGGTCAGCTCGCTGATCAGCTGGCCGGCGCTCGCCGCGATCGCCCGCCGCGTCTCCGCGGTCACCCGGTCGACGAACGGCAACAGCAGCTTGCGCGCCACCTCGTGGGCGTGCACCGCCGCCATCGCACGCAGCTGCTTCGCCGGCACCCGCGTCCCCTCGAGCCGATCGGCGAGGCCAGCGATCGCATCGGCCTTGCTCGCCATCAAGAACTTCTGCCGCTCGACCTGGAGCCAGGCGAGCAAGCGCCCGCGCTCGAGCTCCGGCTGATCGCCGCGTTCCGCCAGCAGGTTCTCGGTGATGACGCGTGCGATCGAGAGCCGGTGGCAGCGCCGGCGCGCCAGCCGCTCGCAGCGCAACGCGCGCTGGTGCTCGGCCAGGTGCTCGTGCAGCAACGCCCGGGTCAACCGGATGCAATCGAGCTCGGCGACGCCGCAGAAGCCGGCCCCGAGGTCGAGTGCGAGGGTCTCCAGCTCGGCGAACGCGTCGGCGAGCTCGGCCTCGGACGAGCTGACCGTCACCAGGTGCGAGCCGCGCCACGGTGGCAGCTTCGCCAGCTCGCGACCCTGCGCGCGCTCCGCGACCAGCGCATCGACCCGACGACCCGCGCCGGCGAGATCCTCTGCCGTCCCGGCGGCGACGATGACTCCCTCGATCTCCTCGGCCGGCCGGGGCCCGATGACATCGACGTACAGCCGCGCTGCGTCGATCCGCGCCTGCTCGTGGCGAACCGTCTCGGCGAGCGTGGTTGCCCCGACATCGAGCGCGAATTCGATGAGCTGGTCGAGCATGTGGGGCATCACAACAGCCGCAGAAGGACGAGCAGAATCGCGACCCAAACGACGAAGACGAGCACGTCGAGGTACCCCTCTTCTGCACCATCCCGGCGCGAGCTCGTCGTCACGACGAATCTCGCAGCATTCGATGTGCCACTCCTAACCCTGCGACACGCCGGTCGGGCGCCCGCAATCTGCGGCAGCGAGCCGGCAGAATGCGAGGGCTATCGCTTCACCCGGGTCCGGCGGTGGAGCGTCGACGGGTCGATCCCGAGCACCTCGGCAGCCTTGGTCTTGTTGCCGCCGCACCGCTCGATCGCCCACTGGATGTACTCCTCCTCGACCTCGCGCAACGTCGACAGCTTGTCGCGCGGCAGGCTGAACCGCTCCTGGTTGCCATGGACCGAGGGTGCGATCGCGGCGAGCTCGGCGAGGCCGATCTCCATCGTGGTGCCGACGACGACCAGTCGCTCGATCAGGTTCTCCAGCTCGCGGACGTTGCCCGGCCACACGTACCGCGCCAGCACGGTCACCACGTCGGTCGCGATCCGCGTCACCGGCGAGTGCGGATTGCGCTTGCGCGCCTGGTCGAGGAAGTGCTCGAGGAGCAGCGGCACGTCCTCGAGGCGGTCGCGCAGCGATGGCACCGTCACCGGGACGACGTTGAGCCGGTAGAACAGATCCTGGCGGAAGTTTCCTTCGGCGACCCGCTGCTCGAGATCTTGATGGGTCGCCGCGATCACACGGACGTCGACGGCGCGACTCTCGTCGGAGCCGACCGGCCGGACCTCGCCCTGCTGCACCGCGCGCAGCAGCTTGGCCTGCAGCGCGGGCGTCATGTCGCCGATCTCGTCGAGGAACAGCGTGCCGCCGCTCGCCTCGACGAACAGACCGGCGCGCGCCGAGGTGGCGCCGGTGAACGCGCCGCGCGTGTGACCGAACAGCTCGCTCTCGAGCAGCGACTCCGGAAGCGCGGTGCAGTTGATCGCGAGGAACGGCCGATCGCGACGCGGGCCCGCATCGTGAAGCGCGCGGGCGACCAGCTCCTTGCCGCTGCCGCTCTCGCCGCGCACCAGCACGGGCGCCGCCGACAGCGCGACCCGCTCGACGAGCGAGTAGAGATCTCGCATCACCTTGCTCTTGCCGACGAGCGACGCCATCCCGTTGCGGGTATCGACGCGCAGCTGACGATTGACGCGGCGTAGGTTGCGGTGCTCGAACGCCCGGTTGACGTGGAGCATCAGCTCGTCGAGACGGACCGGCTTGGTGAGGTAGTGCCACGCACCGCGCTTCATCGCCTCGATCGCGCTCTCGATGCCGCCGAACGCGGTCATGATGATCACCGGCAGATCGCCATCCGCCGCATGCGCGACGTCGAGCACGTCGAGGCCATCGACCTCTTCCATGCGGAGATCGGTGATCACGAGGTCGGGAATCCCGGCGCCGAGTGCCTCGACCGCCGCCCGGCCACTATCGACGATGCGCGGGCGCCAGCCCTCCTCGCGCAGCTTGTCGCCGAGGAGGCGTGCCATCTCGAGGTGATCGTCGGCGATGAGGACGCTCTTCGTCATGCTGGCCACGCGACCCGTACCGTGGTTCCTCGACCGACCTCGCTCGTCAGGTCGATCTCTCCCGCCTGCGCGCGCACCAGCTGTGCGACCACCCAGAGGCCGAGGCCGGTACCTTGCCCTCGCTTCTTGGTGGTGAAGAACGGGTCGAACACCTGCTTGTGTAGCTCGGGTGGAATGCCCTGCCCGTCGTCGACGATCTCGAGCACGACCGCGCGTTCGCCCTTCGCGCGCAGCCACACGTTGCCGCCGCGCTCGCAGGCATCGATCGCGTTGAGCGTCAGGTTGACCACCAGCTGCTGGAGCTGATCGGGATCGAGGTGCAGCACCGGCGTCCCCGACGTCTCGACATGCAGCTTGACGTGGCGCTTCGCCGCCTGCGGCGCGAGCAGCGTGACCACGGCCTGTAGCGCGGGCGCGACCGGCACATCCTGCATCGCGGCGGGTCGCGGCCGCACGTAATCGAGGAGCTGCTGGATCAGCCGGGTCACGCGATCGATCTGATCGATGACCACGCGCTGGTTGTCAGCCTCACCGTGCTCGGCGCCGAGGTGCGACAGCGAGAGCTCGACGCGCCCGCGCGCGACGTTGAGCGGAGTCCCGATCTCGTGCGCGATCCCGGCGGCGAGCTGACCGGCGGTGGCCAGCTTCTCGGACGCCATCAGCTTGTCGGTCAGCTGCGCGAGGCGCTCGGCGTGCTTGATGCGTTCGCGGAGCGTGCGGGCGCGATACGCGTTGTGGAGCACGTAGGCCGCCGCCGACACCAGCAACAGGAGAACGAGGATCCCGCCGGCGACGACGCGCGTGACGATCGTCCGCTCCTGCTGGTTGAGCGTCTGTGTCGAGCTGACCACCATCAACGTCCACGGCGGACCGCGATCGACGTGGAGCGGCACACCGATCGCGACCGCGGCGGTCTCGGGCAGGCCGATCCGACGAGCGAGATCCTCTTCCACCGTGGCGATCGCGCGCGACCCCGTGGCGACGGTCGCCAGCAAGCCTTCGAACTGCGCGGGCTGCGCGCGGACGTGTGCCGCCAGCATCGGATCGCTGACGCCGGCCGGCACCAGCTCGCCGTCGAGGATCAACACCCGCGTCATCGGGTCGCGCTGCAGCTTCATGCGCGACAGCAGGATCGAGGTATCGACCGCCACTGCCACCGTCGGCCCGTGTTTCGAGCGCGCGCTGTAGACGCGGTACCAGCGCGCGGGGCTGTTCGCATCGGCGAGTGCCTTCGAGACCTGGAGCCCGGCGACGCGATCCGCCTCGTCGAGCATCTCGAGCAGCGTGGCATCGGCCAGCGCGGCCACTCCTGCGGGTGCGTCGGCGGCGGTCACCTTGGTGGTCTCGCCATCGGAGCGCGCGTACATCACGAGATACTCGCGCTTGATCGTGGCGATCGCGTGAAGCGCGCGCTCGGCACCTTCCTTGCTGCTCTTGAGCAGCGAGGATGCGAGCTGGAGATCCTCGCCGATGTCGGAGACATCCGCGGTCAGTCCGCGAGCGGCCTCGACGATCCCCTGCTCGCGGTTGGCGGCGAAGCCATCGAGCAACGCGTCGCGATCGCGCTGCAGGACGCTGTGCCCGCCGACCACCAGCAGGGTCAGTGCGACCCCGAGGGCCCCACCGAGCAGCATGACGGTCCGCCGCGTCATCGATGTTGTGTACCACCAAGCGAGCCATCGACATCCCGCGACCTGCCTTGCAGAACGCCACGATGTGCTTGCAAGTTGCCCCGCCATCGACGGAAACCTGCGCTCTCGCACGGGCACGCCATGTGCTGGCACCAGGGTGTTGCCTCTCTCCCTGATCCGCGGCGCTGCCGCCAGCGCTACCTGGGCGCGAACGCACGGTCTCGACGTCTCGCGAACACCGCACTGGTACGTCGAGATCCAGCTGCCCACGCAGCGCAGCGACACGCGCCTCGACGTCAACCTCTACCCCGAGGAATGGGGGCTGATCTTTCGGCGCGAGGGCCGGGTGTCCTCGATCCGGGTCACCGACGTCCCGTTCGTGCACGGACTCGACGACGACAAGCTGCTGCGCGATTTTCCGCAGCTCGTCGACCTCCACCGCTTTCTCGGAGATCTCGAACGCCGCTTCGAGATCCAGTTCGCCCGCCAGCGTCCGCTCGTTCACAGCAACGTGACGGATGCGGCCGCCAGCGTGCGTGCCTGGCTCGATAGCCGGTAAGCTCCTGCCTTCATGGCCTCGGGGTCCGCTTCCGCCGTCGTCACGGCGCTGCTCGGCAATACCTTCGTCACCGCGATCAAGCTCGTTGCGTTCCTGCTGTCGGGCTCGGGTGCGATGCTTTCCGAGGCGATCCACAGCGCCGCCGACACCGGAAATCAGCTCCTGCTGTTCATCGGCCTTCGCCGCGGCATGCGCCGGGCCGACGATCGGTTCCACTACGGCTACAGCGCCGAGCGCTTCGTGTTCGGCATGCTGTCGGCCGCCGGCATCTTCTTCATCGGCTGCGGCATCACGGTCTATCACGGGGTCAGCTCGCTGTTCTCGCCGCACATGCCGAACCTGTCGGTGACGACGTTCGTGGTGCTCGGCGTGTCGTTCGTCATCGAGGGCGGCGTCCTGTTGTTCGCGATCCGCTCGGTCGCGCGAGAGCGCGGCGACACGCCGTTCTTCCGCTATGTCCGCACCCGCGCCGATCCGGCCACCGTGGCGGTGCTGCTCGAGGATGGCGCGGCGGTGCTCGGGCTCGTCACCGCCGCGCTCGGCATCGTGCTCGCGTACCAGACCGGCAATCCGATGTGGGATTCGATCGGCTCGATCGTCGTCGGTGTGCTGCTCGGCGCGGTCGCGTTCTATCTCGTGCGCGAGAACCGCGAGCACCTGCTCGGCCGCGCGGTGCCCGAGGGTGTCGAGGATCGCTTCATCGAGATCGTCGTCAGTCAGGCAGGCGTGCGCAGCATCCGCGACGTCAAGACGCGCCAGCTCGCCCCCGACGTGTTCACGTTCAAGGCGGAGATCACGCTCGACAACGACTACTTCGCTGAAGCGCTCGGCAAGTCGGTCTCCGACAAGGCGTTCGATCCGAAGAATCGCGTCGCCACGCTGCAGCGCATCACCGCGATCGCCACCGACTTGATCGCCACCGAGGTGGCGGCGATCGAGAAGGCCGTGCGCGCCGAGATCCCGCAGGCGAATCACATCGACCTCGAGATCGCGCACCCGAAGATCGTCCCCGAGGATGCCGAGGAGATTCACAAGGAGGATGTCCTCGAGGACGGCTGAGCGTCTTGCATTCTGCGTCGCCGGGCCCGGATGACCTGGCGACCTGCAACCCGGCCTACGACCTCACGCACAGTTCCGGGTGGCATGGATGGTGCTGCCTGTTCGCTCGGTGATTCCGGGTGTCGAGATCAGCTCGCGGACGTTCGATTACCCGGCAGAGTGTCCGTGCTGCGGCTCGGAGCCCGATGACGAGATCACGATCCCGCTGTCGCCGAGCCGGCGCACGCTCTCGATCGACTCCGCGCACCGCCAGCTGTTCCCGTACTGCACGCGTTGCGCCGCCCACGTCGCGGCGATCGGCCGCGCGCGCGCGATCACGGCGTCGCTGTTGCTCCTCGGCACGACGCTCGCGACGGTGATCGGCTTTTCCGACTCGCCGGTCGCGGGGCTGCTGGTGATGACCGCGACGGTGGTCCTCGTGCTGATCGTCGGCACGGTGCTGGTCGCGCGGGTCAAGCGGCGCTGCCTCCCGGCGTGCGCGAGCATCGACCGCGCCGTCACGTTTCACGGCTGGAACGGCAGCACGAGCGCGTTCCGGTTCGCGTCGCTCGCGTACACGGTGCGGTTCGCGGAGCACAACGTGGCCAAGCTGGTCGACGATCCGCAACTCGAGCGCTTGCTCGCCGCCCACCCTCGCGTGCGCGAAGAAGTCCCGACGCCGGCCTCGCCGCTGCGCGCGATCGCGCCGCGGAGTCGCGCTGCCTGGTCACTGCACTTCGCGTCGCAGCCCGGCGTGCTGTCGCGCCGCCGCGCGCTGACCAGCGCACTCGCCGTCACGTTCGATGCCGACGAGCGGGCCGCGTTGATCTCGATCGTCGCGCACGCCGAGATCGATGCGTTGATGGCGGACATCGACGGTCTGTCGCCGGCCGCGCGGCAGCGCCGTGCGCAGCGCGCGATCGATAGCGTGGCGTCGGACAACCTTCCCGACGAGCTTCGCGAGGTGATCCTGCGCGAGCTGCGCTTGATCATGCTCGCGAGCACGCGGCACTCGCTCCAGCAGCAGAACTAGAGGAGCTTGAACCACTTCATCAGCGCGACCAGCCCCGCGACGATGCCGCCGGTCAGCACCCAGAAGAACAGATAGCCGTGCTCCCACTGGAGCTCGGGCATGTTGCCGAGGCCCTGGTCGAAGTTCATGCCGTAGACACCGCACACGAACGTCAGCGGCAGGAAGATGATGCTGACCACGGTCAGTCGCCCCATCACCTTGTTCGTCTTGTGAGCGACCAGGGACATGTAGTTGTTGAGCGAGCCGTTCAGGATGTCGCGATCGACGAGCACGTCCTGCAGCACGCGCTCGATCGTGCCGACCATGTTGTTGAGGTACGGCTGCGTGGCCTCGCTGACGAACGGCGATTTTCTCGTCGACAGATCGGTGAGCACGGCGCGCGCCGGCAACACGACCTTGCGGAGGTGCAGCAGATCGACGGTGAGCTCGCTCGCCTCGTTGAAGATCGATTCGTCGACGGTGGTGCCGACGAGACGCTGCTGCACCTGATCGACGCGCTCCTCGAACTTCTTGTGCACCGAGAGGTAGTTCTCGATCAGGTGATCCCACAGCTCGTAGAGCAAGAAGCTCGGGCTCTGCGCGAAGCGGACGAAGTCGGCGAGGTAGCTGCGGCGCACCGCCTCGAGGAACACCGGCTGGCCCTTGTGGAGCGTCAGCAAGAAGTCCTCGCCCATCATCGCGTCGACGCGCTCGAGATCGAACTTGTGACCGGCGAGCCGGCACCCCGACAGCACGAGGTGCAGGTAGTTGTCGTAGCGAGCGATCTGCGTCGCGGGCTCGCGGGTCAGCGCGTCCTCGACGATCTCCGGCGAGCACAGATCGAGCCTGGCGAGCAGCGCGCGCGCCTCTTCCTGCTGCGTGACGTCGACGTCGATCCACACCATCTTGCCCGCCTCCATCGATGCCCTGACGTCCTCGGGCTGGATGCGGCGATAACCCTTGGTCTTGAAGTCGAGCTCGACCACCGACACCAGCGGGTCGTTGCAGGCCTCGAGACGCGGTTGCGAGCGAGCGGAGTACGCAGGCGACTTGTCGCCGGTGTTCTCCCTCAGCTCGGAGTCAGGCACGACACAACGCTACTCTTTCCTTGCCTCGGCCGCAGCCGCCCGCGCGGCTTTGTCGCGGATTCGCTTGTCCATGAAGTAGTCGCGACCGCGCCAGAACTCCGCCGACACGCCGACGACCGACACCGCCATCGCGACGACCGCGAACCAGGTGGCGTATGCCGGGAGGAGAAGTGCCCCGCCGAGCAAGCACGACACACCGAGCACCCGCCCTCCCCAGGCGAGCGCCTTGGTGGCGACCTTGTGGTGCGAGAGCAGGTTGTCGAGGCCGCCCACCGCGAGCTCGAACGCGAGGATGCCGAACACCGGCCAGGGCGGCGCCTCGGTCTCCACCAGCACCGCGAACAGCAGCGCCGGCAGGGCGAGCGCGCCGATCAGCCGCACCGCGTCGGCCTTCGCGAAGTCGCCGCGGCCGCGCAGCTGCTTCCAGCCGACCACGATGTAATCGATGCCCGACACCCAGGTCAGGCCGACGACGGCGATCATGATCCAGTGCAGCGTCAGCGCGATGTCGCCGTACCAGGCCAGCGCGAACACCGGCAGCACCGACGCCGACATGATCATGCCGCCCCGCCACAGCTTCTTGCGCTTGAGCGACAGGAACACCACGAGCGGGATCGGCAGCACGCACAGCACGCCGAGGAACCACACCAGGATGTGCTGCTTGTCCTTGGGGACGAGCGGGAACAGCAGCATCACGCCGATGCCCTGCATCTGGGTCCACGTCTTGACCTTCGCGAGGTAGCTGGTCTTCAGCGTCAGGTCGCGCTGCTCGTAGGCGCTGCGCAGCGCGGTGATGAAGAACTCGCGGGTGAACATCAGGGCCACGACCCACGCCGGCACCAGGCTGCCGAGCGTGCCGTCGGGCATTCGCACGATGTCGTCGGCGAACGGCGTGTACGCGAACGCGATGAACACCTTGTCGGCGATCGGGTCGAGCAAGCCGCCCAGCACGGTCGGGCCGTACTTGCGGGCGAGCATGCCGTCGACCCAGTCGGTGCTACCGATGAAGATGCCCGCGATCAGGGCGCTCCACATGTACGTGTTGTTCTCGAACCCCTGCTGTGCGCCCTCGTAGATCAGCCAGCTCAGCAGCGGCATCGGAATCAGGCGCGCCAGCGTGACCTGGTTCGCGGTGATCCATGGCTTGCCCGGGCTCGGCACTGCCCGGGCACCCTATCATTCAGCCGATACCCCTGGCGACGCGGCCGCGCGGTTGTCAGAGGACCGGATCCAGCGAATTCGTGGTCACGCAGCTGGCCTTGATGTGGAGGCTCGGATCGATCGCGCCGCTGCGCTCGATCACCAGCTTGAGGTGCGGGTCGGCGGCCGTGTAGCTGCACTGCACGGCATCCTCCTCGATCCGCCAGCACGGCGGCCCTCCCCGGTCGCACGACGGCAGCACGCCCAGCTCCTGCTCCGACCGGCCCGGGACGCGGCTCACCTCGGTGACCGAGCACTCGTACTGCGGCCCCGGCGTCACCGGATCGACATCCGCGAGGTTCGAATCGAAGCACGGATCGACACGCTCGGTGATCAGCTCGCCGATCTGGCGCAGCCCGGCGCTCAGGTCGCCCTCGCAGATCGTCGCCCGCGTCGACAGCTCGAAGTGATCGAGCAGCGCGCCGGTGCGCACCGCCGGAAACGCGACGGCATCCGCCGGCACCGACGATCCCTGGCAGGCGTTGCCGATCACCGTCACCCCGCCCTCGACGACGATCTCGAAGTTCTCGGGCGGGCCGACGATCGCGGCCACCGCGATATCGCGCGGATCGAACTTGAGCGACTTCAGGTGATCGACGTAGCGCTGGATGCCCGTCACCTCGGTCGCGTCCTCGCGCGGATGGCAATCCTCGCGCGGTCCGGGCGCGGCATAGAAATCGGTCGCCGGGGTCTCGCACGCCACACCCTGTGACACGCACCGGAAGTTCGTCGTCGGCCCCCAGCTCGCATCGCTGCGCGGCAGCGAATCGAACAGCGTGCTCTTCGCCAGCGAGCAGTCATCCTCGTCGGCGATCACGATCACCGCGAGATAGGCATCCGGCCGCAAGAACCCGGCATTGAGCGGCTGCGATCCGTCGGTGGCGCGCTTCATCGCCTCGAGGTGCTGCTCGATGCCGCAGCCCGCGAATCGCACGTCGGCCAGCCGCGAGAACGCCTCGGCGAGCGTCCCCGTGTAATTGCGCACGCGCCCACCCGCGCCGTCGGGCCGGTCGCTCAGGAAGCGCACGCCATCGATCTCGCGCAGCACGCCGCCCTCGCCCTGCATCGCGCATGGCCCGCTCGGCGCGGCCACCGTCCCATCGATCGCGCTCGCGCCCATGTTCGGCGTGATCACCCCGATGTGAATGTCGGGCAGTCCACCCTCGAGCTGCTCGAGCACCTCGATCATCCTCGGGAAGTTCGCGCGCAGCGAGGCCTGCTCGTCTTCCATCGACCCCGAGTCGTCGATCACGAACAGGATGTCGAAGCCCTTGGGAACGGCAGGAATGTCGAGCTGCTCGATCTTGTCCTGGTCCACGGGCACCTCCGCGATCGTGCGATCGGGACAGCCCGCAGCCAGGACAAGGAGCGCAGCCGTGAAGAGACGGGCGCCAGCCTTGTGCATGTTGACCTCTTGTTTGGGAGGTTCGTGCCCGGGACTCTCACGTTCCGTCAATGAAAACGGCGCAGGTCAGCGGGCCACATTCATCCGTCACGAAACGCCCGCCCTGATACAGTCTGCAGCGATGTGGCGCTGGTGGTGGATCCTCGGCCTTGCTGGCTGTTTTCCGTCTTCGGACCCTGCTCCTCGCCCCGACCGCGAGCGCGACGTGCTGGTCGAGTCGTTCGCCGGCGGCGTGGTGATCTACCGCACCGCCGGCAGTGAATGGCTACTCGCACCGCAAGTCGGCGATCGTGTCGGGTTCGATGTCGACTCCCCCACGGCCGAGTACGCGGTCGCCGTCGTCGATGTCGCGAACGGCCGCGTCGACGCGATCTACACGACACTCTCCGAGGACGCGGACGTCCGCTTCTATGCAGCCGACCGCGTCGACGGCCCGAAACATGTGGTGTCCGGAACCGTGACAGGGATCGGCCCCGGGCTGCTCGGCGGGCTTGTTGCCGGTCGCGGCGGCGATCAGTTCCTACAAGGCGACGAGTCGTCGCGGCCATTCTCACTCGAGGTCGACGAAGGACTACAAACGATCGCGTTCGCCCGCTCCGAGAGCGGCGAGTTCGGCCAGCCCTTCACGACCATCTCACTTGTCGTCCATCGCGATCTCGCGATCACCGGGCCGCTGACGCTCGACGCCGATCTGTCCGAAGGCATCCCCACGATCAGCGTGCCGCTGGCGAGCCGAAGTTCCTGTCTGCATGTCTCGACCTTCTCTTTCGGAGATACCCAGCTCCTCCTCTCCGAGATCGCCGATCCACCCACCCTGGTTGCACCGGCTCCCGATCAATGGCGCCCCGGCGATCGACTCACGCTGTCGCTGCGGTGCGGCGGCCGTCTCAACTACCGCGAGCGAACGCGCGAGATGACGCGTCCGGATCTGCTGGTGACCGAGGTCGCGCCACCGCAAGCCCTGGGACAAGTCACGTTCTCCCCTACCGACAACAGCTTCGCGTGGCCCCCGTACGACACCAGCCCGGTCGTCTACCACGCCGTGATCGCGGGCGCGCCGTGCCTCGCTAGCGCCCTGCAGGCGCGGCAATTCCTCGACACGTCTTGCCGTCATCGCTGGACTGCTCGAGCGACCGAAGGGTGGACGACTGCCCGCGGACATTCGATCCAGTTCGTTGCGAAGTCTGATCTCGAGCGGCTCGGACTCTGGGATCCCGCTTTCGAGCTCGAGGCGCCGATGACCTGGTCGGTCTCTGCGGTCGTGGATCACGACGACGGTCGATCCTTCGCCGCCGTCGGTGGCGAGGTCACGCCGTGAAACGACTCGTGCTCCTCGCGGTCGCATCCGCGTGTGCGTCGTTCGAAGACCCGACGCTCGTGATCGACCTCCGCGTGATCGCGATGACCGCGACGCCACCCGAGCAGGTGATCGATCTCGATGTCGACCAACCACCGAAGCTGTCCGACCTGATCGACCAGCTCGCGTCCTCGACGGTCTGCGCGACGGTCGCTGACCCGGGCCGCTCGTCGAGCCTGCGCTGGTCGATGACAGCCTGCCTGACCGACAACGGGCGCTGCGATCCGACTCTCCCATCGATCGAGCTCGGGGGCGGCGAGGTGCTCGATCCCGATCTGACCGGCGCGCCGATCTGCGCCACGCTCGAACCTTCTTCCTCGCTGGTCGCGCTACTCGTCGAGGTCTACAACGCGGACACGTTCCGCGGCCTCTCGGGACTGACCTACTCCGTCGAGTTTCGCGTCGGCGCAGTCGACGCACCGTCCGACGATGATCAGTTCGCGCTCAAGGACCTGCACGTGTTCGCCCGCTTCCCCGAGGATCGCGTCGCGAATCACAATCCAATGCTTCACGAGATGCAGGTCCTGACGCCCGGACTCCACCTCCCGCCGCTGGTCCCGTGTGCGATCGATCGCGAGCGCTTCAGCGTCAAGGCGCGCGAGAAGGTCGAGCTCGTCCCCGTCGAGCGGCCGGATACGCGCGAGCTCTACCCGGTGCTCACCGTCGACGGTTCCTTCGAGCAGTTCGACGAGACCATCCGGTATCAGTACCTCGCGACCGGCGGCTCACTTGGCTCCGAAACCGGCGGCGGACCTCCCGATTTCGCCGGCAACCTGCCGCGCCTCGGTACCAGCTGGATCGCTCCAGACGTCACCAGCGCGGTCGACGTCCAGCTCTGGATCAACCAGCGCGACGAGCGCGGCGGAACCTCGGTCTACCCGATGTGCATCCGGGTCACCCCCTGACCTCGCATTTGGTCGTCGCCGACAACTCCGCGGAGGGCCAGGCGAACTCGTGCCGAGTGTCACGACGAGCTGCGGCATTGCTCGCGTAAACTGACAGTCGTTTCAAATTTTCTCCGATCGGCGTTCGGGCTTTTGACTATAGTCCGCGGCGATGAAGGCCATCCTCCTGTGCGTTTTGCTGGTGGGTTGCGGAAGCTCTGGTGGCGGCGACGACGACAACCCGAATCCCGACGGCCCGGCCGTCGATCCCGACAGCGCGGTGATCCCCGAGGGGTTCACGCGCTTGATCGGTCGCACGTGGAGCCTGCCGGCTCCGTCGTCGAACACACCCGACGAGTATCGCTGCGTGCGCTTCACGGTGCCCGAGGACATGTACGTCACCGCGATCCAGGCACAGGCGCCGACCGGCACGCATCACACGGTGCTGTCCTTCTCCGGCAGCAACGGCACGTCGGGCGCCGATGGCAATGATGACAGCTGCAACTTCACGAACATCGGCATGGACATGCTGTACGCCTCGGGCACCAATGAAGGGCTGCTCGAGTTCCCGCCCGACGTTGGTTTGCGACTCCCAGCGGGCAAACAGCTTCATCTCAACCTTCATCTATTCAACGCGACGGACGAGCCAATCGCAGGCGACACGGCGATCCTCGTGAAAGTCTCTCCCACTCCGCCGCCCACTCTTGCAGAGATGGTTTTCGCGGGTCGCTTCAACATCATGATTCCGAAGGATGACACCCCGGCGAATCCAGAAGCCTTCTCGCTCACCGGTGGCTGTATCGCGAACGCGGCTTACACGCTTTTCGCGGTATGGCCGCACCAGCATCAACTCGGCACGCACCACAAGGTGCAGATCACGCGTGGGGGAAACACCACCGTCCTCCACGACGCCGCCTACGATTTCCGCGAGCAGAACTACTACCTGCAGAACCCGATGTTCGACGTCATGCCAGGCGACGACATAGATGTCACTTGCACCTGGAAGAACACCACGAATGGAGACGTGACGTTCGGCGAGAGCTCGACACAGGAGATGTGTTTCAGTGGCTTCTACCGGTTCCCTGCGCAGAACGAGGGTCGCTTCCGATGCACTGATTTTCCGGCGGCTGGCTGACGTCACGTGTCGTCGAGGCGCGAAATTTAGAGATTCCACGCAACCGCTCCGAGGCTGGGGAGATACTGGCCCCATGCTGCGGTTGGCGATTACGGCGCTTCTTCTCCTTTCGGCTTGCACGAAGCCGAACCCACGTTCGTGTGCAGATGGATTGTGCACCGACCAAGCATTTCCATTCTGCGACGTAGATGGAACGCTCGGAGGTAACGCCAATGAATGCATCGCAGTGACGTGCGAGCCTAGCGCTTTCACGGCCTGTCGAGGTGACATCGCCATCACCTGCAACGAAGTGGGTAACGATTTCAATCTCGTCCAGTGTCCGCTCGGGTGCGGCGCTGCGACCGGGTGTCTTGCCTGCACATCGGACGCTCAATGCGCGAACCCCACGCCCATCTGCGAGGCCGGCACTGCGTGTCGGGGTTGCACCGAGGACGACGAGTGTCCGAGTCGTGTATGTGATGCAGGTAGCTGCGTAGCAGAATCGGACGTGGTCTATGCGGCGAACGACGGGATCGCGACTTCAGATTGCTCGCTCGCAGTTCCATGTACCGTCGAACGAGCTGTCGAACTGACCAAGGCCGCGTTCCCGCAGCCCACCATCCGCATGCTTCCAGGTGTCTATCTGGTCGGGCTGTCGTTCAATGGACCAACCACCTCTCCAATCAACATCGTCGCATCAGGCGCCACCATCGCCGACGTGATTGCCCTGAACGTTCAGGCCGGAGCTGAGGTTCGAATTCGGGGTCCGGAACTCGTAGGGACATCGTTCGCTGTGAGTTGCGGTGAAGCGAACACGACCATCTCGAAGGTAACGATCGAGGACGCGAACCTGATCGCTGGCACCGAGTCGGCGAACGCTGTCGGTGGTGCAGCAAGCGAGATTTCGATCTCGAGCTCGAAGCTGACGGTGAATGACGGAGGCGCAATTTCCATCGCCAGAGGCGCCAGGTTCACCGGGGATCGCCTTCAAATTGCGGGCACGCAGACCTTTATTCTGATGATCTTTGACAACGTCCACCTCACGCTCACGAACAGCGTCATCGAGGATCCGGTGATCAATTTCGCAACTGGAGGCACTCTCGCGAGCAGCGCGCTCTTCGCCTTCAATACGATCGTTTTCACGTCGATCAACGAAATCCAGTGCGGTGCGCTGGACGACAATCTCACCGCTCGCTTCCACAACAACATCGTCGTAGGGAATGGAGTGCAAACGAGCCCTGTGATCACAGGCACCCAGTGCGAGCTCATCAGCAACATCCTGCATCCCCAGCCAAGTCCACCGGCGACGAATCTTGATGTAGATCCGATGTTCGTCGATCCTTCAACAAAGGACTTTAGAGTCCAGGCGTCGAGCCCCGCCGTCGATACAGCAGACGCGTCGGTGGTGTTCGTGCCCGATCATGACTTCAGCGGCGCCGTTCGCCCCCAAGGCATTGGGCACGACATCGGCGCGTTCGAGCAGTAGCGCGCCTCTAGAGATCGCGCGCGATCGCGATCTCGGTCGCGGCTTCGAGCAGTTTGTCGGGCACGGTCGCGAACATCGTGTCGCGATCGCCCGCGTGCCAGCCCCAGCGACCACCGAGCTTCGCCAGCAGGCCGTACTCGTCCGGACGGAGCCGCACGAACCAGTAGGCCGGGAAGCCCTTGTCGTCGGCGGCACGCCACAGCACGCGCTCGATCGCCGGCGGGTCGCCCTTTGCATACTTCGCGTAGGCGGCGGCGAACTCGTGGGCGAGGATCAGATCGTCGACGACGCGCGCGAACGCGGCGGCTTCTTCGGGATCGCCCGCGAGCTCGGTGAACGCGAGCTGGAGGGCGCGCGCCGCGGGTTGCTTGCAGCTCATCGCACCGAAGCTGGTCGCGCTCTTCGCGAGCTGTGCGCAGGTCTTCGCGATCTCAGGCGCGTGCTTCATGCGCTCGGCACAGGCGAGACAGACGGCGGTCGCGGCGACGGCCTCGCCCGACAGGATCTTCGCGCGCGGCCCACCCGCGTGCATGTGCGGCGGCCGCTGCGAGATTAGCTTCATCGCCTTCTCGAGCGGCTGATAGAGCTGGACCTTGACGCCGGAGCGACCGCCACCGCGCTGCGAGGCGATCTTGCGTGCCTCGTCGAGGAGTGCGGGCACCGCATCCCAGTCGGGGTTCGCGTGATAGATCCAGTTGCTGTCGTTGCCGCGGAACTGCGTCGAGGCGACGCCGGTGAAACCGCGCAGGTGGAGACCTGGTTGATCGCCGCCGGTGATCCAGGCCGCGAACTTGCGATAGCCGGTGCGCGTGCCGAACAGGGAGCGGTCCGGCTTCTGGTTCACGTAGACGTTGCGATCGTCCTTCGGTGCGAGGGCGAGGAACCGCTCCAGCGTCATCGCCGCCGATGTTACCAGGCGCTCTCGCGAGGACTGGTGTCGACGGGCAGGCCGACGACGCGGCGGCGCAGATCGAGCAGCTCGGTATTCGAGATGCCGGTCTGCAGGAGGCAGACGGCGAGCTGGGCGCTGGTGGTGTGCGTGGACTCGTCGATGTCGGTATCGAACAGCTGCGTGCGCTTGCCGAGCGCGACCAGATCGGTGAGCACGCGGCGACCGCACTCGGCGTCGTTGGGGCACGCGCAGGCGCGGCGCTTGAGCTCGTCCATCGAGGCCAGGATCTCGGCCTTGAGCATGCGGCGCAGCTCGAGCTCGCTGGCGCTGATCGCCGGTGCGGGATCGGCGACCGCTTCACCGCGCGGCGACAGCACGCGGACGGCGGCGAAGCCGGCGACCAGACCGAAAACGGCGGCCGCTGCACCGAGCCATAGCTTCTTGCGCCGGGGGCGAGCGAGAAACGCGGCCCGCAGCTCGGCGAGCGAGGAGTAACGCTTCGCCGGATCCTTGGCCGTGGCACCGCGGATCGCGGCGGCGAGCGTGTCGTCGAGCGTCCGGGTGTCGATCGGCGTGTAGAGCTGGCTGTCGAGGAGCTCGTCGACGGAGCGCGCCTTGAACGGCGGCTCGCCGGTCAGCATCTCGAACAGGATCAGGCCGACCGCGTAGATGTCGGCGCGGGCGTCGGCGCGGCGACCGGAGACGACCTCGGGTGCCATGTACGCGGGCGTGCCGCGGATCGTGCCGGTGAGCGACGCCGACGGCTCCGGGTCCTGACGGCGCGCGAGGCCGAAGTCCATGAGCACGACGCGGCCGTCGGGGCAGCACATGATGTTTGCCGGCTTGACGTCGCAGTGGACGATGTTGTGAGCGTGCGCCTCGGCGAGCGCATCGATCAGCTGGTGGATGATCGCGAGCGTCTGATCGCGCGGGATCGGGCCGCGCGCGATGCGCGTCGCGAGCGTCTCGCCCTCGAGCAACTCCATGACGATGAAGATCTCGCCGGCGACTTCATCGAGCGTGTGCGTGCGCGCGATGTTGCGATGGGTGAGCGAGATCGTCGCGCGGACCTCCTCGCGAAGATGGGCACGCTCGACCTCGGTGCGGTGGCCGGCGACCAGCTTGATCGCGACGGGTTGATCGGTGAGCGTGTCGTGCGCCGCGAACACGGTACCCATGCCACCGGCGCCCAGGCGGCGCTTGATGCGATAGCGATCGGCGAGCAGCGAGTCGGCGGACAGCTCGCGCGGCGCTCCCACCGGTGCTGGACTGGTCACCGCGGTAGGTGCGATCGCTGGGTCGGTCACGAGATCCATGCGGCGGGATCCTCGATGCGGCGCGCGAGCAGCTGGAGTGACTTCGCGCAGTAGAGGCCGTCTTCGACGCGTTCGTCGAAGGTGTACCTCAGCGTGAGCTGCTGGCGAGCCACGATCTCGTCGCCCTCGACCACCGGCACGCGTGAGACCTGACCGATGGTGACGAACAGCGGACAATTGCCGTGCTCGTACAGATGATGATAGGCGGCGTCGATCTTGATGGAGCCGAGGTTGGCCACGAATGCACTCGTGTAAAGCGGATCGGTGTCGATGAGGCCGCGCGGTGCGAGCCCGATCGCATAGAGACGCTTCAAGAGCCCGATCAGAAAGCTCAGCAGAAAGCCGGGGAGCGCGAGCAGAATGCCGAGCTCCTTGTCCATCGCGGACGGGGTTGCAGACTTCGCGCCACCGATCTCGGTCGTGAGCTTGCCGACCAGATCGGCGAATGATTCGTCGCGGCTGAACCGTCTTTTCACGGTCGCAAGTGGTGCGTCGTCGGCCATTTGCTTCTTGGCCGCGAACGACAGCTCGACATGGTTGCGCTGGAACGTGCGCCGGCCGACTGTGAACCGATTGAGACGCTCGCGTTCGTGAAGAACGCTTGATAGTCCGTGCAGCACCAGGTGAAACAGCGTCGCCTTGGTGCCGGACTTCGCGTTCCACTCCGCGATCCACGGAAGCGTCTTCGTGAGATCGAGATGCTGTTCGAAGTACACGGCCGATTCGTTCCGGCCGCGCATCAGGAACAACATCATCCGGCGGTAGGGGTGCGGGCGGACGCGGGTGCCATCGTGCGGGCCGAACATGCCCGCGAGGCTAACGCGATGCGTGACCTACATCGGACCACGCCCTGCCAATCGACTCCCGTACGAGCGCACCCGGAGATCGCTTCCCTGCCGGTTGGTCGAATCCACCAACGAATGGTGGCTACCACCTTCGCCACCGGGAGTGTCGCCTTTGGTTTCCACTGGTTAGCTGTGGCACCGGCGTTGCTGATGTCGACTCCCACAAACAACGGGGGTAACACGATGGCTCTTCTCGCAACTCGGATCTCGAAGAACGCTGCTGACTGGTCGGATCGTGAGTTGCTGAAGTTCGTGCTGCGCAGCGATTCGCGCGGCTGGGCCGAGCTGATCCGCCGGTTCCGCCCGCTCATCTATCGCTGCATCACCAAGGTCACCCTCAAGTACGCGCCCACGCTGTCGAGCGCGGACCTCGACGAGATCTACGCGGACGTCATGATGCAGCTCGTCCGCGACGACATGCACAAGCTCCGCATCTACAACCCGGCGCGCGGCACCAAGCTCGGTTCGTGGATCGGCATGATCTCGGTCAACGCGGCTTACGACTTCCTGCGCAGCGCCGGTCGCCGCCCGCTGCTCGACAAGGTCGACGGCAATCTCGACCCGCACGAGGAGTGCGACCGCACCCCGCTCGACGAGCTGATCGAGAAGGAGCGCTGGGACCACCTGAACGAGCTGCTCTCGGACTTCACCGACAAGGATCGTCAGTTCGTCCAGCTCTACTACCAGAAGGGCCTCGAGGCCGACGAGATCGCGGCCGAGATGCAGATCAGCCTCAAGACCGTGTACTCGAAGAAGCACAAGATCCGCGCTCACCTCGTTCGCTGCCTGCAGAACATCACCGGTGACTCGCCGATCGCCGACCTCGCCGGCGCGGCCGCGTAATCGACACGTTTTCACTCGGCGCCGCTCGTTCATGCCCCGACGAGCGGCGTTTCTTTGTTTCGGCTATCGATCACCAGCGCGCATCGCGGTAGCGAGCTACCGCTCGAAGACCGCGAACGCGCGCAGCTGGAGCGTTCCATCGCTCTGCTTCTCCGGCGCCGTCAACAGCACGTTCTTCGCGAAGCCGTGCAGCCCGCGCGCGCTCTCGAGATCGGCGATCGCCTGCGCGACATCACCCTCGCTGCCGACGATCGTCAGCTTGCACTGCGTCTGCTTGCACTCGGCCTTCTCGAGCTTGGCGCCGCGCACCTTTTCGAACTTCCGCGCGATCGTGCCCTCGGTCTCCGAGGCCCACGCGGCATCTCGCGATTCGCCATCGAACGATGCTTCAGCGGTCTTGCTCGGCAGCGTCGGCCGCGGTGGCGGGAGCGATGGGCGATCGGGCACACCCACTTTTGCGGGTGCCGGCGCCTCCGCAGCACCCGATCCCGACGCGGTCTGCGCGGGCGGCGCCTTGTCACCTTTGCAAGCCATCAAGATCGCGACGAGGAACCAGCAGCGCATCGTGAGCAGCCAGCCTAGCACTTGCTGGTCTGGCCGTCGGCTGGTCTATAAGATGCGTCGTGCCCAGCAGTACCCCGACCCCCGGCGAGGACGACGGCAAGACCGTTCCGTTCGATCGCGCGACAGGAGTGCGCGAGGCACACGCGAAGGGAGCGCCGGTTTCACCCGCCGCGCTGGCGAAGGACTCGCTGAGCCTCGAGGCGCGCGTCGCTGCGGCCGAGCGCCACCGCGTGGTGGTCGCGAATCCCGCCGACGGTGGCGTGCTGTACTGGACCGGCAAGCTGTTCGGGTTCGCGGCGCTGATGCTGATCGCGGCGCTGCTCGTCACCGCGTTCTCGGTCTACGCGTACGTCTCGGTCAACGCGCCCCCGATTCCGGACTTCACCCAGTACGCGAACACCGCGTCGGGCGTGACGCGGATGTACGCCGCCGACGGCACGCTCCTCGGCGAGTTCGCGACCGAGCGCCGCGAGATCGTGCCGTACGAGAAGATCCCGAAGCAGCTGATCGACGCGTTTCTCGCCGTCGAGGATCACGAGTTCTTCGAGCATCGCGGCATCTACTTCAAGGGCATCATCCGCGCCGCGTGGCGCAACGTCGCCAGCGGTGACTTCGCGCAGGGTGGCTCGACGATCACGCAGCAGGTCTGCAAGCAGTTCCTCGGCGCGGAGAAGTCGCTGTGGCGCAAGGGGCTCGAGGCGGTGTGCGCGCGGCGCGTCGAGATGACGTACAGCAAGCAGGCGATCCTCGCCGTCTATCTCAATCACATCTATCTCGGCGGCGGTGCGTGGGGCGTCGGCGCCGCGGCGGAGACCTACTTCGGCAAGAAGCTCGATCAGCTGACGCTCGCCGAGAACGCGCTGATCGCCGGCCTCGCCAAGGCGCCCACCAAGTACTCGCCGGTCAGCCAGCCCCGTCTCGCGGTCGAGCGGCGAAATATCGTCCTCGACAAGATGGTGACCTACGAGCTCGCGTCCGCGGCAGATGTCGCGAAGGCGAAGGCCGAGCCGATCACGCTGCACGTCGAGCAGGAAGAGTTTCCGACGCGCGACCCCTACTACGCCGACTACGTGAAGAGCTCGCTGGCGAAGAAGTACGGCGAGGACAACTTCCGCAGCGGGGGCTGGCGCGTCGAGACCGCGGCCGAGCCGGCGTGGGAAGCCGCCGCGTACGACGGCGCCGATTACAGCGCGCACCACCAGGATCGCCGGCAGGGCTGGCGCGGTCCCGAGTGGCGCGTCGAGGGCGTGGCGCGCGAGCGCGTGATCGCGCGGCAGAAAGAGGTCTACGGCAGCGGGCCGCTGATCCCGGAGAAGCGCTATCTCGCCGTCGTCGACAAGGTGCAGGGCGATGGCGCCGAGGTGTTGATCGGCGATCGCCGGCTCAAGCTGCCGCTGCGCAACATGCGGTGGGCGGCGCCGTTCCAGACCGGTAACGCCGAGAACGATCAGGAGATCGGCAGCGCGCACCAGGCGCTCAAGCCCGGCTACGTGATCTGGGTGTCGCGCGAGATCCGCACGGTCAAGCGCTGGAACCAGTGGCAGCTCGATAAGAACAAGAACCCGGGCTGGATGCCCGCCGACGACCAGCGCGAGTGGGACGCGAAGAACACCGACTACGTCAAGCTCGAGCAGGTGCCGCACCCGCAGGTCGCGCTGTTCACGGCCGACTACAAGACCGGCTACGTGCCGGCCATCGTCGGTGGCTACGACTACGACCGCTCGGTCTACAACCGGGTCACCAACGCGAGGGCATGCCGGCAACCGGCATCGTCGTACAAGCCGATCTATTACTCGCTCGGCTTCAACGAGGGCTACGGGTTCGACACCGTGCTCAAGGACGTACCGATCACGATCACCGATCCGGAGACCGGCGAGGAGTGGTCGCCGAACAACCTCGGCGCGACGATGGACTTCGCGGTGTCGCTCGAGTACGCGCTGGTGTTCTCGAAGAACATCCCATCGGTCGATCTGTTCCAGCGGCTCGGCGCGAAGAACGTCGAGGCGTGGGCGCGCCGGCTCGGCATCACCACCAAGATCTACGCCGACGATGCGCTCGCCCTCGGCGCATCCTGCACCTACCTCCACGAGATGGCGCGCGCGTACAGCCTGTTCGCGCGCAACGGCGCGTGGTGGCCGCGCGAGAAGGGCAAGGAGAAGGATTGGGTCTACGTCCGCCGCATCGTCGATCGCAACGGCAGCACCATCGAGGACAACACCACGATGGACGATCCGCAGCTGCCCGCCGCCGATCGCCTCGATCGCATCGCGACGCTGTCGGGCATCCAGCCGATCCAGGCGATCCCGGCGCGCGTCGGCTTCCTGATGAGCAAGCTGCTCAACCTCGAGGTGCAGCACGGCTTCACGATGATGATCCGCGCGCTCGGCATCAACGCCGGCGGCAAGACGGGCACGTCGAGCGATACCCACGACACCGTGTTCATCGCGTTCACCAACCAGTTCACCACCGTCGCGTGGATGGGCGACGACAAGCGCGAGCGCGCGATCGGCCGCACCGACGCCGCGTACATCACGATGGTGCCGCTGTGGGCGCGCTACATGAACGACGCGGCGAAGGGCTACCCGAACCCGCCGTTCCCGTGGAACGTCCCGCCGGGCGTCAGCAAGGACGACCGCGGCGATCACAGCAAGGGTCAGCGCGGCCCGCGCATGGATCTGATCTACAAGGCCGCGCCGCCGAAGCAGCCCGACGACGCCGGCGACAACCGCCCTCCCGTCTAAGAGGCTCCGCTTCACCGTTCTCGCATTCACACGAGGCAGCGCCGTGCGCGCTCTCGCTACGGCCTGCGCCACAAGACGCGCGTGCCCTGTCGATGCTACGCGCCGACGCCTATGAGGCAATGGGCACTTACAACCTGCCCCGCTTGTCCGATGCCTCGATCCGCCTCCGTACGAATCGCCGTTCGTATCTCGCATACGAATCGCGATTCGTACGGAGGCGAGACGAGACACCCGTGTTGGGCACCTGGTGCGAGTCGCCGATGACTGCACGACGAGCGTGCTCGCTTGGAAGCCAGCGCGCCTGCCGATGACCGGCGTTCCGGCGCAGGATGCCAACTTCGGCGAGCAAGCACGGCGTGAATTGATCAAACCCAGTCGCGTTCGGGCGCAAGAATGCGGGCGATCTGCACTCCGATCGTGAACAGGTCGGAACAGTCCTTTGTGCGACCTCCGTCGCACTGTGACTCCGTGCTTGCTCCGGAATCCGTGCGCGTGAGCTCGCAGCTACGGTCGCTCCTTCCGCGAGCTGGCCCTCGCGTGAGCTCCGTCGTCCTCGTTCGCCACATCCGTTGGCGCCGGAATGAAGCACAGAGTCGCGATGAGACTGAGTTGCTTAGCGCAAGCGCGCGACGGGCAGCTGGCGCATCGCCGTCGCCGTGCGCAGGTGGCGCGTCGTCCGCACGACCTGCTGCGTGCCACGCGCGAACATCACGATGCCGCCGATCGTGGTCGCGCCGCTCGCCAGGATGCCGAGCTGGAATGCCAGCTCGATGCCGCCGGTGACGATCCACATCAGCAGCGTCAAGCTCAGCAGGCCGAGGCCGAGCAGCTGCACTCCGATCCCGCGCCGGCGCTGCAGCCGCAGCTTGACCAGAAACAGATCGATCGACTCCGGCGCGAAGCCGCAAGGGCAGCACGACAGGGGCTGCGGCCACGGGATGTTGCAGACCGGGCAGCGCAGCTCAGAGATGGGTCACCATCCCGCTCGTGATCACGGCGCGCCCGGCGTGACGCTGCTCGAGCTCCGTCAGCCCGGAGCACAGTGCGCGCCGGCTCGCCTCCGCGGCGCGACCCTTGTCGACGAGGATGATCGATCCGCCATCGCGGGTGGCGCGTGTCCACGCCCGCAGCGTGGTCACCCAGCCATCGTCGATCGTGATATCGGCGCCGACCACCGCCGCGAGCGACGCCGGCTCGACGGTGGCGAGATCGGCGAGCGTGGCATCGGCGAGCTCCTTGGGCAGCTTCTTCGCGGCGCGGCCGGTCACGCCGACGGCGATCACTGTTCGCTTCGCCGCCAGCCCCTGCGCGATCTTGGCGTCGCCGATGACGGCGATCGTGCCTTCGATGTCGCCGAGGGCATCGGCGATGGCGGCGACCGCGGGAGCGACGAACAGACCGTCGAGCATGCGGGGAACCTAGCGCAACACTCACATGTCGCGCAGGTATTCGCAGCGCGGTGATTCGATGTGCGGGGTGATCCACGACACCCCGAGCAGCTGGTCGAGCAGGAACCGGAAGTTGCCGTAGGTGACGACGAAGAAGTCCATCTTGCGCTTCTTGATGCCGCCGCCGGTGTCGTCGGCGCGCACGCAGCCGTCGTGGATCGAGCCGTCGGGGAGCGCCAGGCCGTCGAACTCGGGGATGTAGAGCGGCTCGCCGATCTGGATCACGCGTGGATCGACCGCGACGGACTTGAACGGGATCAGCGGGCGCTGGCCGGCGCCGCGGCCGAACGGGTGCTTCTTGACGTCGAGCGTCTCGAAGCAGGTGCCGTAGCCGTACTTGCACGGACCGGTGTAGTTGATGACGCGATCGTCCATCATCAAGCCGGAGCCCTCGAGGCGAAGCGAGCAGGCGAAGCGCTCCTGGACGCGCGCGATGAAGTAGCCCTCGCGCGTGTACATCTCGACCCAGCGGTTCGCCGGCAGCGCGCACGCGCCACCGCGCGGGATGTTCACGCCCTGCGTCTCCTGGTAGTCCGCCTCGCGGGTCAACCAGTAGAAGCGCAGCGCCCAGCCGAGCTCGTCGACGAGCGGATAGCCGCAGCACAGCTTGTTCTTGCCGCGCACCGTGGCCTTGGGCTGGATCGGCACGTCTTCCTTCGCCAGCTTGCTGTCGTCGGCGAGCGCGGTGCCGCCGAGGGCGAGCATGACGAGGAGTGCCCAGCGCACGACCACGATCCTAACGTGGCGGCGCAGGCAGGCAAACAACTGATCCATGTTTGACCGGCGAACCACCGGGTTACGGCGTACAACGCCGTCATGTGGACGCGCGCACTCGCGACGGCCGACGCATCGTGCGGCGGGAAGGCCTTCGGACTCGCTCGCCTGATCGCGGCCGGGCTGCGCGTGCCCGACGGCTTCGTGATCGACGATCGCGCCTTTCGCGTCGCCACCGGGGATGCCGTCCGCCAGGTGATCGAGAGCGGTGCGCGATCGACGGGGGCGGTGGTCGCGTTGCACGAGGCCGCGAGTAGCCGGCCGATCGATCAGCATGCGATCGCGAACGCCGAGGTCGAGGTCGGGGCCGTGCTCGAGCCAGATCCGGGCATCTCGCTCGTGCTCGGTCGCGCTCGCCCGGAGCAACTCGGTCACGCGCTCGAACAGCTGGCGCAGCGAATCGAGACCGTCGAGCTTCCCGAGGAGCTCGTCACCGAGGTGAGCACGCGCGCGCGCCGGCTCGGTGGACCGTTCGCCGTGCGCTCGTCGGCGACGCTCGAGGATGGCGAGGCAGGTGCGGCGGCAGGCGTGTTCTCGTCGAGGACTGCGGTCGCGCTCGACGAGCTGTGGCCGGCGATCCGCAGCGTGTGGCTGAGTGCGCTGACACCGCTCGCCGCGGCGTACGCGCGCCGCCGCGAGGGCGCGCTGGCGATCTCGGTGATCGTGCAGCGCTTCGTCGAGGGCGAGCGCGTGACCGTGTACACGCGACCGCCAGGCAAGCCCGACGCGAACGCGCTGTGGTGGCAACACGGCAGCGAGGTCTGCCAGATCGCGCGCGACGACAGCTCGCAGTTGCTCGCAGCGGAGCGCGCGATCGGCGCGACCGGCGGCGCGGACCTCGAGCTGGTGATGCCGCTGCACTCCGAAGCGGGCCCCGAGCCACCGTTCGGCGATGGCGGCACCTGGCTCGAGTGGCAACACGCGTCGTTCGTGCAGGTGCGGCCGATCGTGCATCCGGTGATCGCACCGCGCTCGGCACCGCCGCCGATCGTGCTGGTGCCGCTGCAGGATGGCCGGCGGTGGACGCTCGACCTCGCGCATAACCCCGATCCGCTCTCGATCGCGCAGACCGACCTGGTTCATCGGGTCGAGGCAGCTGCGATCGCACCGTGGTCGGCTCGGGTGTGCGCGGGCTATCTCTACACGACGCCGGTCGAGGAGCCCGCTCGCGGTCCGGTCGGCAACGCGGCCGAGATCCAGGCCCGGTCGCTCGAGATCCAGCGCGCGATGACGGCCGCGCTCGACCCCGCCGATCCACCGCCACCGCTTGCCGAGGCGCTCGATCGTTACCTCGCGTTCTTCGAGGCCTGGGCGAAGCACGGCGCGCTGATCGCGGCCGGTCGCGCCGCGTATCCACACCCCGCCAAGCGCGGCTCCGCCGTCGAGTCGCGGCTTCTCGTGGCCGCGCAGGACGGAGCGGCCCGCGACGCGCTCGCAGGACTCGGCGTGCTCGCACCCGCGTGGGATGTCGCGGTCCCGACCTTCGCGGAGCGACCGGGGTTACTGGAGGATGCGCTCGCGCGTGCACGCGTCGCGCTCCGCGACCGCCCGCTCGATCACACCACCGACGAGACTCCAGCCGGTTACGACGAGGCCACGACGATCGCCGAGCTGGCCGAGATCGATGACTTCGCCTTCGCGCGCGCGCAGTGGCTGGTTCGTCGCGCCATCCTCGATCGCGCCGACGCGCTTGGAATCGCACGCGAAGATGCGTTCTGGATTCCGCTCGACGATCTGCTTCACGACCAGCTCGATCCGGTCGAGGTCAGCCGCCGCGCATCCGGAGCGCGCGCCGCTGCCGCACGCGCCGCGACCTGGAACATGCCGGTCGTGGTCGGCGATGATTCCTCGACGAGAGATCGAGGAGTTGCGCTCGCCGGCATCGGCAGCGGTCACCGGATCACTGGACGCGTGCGCCGTTTCGAATCGCTTGCTTCCGCGATCGTCGTCGGACGCGGCGACATCGTGGTGACGCGCGCCGTGACGCCCGCTCTTGCCGTGATCGTCATCGGTTGCGCTGCGATCATCAGCGAGACCGGACGCGTGCTCGATCACGGCGCAGCGATGGCGCGCGAGCTCGGCATCCCGTACGTCGTCAGCTGTCGCGATGCGTGGTCGCAACTTGCCGACGGCATGATCGTGTCGATCGACAACGATCGCGTGACGATAACCAGTTGATTCCCGACGAGGATGACGAAGATCTAGTCTTCGTCGTCGTCGTCGAGATCCGGCTCGTTCGGATCGGTATCGTCGGGCTCGTCGGGCTTGTCGGCAGGCAGTGGCGTACCGCGGCCAGCGTTCACACGCTCTCGCAAGTCTTTGCCGACCTTGAAGAAAGGCAGCCGCTTCTCGGCGACATGAACTGTCTCGCCGGTTCGCGGGTTGCGACCTTCATAGGCTTTGTACTTGCGCACCGTGAAGCTACCAAAGCCGCGAATCTCGATGCCTTCGCCACGCTCGAGCGCCTTCACCATGCTGTCGAAGATCGTGTTTACGATCGCCTCCGCCTTACCGGCCGGTAGCTTCAACGTCTCTGAGATTTTCTCGATGAGCTCGGACTTGGTCACCGGTAACTCCGCGTAAGTATAGATAGGCTACGGAAGCTCACCGGGTGAAGGCAAGGATAACGTCGCGAAAACTCGACGCCGTGTCACTTACATAGCCGGGATACGTCGCTGGCCGTCCACCGTAAGCGCTCGATATGACGCTGGAAACGGGTAGGTTTGGCAGCGATGCCGGGCGTAGAAGTCGACGAGATCTCTCCAGCGAATTTCTCCGTTTTCGAGGCCGGATCGGACCGCTTGAGAGGACAAGGAGATGCAGCGCTCGGCCGTTTTCGGGACCCGATGGCCCCGCGCGATCCGCCGATCGATGCCGACTTGCGAGGGTGGGATCTGGTTCAAGTACCAGGCGGAGAGCGGCATCACCTCGGCGGTCTCGACGAGCGTCACCGCGATCGCCATCCCCGCGTGCCACGAGCACTCGACGCGGACTTGCTTCTCGCCCTTCGCGATGATCATCGCGTTGTGCTCGAGCGGCGTCGCGTTGTTGCAGCCGGCGATCTTCGGCGTCGGCTCGGTGACCACGTGATACGCGAGGTCTGACTTCGTCGTGTTCTCGATCTCGAGCGTGATCGTGTTACCGGCACGCTGCGCCGCGAGACGAAGCCCCGCGGTCGTGATCGCATCTTGTCCTACCTCGAGAACCTGACGGCTCTCGTCGGTGCGGAACAACAGCTTGCGCTGCATGTCCTCGAGCGTCGGCACACGAAGCGCAGCAGCCGACGCATCCTTCGCCAGGTAGTCCTGGTAGACGACCGGCGAAGCGTTGGATTGTTCGACGAGCTCCGTCGACGTTCCCGATGGTTGCGCCTCCTGCGACGCGGGCTTCTCGGGCAATGACACGCTCCCGCAGAACCTGACGATGGTGATGCCCAGAACCAGCACACCTGCTGCGCCAAACACGCCCATCTTGAACTGCGCGTCGGAGATTGCCACCTGGAAACACATTACAACGCGCGGCCAGAAAACATTGACTGAAAGAATGTCCAAGCGCCTAATCGCCCTCGGTGCTTCGAGGGTTGTTGGCTCCGATGCTCGTGATCGTCGTCCTGGCGATCGCACCGGGCCGTGCAGCGGCGAACGATCGGATCGCCGAGCTGACGAAGCAGGTCGCGTCGAGCAGCAACGAGAAGTCGCGGCTGACCGCGGTGGTCGCGCTCGCTCGCCTCGAGGACAAGCGCGCGATGAAGCCGCTGGTCACCGCGCTCTCCGATCCGAGCTCGAAGATCCGCGTGGTTGCCGCGGTCGCGCTCGGCCGGCTCGGCCACAAGGCGGCGCTGCCGGCGCTGCGCACCGCCGCGAACGACGATAGCGATCTCGATGTGCGCACCAAGGCGCGCGCCGCCGCGATCGCCGTCGCCAAGGCGAACCAGCTGCCGGATCCATTTGTCGCCGATGCACCGGTCGTCGCCGCACCGCCGCCGCGGCCGCGCGCGAAGGCCGGCTTCGGCAATGCGCCGCGCGCGCTCGAGGACCGGCCGGATCTGTACGTCCAGATCAAGAGCTCCACGGACGACTCGCCCGGCAAGAACGACAAGAAGGCGCGCCAGGTGCACGCCGACATCATTCGCACCGCGCTCGCCGAGCAGTGCAAGCACGCCGAGAAGGTGACCTCGCAAGCCTCGGTGGCCAAGCGCTACGGCCTCGACCTCCGCAACATCGACCTCTCGGTGGTCAAGCTCGACGTCACGCCGTCGGGCGACTACATGGAGATCGAGGCGTCGCTGCGGATCGCGATCTCCGACAACACGGGCAAGATGCTGTCGTTCGTGTCGGGTGGCGCGAAGGTGCAGGTCAAGAAGAAGACGTACAACCCGGCGTACCTGCCGACGCTGCGCAAGGAAGCGCTCGAGAACGCGATGCGCGGCCTGTTCGACAAGCTCGTGAACCACCTGCGCACGCAGCCGAAGAGCTGAGCGCGGTCACGAACTGTGATCGGATTTGGATCCTAGCGATCCGTGGGTGTTGCTCCGCTCGATCCAGGCTACGCTCGCGCGACATGCGGCTGTGCGTGCTGTTGGTAGCGCTGCTCCTCGTAGCGCCGCTCGCACACGCCGATGATCCGCCGCCGGCACCGGCGAACAAGGTGACCAAGTCGCCGGTGCTGATCCAGGCGGTGGCGCCCGAGTATCCGCCCGCCGCGCTCGCCGCCCGCAAGACGGCGAAGGTGAAGGTCAAGATCCACATCGACGCGACCGGCGTCGTCACCAAGGTCGACGTGCTCGAGAAGGTCGGCGACGGCTTCGACGAGGCGGCGGTCGCAGCGGCGATGCAGTACGTGTTCGATCCGGCGGAGATCGATGGCAAGCCGGCGGCGATCGCGGTGGAGACCGCGATCAACTTCTTCCTCGAGGAGGTTCCCGAGGAGCCGCCCCCGCCGCCCCCACCGCCCAGGTCGAAGACCGGTCCGCCGAATCACGCCGGCGCGATGGAGCAGCCGGTGACGCTGCAAGGTGAGGTCGTCGAGCGCGGCACGCGCAAGAAGCTCGCCGGCGTGATCGTATCGATCGAGGAGCTCGCACTCGACGCGGTGACCGGCGAGGACGGCACGTTCTATTTTCATGGCGTCCCACCCGGCACGTACAACGTCCTCGCGGTCGATCCGAAATACGATCGGTTGAAGCGGCCGCTGACGTTCGCGAAGCGCGAGCTCGTCGACGTGCGATTGTGGATGCGGCCGCGCGGTGGCAATCCGTACGAGACGGTCGTCGAGGGCGAGCGCGAGACGCTCGAGGTGACGAAGCGAACGCTGCAGCGCCAGCAGCTGACGAGCGTGCCCGGCACGTTCGGTGATCCGATCCGCGTCATCCAGACGCTGCCCGGCATCAACCGCGCGCCGTTCGGGCTCGGCATCATCCTGGTGCGCGGCTCCAACCCCGACGACACCGGCATCTTCGTCGACGGTCACGAGATTCCGTCCGTGTTTCACTTCCTCGGCGGGCCATCGATCTTCAATGCCGAGATGCTCGAGGGGCTCGAGCTCTATCCCGGTGGCTTTCCGGCGCGGTTCGGTCGCAAGCACGGTGGCGTGGTCGCCCTCGAGCTACGGCCGACGAAGAGCGACGGCATTCACGGCTCGGCGAAGGTCGATTTTCTCGATGCCGGCGCGTATCTGCGCGCGCCGCTGACCAAGGACCTGACGTTCGCGTTCGCGGGCAGGCGATCGTATGTCGACGCGTTCCTCGGCTTCGTGCTGCCGGAGCCCGCGCCGGGTGCGCAGCGGATCGTGACGCCGGTCTATTACGACTACGCCGGCCGGCTCGATTACAACCTGCACGAGGACGGCCGGCTCGGGCTGTTCGCGATCGGCTCGTCCGACACGCTGCGCGTGCTCGATCAGGATCCCGATGCGCAGGTGTCGACCGATCTGTCGACGGCGGTGAAGTTCTTCCGCGTGATCGGCAACTACACGCGCTCGCTCGGCGGCGACATGAAGCTGACGCTGTCGCCGGCGTGGGGACGCGACACGCTGACGTTCTCCGGCGCGCAGGCGGAAGCGGCCGGGCCGTTCACCAGCCTCAACATCGTCAACAGCACGCTGTCGTATCGGTTGCGCGTGCACGGCCGGATGGACAAGCGGCTGACGCTCGATGCCGGCATCGATCTGCTGTCGCGCGTGACGCGCTACGAGGCGCTGGTGCCGATCGACGACAACCTGATCAACTCGTCGGGGATCGACGTCGACCCTTCGCAGGTGTTCCGCGGCGCCAGCACGCTCGGGCTCGGTACCTACGCCGACGTCGGCATCGACGTCAACGATCGCTTGAAGCTGATCCCGAGCCTGCGCCTCGACATGTACCTGATCGAGGGCCAGGACCGAGGCTCGATCGATCCCCGGCTGGTCGCCCGCTACAAGCTCGACCGAGAGTGGACGGCGAAGGCCTACATCGGAGAGTTCAGCCAGCCGCCGCAGCCGGAAGCCGTCGATACCCGGTTCGGCAACCCGAACGTCGACATCGAGCACGCCACGCACTTCGGCCTCGGCTACGAGTGGAAGCCGAGTCGCGTGTGGTCGGTCGACAGCGAGATCTATTACGCGCGGCGCCGCAACCTCGTGGTGTTCACCGACGAGGTGATCGCGAATGACGACGGCACGTTCACGTATCTCAACTTCCAGAACACCGGGCGCCGCAACTCGATGGGCTTCGAGATCATGATCAAGCGCGAGATCACCGAGCGCGCGTTCGGCTGGCTGTCGTACACGTACAGCAAGGCGAACCAGAAGAACCGGCCCACCAACGATCGCTTCGTGCCGACGGCGTTCGACCAGTCGCACGTGATGAACGCAGTGGCGAGCTACAAGCCGGGCAAGGGCTTCGAGATCGGTGCGCGCTTCCAGCTCGCGACCGGTCGTCCGGATACGCCGATCATCGGCTCGACCTACGACGCGGACAGCGGCGGCTACGAAGCGATCCGCGCGCCGCTGCGCTCGTCGCGCACGCCGACGTATCGGCAGATCGATGCCCGCGTCGAGAAGGTGTGGCTCTACAACACGTGGAGCCTCGGCCTCTATCTCGATGTCATCAACATCGCGAACTTCGAGAACGTCGAGGCGTTCGAGTACGACTACCGGTTCAAGCACAAGGCGCCGGTGACGAGCTATCCGATCCTGCCCACCCTCGGCCTGCGAGGTACCTGGTGAGAGCGCTGCTCCTGATCGCGGTGACCGCGTGCGCCTCCTTCGAATCGCCGGAGGTGGTGCTCGATCTGCGCATCCTGGCGATGTCGGCCGACGTGCCGGATCAGGTGATCGACATCGATCTCTCCAATGGCCAGCCCAGGGCGCAGGAGCTGCTCGATCAGATGGTGCCGTCGACGATGTGCGCGCTGGTCGGGGATCCGAAGCTCGATCGCCGGCTGCGCTACTCGATGGATCTGTGCCGCCGCTGCGACGAGGGCTGCTGCGAGGACAGCGTGGTGGTGCCGCTCACCGAGGGCGTGATCGAGGATCCCGAGCTCGCGCAGCCGGCACCGTCGATGTGCGCGACCGTCGAGCCGAACAGCGACTTGCTCGGCATCCTGCTCGAGGTGTTCGAGGAGGACGTGTTCCAGGGCATCGCCGGCCTCGACTACGGCGTGGTGCTCACCGTCGGTGGCGAGGACGAGGATCCGGCGCTCGACGTGATCGGCGGCAAGACGCTGCGGGTCAGCGCGCGGATCCCGCCACAGGTCACGCCGAACACCAACCCGACGCTGATCGGCTTCGATGCCGAGCCGTACCTGCCCGACGGCACGCGCGACGCGGCGGTGACGTTGCCGCTCGGCCGCTGCGTCGATCAGCCGGCGCCACTGACGCTGGTGCCGACCCAGAAGGTGCGGATCACGCCGGTCGAGCCGGACGGCGTGCGCGAGACCTACGTGGTGCCGACGATCGACGGCATGGGCGCGACGTTCACCGAGAGCCTGACGTACCAGTGGCTGACGGGTGCGGGCGGCTTCTCCGCGGGATCGACGGGTGGTCCGCGCGACTTCTCGGGCAATCCGGCGCCGCTGTTCACCGAGTACCGCGCGCCGCGCGCCGAGGATCTCGAGGGGCCGACCGACATCCCGCTGTGGATCGTGCAGCGCGACGAACGTCTCGGTGCGACCTGGTTCGAAGCCTGCGTTCGCGTCGTGCCATGACGAGGATCTAGATCACGAAGTCGAAGCTCGCCTTGCGCACGTTGCCGTCGCGGCGGTGCGCCATGATCAGCGACGACACGACGAACGGATCGCCGTCGATGTACGGATCGCCGTCGAAGTAGAGCTGCGTGGTGAGCTCCTCCCTGCCCTTCGCACGGAGCTTGACGTGGACGTGCGAGGGCCGATAGCGGTTGCCATTGAGATAGCGCCCCGGCACCAGCGTGCGGATCGCGTAACGACCGTTCGCGTCGGTGACGAGCCTGGCGCGCATGCCCCAGCCGTCGTTGTCGTAGCCACCGCGCGCGTCGGCGTGCCAGATGTCGAGCGTCGCGTTCGCGAGCGGCTTGCAGTGCGTGCCGAGGACGGTGCCGGTGAGCAGCAGGCGCTCGCCGGGATCGCGATCGGTGACGAGGGTCGCGCGATGCGGTGCACCGGCCTTGTAGAACGGGCCCTCGATGTTGTCGGCCGTTGCCGCGCAGCCCGCGCCGGGTCGATCGAGTGGCATCGGACCGGTCGGGCCATCGTCGTCGGGGACGAACGGCGTCGGCGCGAGGATGTCGGCGCGCGAGGCGGTGCGGCAGGCGGGGATCAGGAGCGCGGCGCCGAACAAGAACTTCCGTCGAGAGATCTGCATGATCTCCCAACGGGGCCGGCGACCGACCGGCGCATTGCCGTCGATCCGAGGACTTAGCTACTCGGACGGGACGCTGAGCGTGATCGTGTCGGCCTCGAGATCGAGCGTCAGGTGGGGCGTGCGCCTGATCAGGTCGATCACGTGCTCGTGGTCGAGGCGGAGCTCGCCGCCGAGCGCGCCCCACACGCGCGACCAGCTCGTGCCGAGCGTGTTCGCACCGCACCACATCGCCGTGCGGCCGAGGTACTCGACGATCGACTGGGCGACGCGCAGCTGATCCGCGACCGTGCTCTGCACGCGTTGCCGCGATTCGAGATCGCGATAACGGGCCACGAGCCCGCGGACGAAGGTGCCCATCCACGAGTCGAGCGCGAGCTCCTCGTGCAGCGACTCGCGCGACACCACGATCACCGTGACATCGTCCACCGCGGCAACACTGGCGTTGCGCGTGCCCGAGGCGAACATCGCGCCTTCGCCGAACACGTCGCCGGGGTTGAGCGTGCGCAGCGTGGTGCGGCGGCCGCGCTCCTTGCGAAACACCTCGGCGGTGCCGGCGGTGATCACGTACGCGATGTCGGCGACGTCGCCTTCCTTGATGATCACGGTGCCGGCGGGGAACGTGCGCGAATCGAAGTACGAGCCGCCGCGCAAGAAGCCTTCGATCTCGTCGCGCAGGTGCTCGACCGACGGAAACCGCTCGGCCTTCCTGGTCGCGATCGCGCGCATCGCGATCGAGCACAAGCCCGGTGGCAACCGGACGTCGCCGGCGAGCTCCTGTGGTGGTCGCGGCTCGGTGACGCGCGCGTGGCCGATCGTCGCCGACGTGCTCTCGCCCGGGTGCGGCGAGGTGCCGGTGAGGATGTGATAGAGGATCGCGCCGAGCCCGAACACGTCGGTGCGCTCGTCGATCTCGTCGGTCTTGCCCCACGCCTGCTCGGGTGCCATGTAGCCCGGCGTGCCGATCACGGTGCCCGGCAGCTCCGACAGCGTGCGGCGCGGCCGGCCCTCGGGCTCGTTCAACCGGCGCGGCTTCGGCAGCACGTGCGCGCAGCCCCAGTCCATCACGTAGACCTGGCCGAACGTGCCGAGCATGATGTTGTCGGGCTTGAGATCGCGGTGGATCACGCCGCGGCTGTGCGCGAACGCGACCGCGTCGCAGATCTTGAGAAAGATCTCGAGCAGGCGCGTCAGCTCGCGCTCGCGGCGCGGCGTCGACGCGATCCGCGCCGTCAGCGTCTCGCCGTCGACGAGCTTCATCACCATCGCGGTCGGTGCACCGTTATCGTCGACGAGCACGTCGTGCACCGGGACGATGTTCGGGTGGTCGAGCTGGCCGGTGATGCGGGCCTCGTCGAAGAACCGCGCGATCATCTCCTCGTTCGCCGCCCATTCGGGATCGATGACCTTGAGTGCAATCGTGCGCTCGGTTCGCGTATCGAACGCGCGATGGATGACGCCCATGCCGCCGCGTGCGATCTGTCCGCGAGCGCCGAGGCGCGGTGCACCGGGCAGCTGCTTCGCCGGCCGCGGCGCCTTCGTCGCCGGCACCACGGTCGGCCTGCTCGCGGCACG
Organism: Pseudomonadota bacterium; assembly: GCA_023430775.1. GTDB lineage: Bacteria > Myxococcota_A > Polyangia > Haliangiales > Haliangiaceae > JABFXX01. The sequence goes on from JAEYYY010000150.1 coordinate 42,963, forward strand.
CTTCGGTGTGCCGGCCGCGGTCGGGCGCAAGCTCTTCGAGATGCTCTTCGCGAGCGGTCTTACGCGGGGGCTCGTGCGTGGAGGCTTCTTCGACGCCACTTCCGCCGACTCTACTCGAATGCTTGGCTGCCGATGAGCACGGCGATGACCTGGATCAGGCGAACTACGTGGTGCGCGCTGCCAACCTTTCACCTCCTCGGCGGAGGCGAAGAACAGATGTGTCGGGCATGCCATCTCAAGGCCTCCCCGGATTCGAGCCGTAGCTGCCGACGTCGCGAATCGGCACCGGTGGATCGGGGACCGGCGGGAGCTGTGGTTTCTCGATCGGCGCCACGACGGAGCGTGGGTCATCGGTGACCGGCGGGTCCTGCCGAGCGCCGCTCACGGGCGCGAGCTTCGCGAGGAGAGTCGTCGCGTCGTCGACGATCCACGGGATGTTGGCCTGCGTCGCGGCCTCGATGGCGCGAGCCGCCGAGGCGCGCGCCTGATCGCGGCGACCGAGCGCGACGTACGAGCGTGCGCGATCGAGGTGGACGCGGATCGCGGCGAGCGCGGTGTCGCCGATCGTCGCCGTGAACAGCGCGGCCGCGCGATCGTACTCCGCGAGTGCCGTGGTGTGATCGCCGGCCGCGGCGGCGACGAGACCGAGGTTCTGCGTCGCGAACGCGCGGTCGCCGTGGTTCGCGGCGGTCAGGATGTCGAGGGCGAGCGAGAACTCCGCGCGGGCACCGGGCAGGTCGCCGCGCTCGAGCTTCACCAGGCCGAGCGAGTTGTGGGTCAGCCCGGCCTGCGCGCTGCGCTCGCCGCGCTTCGCCACCTCGATCGCGAGGGCTTGCTGGTAGGTCGCCGCCGCGGCGTCGAGATCCTTCTTCAGCCGCAACACGCCGGCGAGGTTGTGAAGGTCGCGCGAGAGGTCGAAGTGATCGGGCCCCCGCAGCTCGCGATCGAGCGCGAGTGCGGCACGATGATGCTTCTCGGCGGTGGCGAGATCGCCAGACGCTCGCGCCACGGTGCCGAGCAACGTCTCGATGCTCGCCACGTCCGTCGACTTGTCGCCCGCCAGCGCAGCGAACAGCGTGCGCGCCTTGGTGAGCAGGGCGCGCGCGTCGTCGAACCGGTTGCGGTAGTACGCGACCACGCCGCGCAGCTTCAGGAGCTGGGCAACCAGCCGGCGCGGCGAGCCCGCGCGATCCACGGCGCCATCGGCGATCGCCCCGAGATCGTCGGCAGCCGCCAGCTCGCGGCGATCGAGGGCGACGCCGACGCGCAGCAGCCACGCACGCGCGGCGGTCTGATCGTCGTGACCGCGCTCGGCGGCCGCGACCGCATCGCGCGCCGCGGCGGCCGCATCGTCGAGACGATCGGTCGCCCGCAGCGCCTCGCCGCGCGCCAGCAGCGCCTCCGCCAGCGACGGGGCGTGCGTGCTGTTGCGCGCCCGCTCGACGACCGCCGCGCTGAGCTCGACGACCGGCCTGGCATCGCCGAGCGCGATCGCCGCGCGGATCCTCGGCAGCTCGCGCTCGACGGTGCGCGCCTCGCCTGCCCGGTCCGGATCCGCCGGCAGCGGGTCGGCCGTGCCCGCTTCCGCCTGCCTGCAATCGGCCGGCGACATCGCCGCGAGCGCATCGAGCAGCCGCCCCGGCATGTCGGCGGAGTCGCCGCGCGCAGCGATCTGGTCCGGCATGTCGGGTGCGTCGCCGCGGTCAGTAGCGCCCGCAGCGAGATGGCCCGGCATGTCGGCGTCGCCTGCGGCTGCAAGCAACTGCCGAGAACGATCGAGCAGGGCGGCGAGCTCGTCGCGCTGTCGCGTCAGGCAGCGCTCGCGCGCGGTGGTCTTCGCGATCGGCGCGGTCTTCGCCGCCTCGCAGGTGGCATCGTGCTCGGTCGCCCACCTCGCGGTCCAGCCATCGATGGCGGCGAGCGCCGGCGTGCCGAGCGCCTCGACGTTCGCACGCGCCGAGGGGTTCCACACCGCGCCGATCTCGGCGGCGCCGATCGCGCAGCTCGGACCTGCCGGAGCGACCTCGCCACCGCGCGTCGCGCCCCAGGTCACCGCGCTCGCCGCCATCGCGGCCACGGCGACGCCGGCGATCCAGATCGGCTTGCGCCGACGCGCGCCCTCGTCGAGGTGATCGGCCACGGCGGCCAGCGACGGAAACCGCTTCTCGGGATCGAGCGCGAGACAGCGCCGGA
>JAEYYY010000179.1 GCA_023430775.1 Pseudomonadota bacterium
GGCGAGCATGTTGTCGACCGTTACTCGGGCGACCGGCCGACAAGTTCCAACAAATCGACAGGTCCCCGCATGTTCGGGGTCCGACCCCGGACATCTGGTAGCCTGCCGGCGATGTTGAAGCTGCTGCGCGCGGGGAGCGTCGAGGCTGCCGCATTGCTCGACCGGTCGACCCGGATGGCCGGCGATGTCGATGCGCAGGTCGCCGCCATCCTCGAAGATGTTCGCGCCCGGCGCGACGAGGCGGTCGAGGAGTACACGCGCAAGTTCGATCAGCGCGAGCCCGACGGCGGCAGCTACGAGATCGATGCCGCGCGCTGGGAGGCGCTCGCCGGCCAGGTCCGGCCGGATGTGCGCGCCGCCCTCGAGCTGGCCGCACAGCGGATCCGCGCGTTCCACGAGAAGCAGCGCGATGCCGATGTCGCGCTCGATCTCGATGGCGTTCGCCTCGAGCTCCGCTATGCCGCGCTCGCGCGCGTCGGGCTCTACGTGCCCGGCGGCACCGCGCGCTATCCGTCGAGTGTCTTGATGACCGCGATCCCCGCAAAGGTCGCCGGCGTGCGCGAGCTGATCATGGTGACGCCCGGCGCCTCGCCGGAGACTGCCCTCGCGGCGCGGATCGCGGGCGTCGACAAGATCTTCGAGCTCGGCGGTGCGCAGGCCGTCGCGGCCCTCGCCTACGGCACGCAGACGGTGCCGCGCGTCGACAAGATCGTCGGTCCGGGTAACGCGTGGGTCGCGTCGGCGAAGCGCCAGGTCTATGGCGAGGTCGACATCGATTCGATCGCCGGCCCGTCCGAGGTCCTGATCGTCGCCGATGCCACCGCGAACGCCGCGTGGGTCGCCGCCGATCTGATCGCCCAGGCGGAGCACGATCGCGAGGCCCGCGCGGTGCTGGTCACCACGTCCGACGCGCTCGCCAAGCAGGTCGACGCCGAGCTGGCGCACCAGCTCGCCGACTTGCCGCGCCGCGAGATCGCCGTCCACGCGATCGAGCATCACGGAGCCGCGATCGTCGTCGAATCGCTCGATGCCGCGATCGATTACGCCAACGCGTTCGCCCCCGAGCACCTCGAGCTGCAATGCGCGAACGCGCGGGCGCTGTCAGCGCGCTGCACCACGTCGGGCGCCATCTTCGTCGGCAAGTACTCCTCGGAAGCCGCGGGCGATTACCTCGCCGGCGGCAACCACGTGCTGCCCACCGGCGGTGCCGCGCGCTACGCGTCGCCGCTCGGCGTCCACGACTTCCGCAAGCAGACGTCGGTCATCGAGTACTCCGCCGAAGCCGCCGCCGCCCACGCGCGACCGATCGCCACGCTCGCCGCCGCCGAAGGCCTCGACGGCCACGGCCGCTCCGCCCTGATGCGGAGCAAGCCGTGACATCGCTGTCAGCTCCCACCCGGCGCCCACAGCCATCGCGCGTCCGCATTCCGCTCACCACGACATTCCTGTCAGAGTCGATCGTCAGCGTCCTCACCGACGTCGCCCGAAACCCGCCGAATTTGTCCGCTCCCCGGACAGCTTGCGCAAATCGCGCAACAACCAAGTCGGACTTGATCGCGGGTGTGGTGTCCGGTTTCCGGACAGCGCGTGCGCGGCAGGTTGTCGTGGAGGCTCGGCCGTGAGCGACGAGCTGGGGCCGCTGGCGGCGAGGGTGCCCGAGGTGCTGCGCGGGTCGACCGCGTATCACGTGCCGGTGCCGGCGAAGCTGACGGCGAAGCTCGACGCCAACGAGCTACCGCACGGCCTGCCGCTCGAGCTGCGCGCGAAGCTCGGGGCGCTGCTCGGCGAGGTCGCGCTCGAGCGCTATCCCGATCCGGCGGCGAAGCGGTTGCGCGCGGTGATCGCGGCGGCGCTCGCGGTCAAGGGCGAGCAGCTCGTGTTCGGCAACGGCAGTGACGAGCTGATCGCGATGCTCGCCAACGCGTTCGCCGGCCCGATCCTGTATCCGACGCCGACCTTCGTTTACTACCGGCTCGCGGCGATCGCGCGCGGCTTGCCGCTGGTCGAGGTGCCACTCGGCGATGGCTGGGCGCTCGACGAGATGGCGATCGTGCAGGCGATCGAGCGGGAGAAGCCGAGCGTGGTGTTCCTCGCGCTGCCCAACAATCCCACCGGCACGCTGTGGCGGATCAGCTTCGCGCTCGAGCTGGCGGCGCGGTTTCGCGACACCGTGATCGTCTCCGACGAGGCGTACGTCGCGTACAGCGGCAAGACCAACCTGCCGGAGCTCGTCGATCACCCGAACCTCGTCGTCATGCGCACGCTGTCGAAGATCGGGATGGCGGGGTTGCGCGTCGGCTTCACCGTCAGCTCGCCGGCGATCGCGCGCGTGCTCGAGAAGGTGCGGCCGCCGTACAACCTCAGCGCGCTCGATCAGGCAGCGGCGGCATTTCTCGTCGAGCACGCCAGCGCGTGGTGTGCGCAGCGCGCCGCCGAGGTCGTCGCCGAGCGCACGGCGCTGACCACTGCCTTGATCGCCCGTGGCATCGAGGTGTTTCCGAGCGACGCGAACCTCGTCCTCGTGCGCGTGGCGGATGCCCGCAAGACCTGGCAGCAGCTCGCCGACGCCGGCATCTCGGTGCGCGCCTTCGGGCCGGGGCCGCTCGCGAACTGTCTCCGCATCACCGTCGGCACGCCGCTCGAGAACGCGGCGCTGCTCGCCGCACTCGGATGAGAGCGCTCGCGATCCTCGCGTTGATCGCGGCGTGCGCGCCGGACGCACGCGGTCCCGGGGTCGACGTCGATCGCGTGATGGCGCACGTCGACGTGTTGACCGGGATGGGGCCGCGACCCGGCGATTCACCGACGTCGCGCGCGGCCGCGGCATACATCGCGAGCCAGGTGCCGGTGGAACCGATGGAGGTCGGCGAGGTCGACCTGCCTTCGATCGAGGTGCTCGGCACGGTGTTCCGGCGAGCGCATCGCGCACACTCGAGCGACCCGAACCTGATCGCGCGCTTCGGTCCGCCCGGCAAGGCGCTGCTGATCATGGCGCACTACGACACCGTCGCCGACAGCCCCGGCGCGATCGACAATGCCGCCGCCGTCGGCGTGCTGATCGAGCTGGCGAAGACGTTCACCGCCGAGCCGCCTCGCCAGCCCGTGATGCTGGTGTTCACCGCGAACGAGGAGACCGGACTGGTCGGTGCCGAGGCGCTCGCGGCCCGCCGTGACGAGATCGAGTTTGCGGTCGCCCTCGATCTCGTCGGTGGCACCGGCGATCTGGTGATCAACGGGGCCAGCACGTCGATCGGCGACGCCGAGCTCGGCTGGATCGCCGATGCCGCCGATCGCGCCGGCGTCACGTTGCGCGCGCCGCTGGCGCATCGCGTGGTGTCGCGGTGGTGGCCGCAGGCGGAGCGCAGCGATCACGGCGCGTTCACGCGGCGCGGGATTCGCGGCGTGCACTTCTACCATCGCGGTCACGACGGCGAATGGATCGATCGCGCGTATCACTCCGAGCGAGATGTCGCCTCGCGCGTCGATCGCGATGCCGTCGCCGAGCTCGCGCGCTTGCTGCGCGCACTCACCGTCGAGCCGGTCCCGCCCCACGATGGCGATGCGCTGTGGCTGCCGCTCGCGGCCAACACGATCGTGCCGCGCTGGCTGTTGATCGTGTTCTGCATCGCCTGCGCCGGCGCGGCGTGCGGTTTGCTCGCCACCACGAAGCGCCGCCGCGGTGATGGCAAGCTGAAGCTCCTGGTCGCGATCGCCTGCTACGCGACCGCTGCGATCCTGGTGATCGTGCTCGAGCGCGTGATCGCCGGCGATCACCCCGCGCCCTGGCTGCATGCACCGCTGCGCTGGCTGATCGGTGAGCTCGCGATCCTCGCAGGTCTCGTCGGTCTCGCATCACGCCTGGTCGCGCGCTTCGCACCGTGGGGCGGCGAGCGTCGCTACCTCGCGGTCGCGGTGATCGCGCCGCTCGCGATCGGCATCGCGTGGCTTGCCAGCGGCGCCGCGGAGCTCGCCTGGATCTGGCTCGTGCCCGCGGTGCTCGCCGCCGCATCCCCGCGACTCGGCCGCTTCGGCATCCTCACCATCGCGTGGCTCGCGTTGCCCGTGATTCTCGTACTCGGACCACACCAGGTTCGCGAGGCAGCGTGGAACGGTTTTCTGCCGCCGTTCGTGCCGTTCGGGGTCTGGATCACGACCCTCGGATTTCCGAGTTTCGCGGGGGTTGCCTGGTACTTGCGGGCGCGGGAGCGCTCCGGACCGTTGGGGACATTTGTTCTCCCTGTGGGGTGCCTACTCGCCATGATCACCGGTCTCGCGCTGGTTGTATCGGCCTCACCGTCGTGCAGCGCCGCAAAATTCCACGCGTTCCATCTGGGCTGCGAACTCGATGCGGGGGTGCGCTAGCAATTGCATGGAGGTCTCTGTAACAATGGGCTTACTGCGGGGTTCTATGCTCAAGACCGTGGTCACCACCCTTGGACTTGCTCTGGCCGCGTGCAGCGTCGGCGCGGTCGACGGGATCGGCGATGACGACGATACGGACGGCGGCATCTCCGGCGATCCGCGCGCGGCCACGTTCGCGACCGATGTCGCGCCCATCTTCATGAACAAGGGCTGTACTGCCGGCGGCACCTGTCACGGCAACGGGATTCAAAATCCGCAATTCATGTCCTTCGAGATCATGACCTCGAACGGTCTACCGGGCCGCTACATCTCCACGCCGGCGGCGAGCAACATCATCATCATCAAGGACGACCCGACCCCGGGTATGCACCAGCTGCTGCCGTACCTCGACGCGACCGAGAAGACCGCCGTCTCGACCTGGCTCGAGAGCGGTAACTAATCCTTGCGTCGCTTGGACGACGCGATCAACCGCGCGTAAGCCTCCGCCGCCGATCGGCAGAGCTGCTGGACCGTGGCGATCTCGGCGGGGCCGAGTGGTCGCGCATGGCCGTAGAGCACGTTGACGACGCGCTTGCCGATCGCGATCCGCCCCGTGGTGACGAGCGCCGGCTCCGCGCAGCCGAGCACCTTGTAGAGATACGAGTTCACCGTCGACGGCGTCAGCGCGCCGTGAAACACGCCGCTCTCGGAGGCGATCGCGCCCTGGATCACCGACGGCACCTCGAGCGGGATCAGCAAATGCTCGACGTGCGCGTGACCGGGCAGGTCGCCCATCGCCTTCCAGCCGAAGGCCATGTTGTCGCGCACGGTGAACACCACCGCGGCCTCGAACATCGACGACACGCCGCCGAGCAGGATCTCGACGATGCGGTTGCGATCGTCCGCCGTCGCGAGCTCGCGCAAGGCGACGTCGACGGGGATCAACTTCGGCGCAGCCGGCGGGCTCGGCGCGACCGGCGCCGGCGTCGGCACCGACGGCTCCGGTGCCTTGTCCGCGATCGGCGCGACCGGTGCGGGGACCTCGCTGTCGGCATCGAGCGTGTCGATCAGATCTTCGGCGTCGAGCTCGAGGTCCTCGGTCTCGTCGAACATCTTCTTCATCTTCACGGTGCTGCGAAGCCGCGGCTGCGGACCGGGCGCAGACACCAGTGACGACGGCACCGGCGGCAAGCCGGGGAGCGGCGGGGCAGGGAGCCCGGTATCGGCCGCGCTCTCGTTGCCGCGCGGCGAATCACCGAACTTCACGAACCGCACCGGGCGCGGCACGCCGAAGTAGCGCTCGATGTAGTAGTAGATGCGAACTTCCGGGGCGACGCGCGGCAGCACGCGATAGCCGGTGATCGAGTTGAGCGCCTCGAGGGTCGCAAAATCGTGTGGGTCCTCGATCGCCGCGATCAGCTGGCGATCCTGGACCACCAGCGGCACGCACTTGTGCTTGAACGCCTGGGCCGGCTGCAAGAGTCGAACGGCGGCGCGCTTCGCACGCTCGAGCATCGCGCCGGTCGCGATCGGAATGCCGAGCTCGAGGCCGAGATAGACCGTCAACGCCTCGAGGTCGACGAACCCGTGCTCGACCAGCACCGTCCCGAGTCGGCCGCCGTCGCGCGCTTGATACTTGAGCGCTGCGTCGAGCTGCTCCTCGGTGAGACGGCCGTCGCGGACGAGCATCTCGCCGAGCTTCATGTGAAAGCGAAAGTATCACGGTCGTGCTATCGGTGATAAATGCGCGTCCTGGTGGCCCTGCTCGTCGCGGCGTGCGGCAACAAAAAAGATGCGCCGCCCGAGCCGATGCGCTTACCCCCGCGGCCGGCGCCGAACACCCCGCCGGTCGCGTCGCCGGACCTACCCCCGCCGGTCAGTCCGGACTTCCCCGAGGGCACGCGCTCGCTGGAGCTGGTGCGTACCGTCGGCGTCCGGCTCGAGCCGGGGGATGGAGCCAAGCGAATCGGTACGATCGCCGTCGATACCCGGGTGGCCTGGACTCGCACCCAGAAGGCAAAGGGCTGCAAGGAGCCGTGGGTCGAGGTCCGCCCGCGCGGCTGGATCTGCGGCGATTACGTGCGCCCCTCCAAGAAGGCGCCGTTCGGTCGCGAGGTGCCGTTCCTCGAGCGCGGCGAGCTGGTCCCCGGGGTCTACGGCAAGATCACCGCGCCCAACTCCGTCACCTACGTGATGGAGAAGCCCAGGAAGGAGAAGGACAACAAGCGGAAGCCGAAGGAGAAGGGTCCGGTGACGTCGACCAAGGATGTCGACAAGCCGGAGCCGAAGCTGATCGAGGGCAAGCCGATCGTCGGCTCGATGAACGTTCGCCAGTACGACGAGGTGGTCGTCGGCGGCAAGACGTACTGGAAGATCAGCCAGAAGGACTCGGAGTACGTGCTCGGGCAGGCGATCTCCAAGCACCGACCGTCGCTCTACAATGGCGGCCGGCTCGGCGATGACACCGGCTGGACGCTACCGATCGCGTTCGTGTGGCCGCGCGTCTATGGCTGGCAGCAAGCCGGCACCACGTACAAGCCGGTCGGCGGTGGCCGGGTCCGCATGCTCGCCGCGCGCACCCCGGTGCCGATCCTCGACACGTTCGCCGACAAGAACGGCAAGCCGGTCGCCTATCGCATCGGCGACGAGGAATGGATCCCGGCGGCCGATGTTCGCCAGTTCAACCCGGCGCCGCCGCCCGCCGAGCTACTTCCGAACGAGCGCTGGATCGATGTCGATCTCGACAATCAGATCCTCGTCGCCTTCGAGGGCACGCTCGCCGTCTACGCGACGATGGTGTCGACCGGCGCGAAGGACACGCCGACGCTGACCGGCACCTACCGGATGTGGCTCAAGGAATCCGAGGCCGACATGAAGGGGCTCAACGGCGAGGATCCGTACTCCGTCGCGACGGTGCCGTGGACGCAGTTCTTCTCGCCCGAGAACGATCTCGCGCTCCACACGGCGTACTGGCACGACCAGTTCGGCGTCAAGCGCAGCCACGGCTGCGTCAACCTCGCGCCGCGCGATGCACGCTGGCTCTACTTCTGGAGCGATCCGCAGGTGCCGCCGGGCTGGACGATGGCGGCCGGCGTGGTCGAGGCGCCGGGCTCGATCGTGCGCGTGCGAACCAAGGACGAGCCGAATCCGCCGCTGCGCGAGTACGCGGTGAAAGTGCACGAGGCGCGCCTGCAGAACGCGCCGATCAAGTAACGATCGGCCAATGGCCGACGACCTCGAGCTGTCACAGCAGCTGGTGATGAGGCCGCAGCTGATGGCGATCGGGCGGACTACGGCCACACCAGCTCGTTCGTGGTGTCGGTGATCCGCAGGTTGGTCGTCGCGTCGAGCCACGCCTCGTAGGCCGTGCGATCGGCGGGAAGCTCGATCGTGTAGATCGCGATCTGGCCACCGACGTAGGTGGCGACGTACTTGCCGTCGTTGCTGATCTCCGGTGCGTCCTCGCCGGCACCGAGCGTCCACAGGTGCTTCGCGACGAGATCGTAGATCACGATCCGGCGATCCTGCGTCAGGCCCACGCCGAGCGGTGTGTCCTTCGCGAGATCGTGAAGCTCGGACCCCGAGGGGACGGCGGAGCGGTTCTCCGCGACGATCGTCGCGCCGCGGCGGTCGTCGATCGCGACGCAGCCGATGCCGGCGACGAAGATCAGCTGCCTGATCGGACGCGACAGCTGGCCGACACGCGCGACCTCGCCGGTGATGCTCCACTTCCAGATCGAGGCCTCGACGGCGAGCCAGGCGTTGCCCTGCGGGTCGACGGCGAGCGCCGCCGGCGGGGCGGTCCAGTCGACGGTGCTGTCGAGTTGCTTTTGCTCGTCGCGCCGCCACAGCTTGGTCTTCGCGACCCCGACCACGAAGTGGCCTGCGCCGGCGAGCCGGCGGATCGGCTCCGTGGTCGACCACAGCTGCGCTCTCCTGTTCGGTCCGAGATCGATCGCCATCACCGCGCGGTCCGTCGCGTAGACGATCCTCGACGGCGACAGCGCCACCGCGTGCCGCGCGTCGGTGAGCTCCATCGGTGGCCTGCCCGGGCTGAAGACGAGGAGCTCGCGGGCGGACCGCGGGCGCGCGATCACGTAGCTGCCGTCGGCGGCGGCGTCGACCACGGTCCCGAACTCGGTGCGACCGAGCGACCGCTCCTCGAGTGTCGCGAGGTCGAACTGCTTCCAGTCGTCGAGCATGTAGCCCATCAGGTAGTGGCGATTGCCGGTGAAGCCGTGGAACGAGGTGTTGGCGAGCGGCGTGTCGATCATCCGCGGCAGCAGCAGCGCGGTGTCGTAGGCGAGGAGGTGGTCGTGCACCGCGAGCACGAAGCGCGTGCCGCGGGGACTCGCGGTCGCGCGGAACATCCGGGGCACCGGGCCGCGCAAGGTCGACGTGCCGCCGCGGCCGGTCACCGCGACGAGACCGTTGGCACCGACGAACACCGCGCCATCGCGCGTGCTCGCCGCCGACGCGTAGACACCTGGCGGGAGATCGATCTGCACCACGCCGTCGCGCGGGTGATAGCGGAAGGACTGGGTTCCCGTCGTGAAGTAGAGGTCCTCGCCGACGTAGGCAGCCGTCTGGACGCCGGCGATCGTCGCGATCGCGCGGGTCTGCGGCGCGGCGCCGGAGAAGTCGATCTCGTCCAGGCTCGCGAGGCTCGCGATCGCGAGGCGCTTCCCGTCGGCCGCCCACGCGGGCTCCATGCTGCGCGCCGGCCGGCGCACCCCCACCTTCGGCGCACCGGCGAGCTCGATCACCAGGGCCTCGGGCTGGGCGTTGACGACGACGCGCGCACCGTCGGGAGATGCGATCAGACCGAACACCTTGCCGGCGTCGGTGGCGAGCTTGCGCGGCGCGCTCGCGCCATGTGGCAGGACCCACAGCGAGCGACCATCGTGGAACACCGCGACGTCGGCCGCGGCGGCGAGCTGTTCGATCGGTCTCTCGAGGGCCACGCGATCGAGCGCGCCGGTCGCGGGGAGCAGCCAGATCAGCTCGCTCGCGGTCGCGATCGCGAGCAGCTTGTCGCCGAGCGCGAGGAGTGTGGACCCGGAGCCGCGCACGATCTCCTTGCTGGCGTGGGACTCGAGATCGTGGCTGCGCACGACGCCGTCGTTGCCCGCCGAGAACGCGTGCTTGCCATCGCCGGTCACCGCCAGCCCGCTGGTGAAGCCCGACGCCGGAAACACCCACGGCACACCGCGCGTGCGGGCCTCGGCGAGCACGTCGCGCGCCTTGACCCAGTTCTCGGCGGTCGGCGGCAGCTGGTGCAACAGGCCGACCGCGACGATCGGATTGGTCG
>JAEYYY010000187.1 GCA_023430775.1 Pseudomonadota bacterium
CGCCGCGAGATAGACCGCGCCGCCGCCGAAGCCACCGCGACCACCGTCGTCGTTATCGTCGTCGCCACCGGCGGCGCCGGGACAGCCGCCGAGGATCCCGGCGGGTGCTGCGATCGCGAGCCCCCCGAGGCCACCGGGCGCGGTGCTGCTGCCGTCGGAGTCACCGGCCGCACCGGTGCCGCCGGCGCCACCGAAGCCGCCTCCTCCGCCGCCGCCTGCACCGCCATTGCGGTTGGTGCCGACGCCCGGCACGTCGGGACACACCGAGCGCGCGCCGGCGCCGTTGATCGACACGTCGATCAACGCGTTGCTCGACAGCTCGATCGATTCGCTCGCGATGATCGCGAAGCCGCGCGCACCTTCGGCGCGGATCGTGGTGCCGGCTTCGAGCACGACGGTCGATCCGAGGATCGCCGTGATCTCGCCCGACGCGGTGACGAACGTCATCGTCGACACGGCAACGGGCGTGGCTCCGGCGAACAGATCGCCGGTGTTGGTATCGAACGTCAGGTTGCCGGTCAGCGACAGCGGCTGGCCCGGCGGCAGCGCGCAGCTATCGATCATCGTCGAGAACGACACGCATGGCGCGTCGACGGGCGGCAACGGCGCATCCGGATCCGGATCGAGCGTTGCCGGTGGAGGCTCGTACTGGCAGGCGGCCAGCGCGCAGGTGAGCAATACGACCCTCACGAGACGCGCAGTATACGAAAGCGATCAGGGTTTCAGCACCAGCTTTCCTTTGACCTTGCGCTGTTCGATCCGTTGCAGCGCTTCTGCCGCACGTTCGAATGGCAACACCTCTTCGATTGCTGGTGACAACTGACCCTCCGCGATCCAGCGGAACAGCTGCTCGGAGTGCGCACGATTTGCAGCCGGATCGCGCATCGCGAACGCGCCCCAGAACACGCCGACGATCTGGCATCCCTTGAGGAGCACCAGGTTGAGGGGAATCCTCGGGATGTCTCCCGATGCGAAGCCGATCACGAGGTAACGCCCGTTCCACGCCGTCGAGCGCAGCGCGGGCTCTGCAAGTGAACCGCCCACCGGGTCGTAAATGACGTCGGCTCCCTTACCACCCGTCAGCGCCTTCACGCGCTCCTTGAGATCCTCGGTGCTGTAGTCGATGCCCTCGTGGGCACCGTGGGTGCGGCAGAACGCGAGCTTGTCGGCCGACGACGCCGCGGCGATCACGCGGGCGCCGAGCAGCGCGCCGAGCTCGACCGCCGCGATGCCGACGCCACCGGCGGCGCCGAGCACGAGGAGGGTCTCGCCCTTCTGGAGCTGTGCGCGATCGACCAGCGCGTGGATCGTGGTCGCGTAGGTGAGCAGCGTCGCCGCGCCGGTCTCGAACCCGACCTTGTCGGGCAGCTTCACCACCGCCTGCTCGGGCACGCACACCTGCTCGGCGTACGCGCCGTGCAGCATCGTCGCGGCCACGCGATCGCCGACCGCGAGCGAGGTCACGCCGGCGCCGAGCGTCCGGATCACGCCGGCGACCTCGCCGCCCGGCGAGAACGGTGGCGTCGGCTTGAACTGGTAGAGGCCGCGCGTCTGCAGCACGTCGGGGAAGTTGACGCCGGCGGCCCTGACGTCGATCACGACGTGGCGGTCGGCGGCCGGCGGTTCGGGCACGTCGTCGACGCGCAACCCGGTGGGACCGACGAGCTCGTGGATGCGGACGGCTTTCATGGTCTGGCTGCCTCGTAGGAACCGAGCACGCGCAGCTCGGTGGTGAGCGATCTCAGCTCGTCGAGCACGGCGACGAACGGCACCGACGCCGCGTGACCGAGGACGTCGATGTAGAACCGGTAGGTGAATGGCGCCTCGGGGATCGGGCGCGATTCGATCTTGGTGAGCGACAGGTTCTTCGCGGCGAACTTCATCAGGATCTCGCCGAGCGCGCCGGGCCGATCGGCGAGCGACAGCACGAGCGACGTCTTCGCCTGCGAACCTTCGGCGAGCGGCGCGGGCCGCGGCGAGATCTCGACGAACCGCGTGGCGTTGCCCGACGACGACTGGATGCCCTGCACGACGATGGCGAGCCCGTAGGTCTTCGCGGCCGCGCTGCTGGCGATCGCGGCAAGCGTGCGATCACCGAGCGCCGCGACCTTGCGCGCCGAGCCGGCGGTATCGATCTCCTGGCGGGGTGACAGCTGCGGATGCGCGGCGAAGAACTCGTGACACTGCGCGAGCGCCTGCGGATGAGACATCACGACGCGCAGCTCGTCGAGCGCGACGCCGGGCAGCGCGAGCAGACAGTGCTCGATCGCGCTGATCACCTCGCCGGTGATGTGGAGCTTGCCGGCCGCGAGTAGATCGTAGGTCTCGTTGATCGAGCCCGCGGTGGTGTTCTCGATCGGCAGCAGCGCCAGATCGGCAGAGCCGGAGAGCACGCTATCGGCGGCGCCGCGGAACGTGTCGTGGCCGGTGAGCAGCGCACCGCCCGCGCGGCCGGCGTATCGTCGCTGCGCGGCGAGGTGCGAATAGCTGCCTTCGACGCCCTGATACGCGATGCGTAGCGGCACGTCCTCGCGCTCGCGAACGAGGCGCTCCTGATAGGCGACCGACATGTCCATGATCACGCGGTACATGCGCTCGATCTGGTGCGGGTCGACGCCGGCCTGGGTCGCGAGCTCGCGCAACCGGCCGATCAACGCCTCCTCGCGCTGGCGGTCGCGAAACGGGCTGGCACTCGCGAGCTTGGCCTCGGCGACGTTCTCGACGATCGCGAGCCGCTCGCCGATCAGCTGGATGATCTGGCGGTCGACGGCCTCGATGCGGTCGCGTAACGAGGCGAGATCTGGGGCCGACATGGCCGAACTCTACGTCCGTTATCGCCACGATGTCGCGCCGGGACCCGACCTATGGCTACGATCGCGACAATGAAGCTCCTCGGTAGTCTCTTCCTGGTCGGGATCCTGGCGATGGCGTGCGGTGGCGGCGGCGGCGACGAGTTCTGCGACGGTGGCGATTGCGTCTGCCCGTCCGGATCCGACTGCGTCATCGATTGCCCACCGGGCGTGTCCTGTGACGTCCAGGCACTCAACGGCTCGTCCGTCGACGTCGCCTGCGGCGAATCGCTCGACTGCGACGTCGAGTGCTCCTCGGCCACCGGCTGCGACGTCGACTGCGCGAACGGCGATTGCGACGTCACCTGCCCGGCCAACAACTGCACGGTGACGAACTGCCCGGAGGCCACCTGCACCGTGCTGTGTGGCCTCAGCGGGTTGCCGACGCGCACCGGCAACACGGCGACCTGCCCGTAACCAGGTTCGCGCGCTACGCTGTCGGGATGGCGGCCAAGGATCCCGACAAGGCTGAGATCGTGGAGGTCGAGCCGGCCGGTCAGCTACAGCCGGAGCCGCCGGTCGTCGCGCGCATGATCGTCGAGATTCGTAGCGACGGCTCGCGCACGATCGCGCGCGGTGCGCTCGAGGACACGAACACCGGCCAGCGCACCACGATCGAGGCCACCGGCACGACGCCGATCCAGCTCGCGATCGCGCTCGCTCGGTCGCTGTCGCAGATGCCGAAGCTGACGGCGCGCTCGGTCGTCCGCGGCTTGCTCGGCCGCAAGAAGACCTAGCCCGACCGCGCGAACGGCAGCACGCGGATCCGCTTGCCGGTCAGCGCGAACACCGCGTTCGCGATCGCCGGCGCGACCGGAGGCACGCCGGGCTCGCCGACACCGCCGGGCGGCGCCTTGCTCGGCAACAGCTCGACGTGGATCGCGCGCGGCACCTCGGGCATTCGCACCAGCGGGTAGTCGCGGAAGTTGGTCTGCTCGACCGCGCCGCGCTTCATCGTGATCGCGTTGTGGAACGCGATCGACTGACCGAAGATCAGCGCGCCTTCGAGCTGCGAGCGCACGCGATCGGGATTGACCACCAGCCCGCAGTCGGCCGCGATCCATGCCTCGTCGACGCGCAGCTCGCCGCGCGCGCCCTTCGACATCTCGACGATCACGCCGATGTACGACAGGAAGCTGCGGTGCACCGCGAAGCCGAGGGCGCGGCCGGAGCGATCGCTCCAGCTCGCGGCGCGGGTCACCGCCTCGATCACCGTGCGATAGCGATCGCGCGAGATCGGGTGCTTGTCGAGCGGCGCGCCGTAGTTGCGGAGCTTGTCGACGCCGAGGCTCTGCGTGGTCACCGGATCCTTCGACTCGGCGAGCAGCTCGAGCCACAGTGCCTTCGGATCGCGCCTGGTGGCATGCGCGATCTCGTCGACGAACGAGCCGATCGCGAACGCCTGCTGGATGTTCGCCACCGAGCGCAGCCAGCCGATGCGGACGTGCGCCGGTGCCGGCCCCGATTCGGCGCGCACGTTCGGCACCGAGATCGGGAGGTCGGTGACGCCGAGCCCCATCTCCCCGTCGCTCGCGCGATCGGTCTTGCCGTCGAACAGCGACGGGATCGCCGGATACGCGACGCGATGTCGCCACGCGGTGATCTTGCCCTTGGCGTCGAGCCCGGCCGCGAGGCCCTGCACGCTCGGTGCGTGGTAGAGGTCGTGGCGCAGATCGTCCTCGCGCGACCACTGCACGCGCACCGGCTTGCCGACCTGCTTCGCGAGCAGCGCCGCCTCGATCGCGTAATCGCCGACCGACTTGCGACCGAAGCCGCCGCCGAGGAACGTGACGTGGATCGTCACCTTCGACTTGTCGACCTTCATCGCGTCGGCGACCGCATCGCGCGCGTCCTGCGGGCTCTGCGTGCAGGTCCAGATCTCGATCTTGTCACCGTCGACGCGCGCCAGCGCCGCCGGCGGCTCCATCGCCGCGTGCGCGAGCTGCGGCACGATGTACTCGGCCTCGAGCTTGGTCGCCGCCGACGCCAGCGCCTTGTCGACGTCGCCGGTCTGCCGCACCACCTTGCCGGGCGCGCGCACCGACGCGAGCAGCGCCTGCTCGTACGTCGCGGAGTCGTGCGCGCCGTTGGGGCCGTCGTTCCAGGTGATGTCGAGTGCGGCGCGACCACGCAGCGCGGCCCACGTGTGATCCGCGATCACCGCGACGCCGCCGAGCGGCTTCGGACCGGCCGGTGGCGTCGCCGCCGGTAGCCGGATCACGTGGCGCACGCCGGGCACCTGCTTCGCCTTGCTGTCGTCGAGCTTCGTGACGTCGCCGAACACCGCGGGTGGCCGGGCGATCACCGCGGTCAGCATGCCGGGCAGCGTGACGTCGGCACCGTACATCGCCTTGCCGGTCACGAAGTCGCGACCCTCGCGCAGCGGCAGCTCCTTGCCGACGTACTTGAAGTCCTTCGGGTCGCGCAGCCTCGCCCTCTTCGGCACCGGCAGCTTCGACGCCGCGAGCGCGAGCTGCGCGAACGTCAGCTGCTTGCCGGTCACCGGATCGCGCACCACGCTGTCGACCGCGACGAGGCGCGCCTCGGGCACGCGCCAGGTCTTCGCCGCCGCCGCGATCAGCACGCTGCGTGCGGTCGCACCGACCATGCGCATGTCGTCGTAGAACTTGCGAATGCTCGTCGAGCCGTCGGTGTTCTGATCGCCGTACTTGTTGTCGCCGTCGCCCTGCGCGACCTGGATCGTCTTCGGATCGGCACCGAGCTCGTCGGCGATCAACACCGGCAGCGTGCTGCGAATGCCCTGCCCCATCTCCGAGCGATGGCAGATGATGACGACGATGCCGTCGGTGCCGATCTGGATCCACGGGTTCGGGTGGAACTCGCCCCTCGGCGCCACCTCACCTGCTTCGGCACGATGAATGCCGAGCGCGAGCCCGGCGGTCGCCGCGGACAGTCCGGCCAGGAAGCCTCTTCGCGTGACCTCGATCATTTCCCTGTCGCCTTCTTCACGGCCGCACGGATGCGCGTGTACGTGCCGCAGCGGCACAGGTTGCCCGACAGGGACTTCGCGATGTCGTCGTCGCTCGGCGCCGGGTTCTTCGCGAGCAGCGCGGCGGCGCTCATGATCTGGCCGGCCTGGCAGAACCCGCATTGCGGCACGCCGAGCTCGACCCACGCCTGCTGCAGCGGGTGATCGCCGGTCGGTGACAGCCCTTCGATCGTGGTCACCGGCTTGCCCGCGGCGCGCCGCACCGGCGTCACGCACGCGCGCACCGGCATGCCATCGAGGTGCACGGTGCACGCACCGCACAGCGCTTCGCCGCAGCCGTACTTCGTCCCGGTGAGGCCGAGCAGATCGCGGATCACCCACAACAGGGGCATCTCGGGATCGGCATCGACCTGATGGTTCTTGCCGTTGACGGTCAGCTCGATCATGGGCACTCCGCTCCGCTCTCGATCCAGGTTTGAAACTTCGCCGCGAACTCGGCCTGGGTGCCCGGCACCGGGACGCGATCGGCGCCCGGGTCCCAGCCCCACGCGACCAGCTTGTCGTGCGCGACGTGGTCTTGCACCTGCGCGAGCGTGCGACCGCCGTTGCGCGCCGGATCCTTGATCTGCGCGCAGATCTCGGCGGCCGACTTGCCGAGCCACGCCATCGACAGCGGCGCGAGGTGCCAGCCGGGTGCGCCGGGCACGCGCGCGAGCTCGAGGTTGCGATCCTGATGACAGGTCTGGCACTGCATGCCGACCACGCCCATGTCCTTGTCCCCGCGCACCGCCGGCGGATCGTGGATCTGATGAGCATCGCCCTGGCGCGGGCGATCATCGGCGGGATGACAGTTCACGCAGCGCGGGTGCAGCAGCACCTTCGCGATCTCGACGAACCGAGCCGCGCTATCGACGGGGACCTTGCGATCGACCGGAGTTTGGGTCTTGCTCCCGCACGCGGCGAGCACCAGAACGGCAAGCAGTCGCACGCCGCGACTTTACCAGCGCCGGCGCCACAACAAGTCGGTACCGATGATGCTTCCGGTGCCGCCCGAGCCTTCGATGTACCACTCCTTCGACAGGTAGTACTGCCCGAGGAGCTCCTCGGGGTTCTCGTTCGGCAGCGGCGTCAACCGCTTCTTGAGCGCGATGTAGACGCGGCCGTCGAGCAGGCGTGTGCCGGCGCTGCACGAGCCGCCGCCGCCCAGCGTCGCGCCTTCGCAACCGAGATAGTCGATGACCTGGAGCTTCTTCGGCAGCACGTTCTTGAGCGCCTTCGCCAGCCGCTGCGAGAGCAGCGACGCGCCGGCACCGGTCGCGACGTTGGTTGCCTGCGCGCTGGCCGCGCCCGATGGATCGGCACCGAGGAAGAACCCGAACAGCTGATCCTCGGAGTAGTTGCCCTGGTCGGCCGTGAACTTCGGCTTGGGGGGGAAGTCCGGATCGCTGAGCCGGCCCTGGATCGCGACGCGCAGCGTGAGATCGGGGAAGCGATGGAACATCTGCAGGTCGATCTCGGGATCGATCGTGCCGTCGAACTTGACGATCTCGTTCTGCTCGATCTCGTAGGCGCGGCCGAACAGATCGGCGGCGGTGCCGTACTCGATCGAGATCGCACCGTCGAGACCGACCGCGTCGCCGATCACGAGCCGGAGCGGTTTGTACGCGATGATCGCGCCGGTGACACCGTACTCCTCGACGTCGATCTGCGTCGAGGCGATGTGTAGCCGGGCGTCGAGCCACGCCTTGGTGGGAACGCGCGCCTCGCCGAACCGGACCTGCTTCGGCGGTGGATTGTCGGTGAAGAACACGTCGTCGGGCGCCTCGAAGTCGAGCAGGTCGTCGCCGGTCGACTCCGGCACGACCACCTTGCCCTTGGTGATGTAGATGTCACCGGTCCACTCGCGACCACTGCGCCGGAGGTCCGCTCTTGCCACACCGTCGATGACTGGCTCGATCTCGCCGATCGTGGAGACCTTGGTCGCGGTCAGCGTGGCCTCGAGCCGCGACAGATCGGGCGGGCTCTTCACGTCGAGCGTGATGTTCTGCTTGCACCGTGGCTCGAGCGGGTTCTTGCACGCGTTGAGCAATCCCCTCGCCGTCAGCGTCACGGACTTCGTGGAGGCATTGACCTGGAGCGTCGCATTGCGCAGCGTGCCGACCATCGGGTCCAGCGGCACGTGACCGTTATCGATCTTGATGATGCCGCCGACCCGCGCCGACGCTGGATCGAAGCTGGTGACGCTGACCAGGGCATTGAGCTCGCCCTGCGATGCCGCGAGCTCGCCGGGCAGGAACGCCGCGAGCGGCGCGAGATCGAACTTCTCCGCGGTGAACTTTCCCTTCGCCTCGCCGAGTCGATCCGGCCGGCCGTTCGCGGTGATCTCGAACTTACCCTTGTTCGATTCGTCGGCCCTGATCGAGAGCGATCCGGTAGTGCCGTCCCAGTCGCCGGTGATCTTCATCTCCGACAGCTCCGGGATCATGCGGCCCTCGACCAGCGAGATCAGCTGCAGCTTCTTGAGCGTCACCGTGCCGCTGCCGGTCGGCTTCGCGATCGTACCGTCGAGCTTGACCGTGCCCTCGAGCGTGCCCTTGCGCGGATCGAAGTCCTCGCGGCCGATGATCGCGAAGTACGCGGGAGCCGACTGCGTGGGGATCGACACGGTGCCTTGCACCGGAACGGTGAACGCGCTGTTCGGCGCGGTCAGCCAGGTCTCGAACGCCACCGGGATCTTGACGTCCTTGATCTCGAGCAGCTTGGCGACCGTCGTCGTCGAGGTCTGGTCCTTCGCGCATGCCCCATCCTTCGCGCGTTGCACGCATGCGCTCGCGACGGTTCCGCTGCCGTCGGTGGTGGCCTCGGCATGCAGATCGATCGGCTTCTTCAGCTCGCCGCCCTCGATGTTGCGCAGATCGACATCGACCGTCGCCGCAGATCCGGCAGCACCGACGGCGAGCCGGATGTCGGCGCGCCCCGAGTACGGCAACTCGACGCCGAGCTTCGCGAGCTTCACCGGATCGACGGCGATGTCGTCGAACGATGCCGTCAGCGACTGCACGACGTTGCGGTTCAGCTGCTGCCACGCTGCCGGATCGAACGGGTACTGCGGGAACCGGATGCGGACGCCGATGTTCGCCTCGCCGACATCCGACAGCATCGCGTTCCACGACGCGTATAGATCGTTGCCGAGCGGCGTGAACGTCACCGTGCCTTCGGCGACGCCGAGCGGCGTCATCACCTTCTTGACGTCGACCGAGCCCTCGACCTCGACGCCACCGATCCGCAGCTTGCCCTCGACGCTGCCACCCGTCGCGGACAGCGTGTCGAGCGTGACCTTGTCGGCCGAGATCACCGCCGTGCGCACGGCCGCCCTCTCGAGCCGCTTCCACGCCGCGAAGTCCGTCAGGTCGCGCGGCCCCTCGACCTCGAGCTCGAGCCGCACGCCGCCGATGTCCGCGCTCTTCGCCTGCGCGCCGAGCGTCACCTTGCGCCCGGCGACGCCGATCTTGACGTCGCCGTCGAACACCGGCACGGCCGGATCGATCACCAGACCTTGCGCGACCAGCGTGCCGCCGCCATCCCACCGCACGCCCCGGCGCTTGACCGCGAGCTGACCACTGACGGTGCCGCGATACGCCGGATCGACGGCGGCGAGCGGCAAGCCCTGCGCATCGACCGAGGCGTCGATCGTCCCACTGACGATCGTGGCCTCGACCTTGGCCCGGCCCGACCCGCTGGTGGTGACGACATCGCGCACGCGAACCTCGCCGGTCGCCGGCACGATCGTCACCGTGCCGCCCTTGCCGGCCCACGGCGCACCGACCGCCGGCGTGATCGAGTGATCGGCGAGCGCGACCTTCACGATGTCACCTGTCGTGATGTT
>JAEYYY010000562.1 GCA_023430775.1 Pseudomonadota bacterium
CCACCGCGATCTGTCCGCGATGGTCGCCGAGGGAACGTTCCGCGAGGACCTCTGGTACCGCATCAACGTGTTCACGATCCGGCTGCCGCCGCTGCGCGAGCGCCAGGGCGACATCGCCGCGCTCGCCGAGCACTTCACCGCGCGCGCCGCGCAGCGGTTCGGCCTCGTCGGGCTGCGCGTCACGCCGGCGGATGTCGCGCTGCTCCAGCGTTACGACTGGCCGGGCAACGTGCGCGAGCTGTCGGCGGTGATCGAGCGCGCCGCGATCCTCGGCGAGGGTGGCCGCCTCGACATCGAGCGCTCCCTCGGCGTCGCCGCGCAGCCGTCCCAGCTCTCGCGCGAACGCCCCGCATCGCACGAGCCCGCGGATGACGGAGCGTTTCTCACGCTCGACGCCGCGATGGCGAAGCACATCGAACGCGCGCTCGCGAGGTGCGGCGGCCGCATCGATGGCCCGCGTGGCGCCGCGAAGCTGCTCGCGATCCATCCCAACACGCTGCGCTCGCGGATGGAGAAGCTCGGCCTGCGCAGCCCAGCTCGACCGCGCGGGGACAGCTGAGTCTCAGCCGACCCAGCGCCGGGCGTTGTAGAACATCTGCATCCACGGGCTGTCGTCGCTGGCGCGCCACTCGCGCGGGTGCCACGACAGCTGCATCGTGCGATGCACGCGCTCGGGGTGCGGCATCATGATCGTCAGCCGGCCATCGGCGGTGGTCAGCGCCGCGATACCGCCCGGCGAGCCGTTGGGGTTCGCGGGATAGCTGGAGGCGACGTTGCCGGCACCGTCGACGAAGCGCGCCGCGACCAGGCCCGCGCGATCGAGCGCGGCGAGCTGATCCGACGTCAGCTCCGCCCTGCCCTCGCCGTGCGCGCTGGCGCACGGGATCCGGGAACCGGCCATGCCGGTGAAGAAGATCGAAGGCGACTTCTCGAGCTTCAGCAGCACGAGGCGAGCCTCGAACTGCTCGGAGCGGTTGCGGACGAAGCGCGGCCACGGCGAGGCGCCCGGCAACTGATCCGCCAGATCGGCGAGCGCCTGGCAGCCGTTGCACACGCCGAGCAGGAACGTGTCGGTGCGCGCGGTGAACTTCGCGAGGGCATCGCGCACCCGCGGGTTGTAGCGGAACGTCGCCGCCCAGCCGCGACCCGCACCGAGCACGTCGCCAAACGAGAAGCCACCGCAGGCGACCGCGCCGCGCATATCGGAGAGATCGACGCGGCCCTCGATCAGATCCGTCATGTGGACGTCGACGGCATCGAAGCCCGCGCGGGTGAACGCGGCGGCCATCTCGATCTGTCCGTTGACGCCCTGCTCGCGCAGGATCGCGACGCGCGGGCGCGACGCGAGCACGGCCGGCGCCACCGTGAACGTCAGCTCGGCGGTCAGCCCCGGCGCGTTCGCCTGCACGCGGGTGGCGTGCTCCTCGTCGGCGCAGGTGGCATCGTCGCGCCGGCGAGCGAGCGCGTGGGTGACGCGCGACCAGCGCGCGCGTAGATCGCTGCGAGCTGCATCGACCACCGGCGTGCCGCAGTGGGAGATCGTGATCCGATCGCCGGTCACCGCGCGACCGAGGACGTGGACGTGGGCCCCCGTCGCGGCGAGCGTGGTGCGCACGAACGCGACATCGACGTCGGCGACCTCGATCACCGCGCCGAGCTCCTCGCTGAACAGCGCCGCGAACGGGTCAGCACCGACGGCGGTGACATCGAGCTCGAGACCGAGGCCCGACGCGAACGCCATCTCGAGCACCGTGGCGGCGAGGCCGCCGTCGGAGCGATCGTGATACGCGGCCAGCTTGCGGGTGGCGACCAGCTGCTGGATCGCGTCGTAGAACGCGAGCAGGCGCTTCGGATCGTCGAGATCGGGCGGGACGTCACCGAGCTGATCGTAGACCTGCGCGAGGCACGAGCCGCCGAGGCGGTTCTTGCCGGCACCGAGATCGATCAGCAGGAGCTGGTGACCGGCGCCGCGCAGCTCGGGCGTGACGTCGAGCCGCACGTCGGTGACCGGACCGAACGCGGTGACGACCAGCGTGACCGGAGAGACGATCGACTTCGGCTGCTCCGCGCGCGGGGGCGGTGTGAGCTTGGGGCCGCGCGCGACGTAGCCGGCGGTGCCACCACCGACCCGGTCGGAGAGCGCATCGGCCGCCGCGACCGCACCGGCGATCGAGGCCTCCGCGGCGGCGGCGATCCTGGCATCCCGCCCGCGGTGCAGCGGGTTCGGCCACTCGCCGGTCTTGGGCTCGAGCGGGTTCGGCCACTCCTGCGTCGAGGTGATGTCGTCGACGTCGCCCGGATAGGTCGGCATCAGATCGCGCTCGGCCCACGGGATCGTGTTCTCGTCGTCGTCGTCGCGCGGCTGGACGATCACGCCGCTCTTGCGACGCGACGTCGACAGATCGTCGGTGTTGGGAAACTCGGGCGCGGGTCCGAGGATCTTCTTCTCGGCCTTGAAGCGATCCGAGCGCTCGGTGGCGAGGTCGTCGGTGTTGGCGTCGGGCTCCGACGGCTTGCGGCGCGTGAACCGGCCGGTGGTGACGAGGTCGTCCGGATCGCTCTCGACGGCGGCCTGCGCCTCGCGCCAGCGCTTGGACGCGATCTTCGCCAGCTCGTCGAGCTCGGCCATGTCCGGATCGGGCGGAGGCTTCTTCTCGCTCGCGATCTCGCGCTCGAGCTCCTCGAGGATCGCCTTGGCCGCCCGCGGGCCGGTGCCCTGCGTCTTGATCGCCGTGGGAACGCCAGTCGACTCGCTCACCGGCACGCCGCCCCACTGCGTGCGCATCGACATCGAATCCTTGCCGACGGGGATCGCCATGCCGAGCGCGACCGCGCACTCGCTGGCCGCCCGCACCGCGGCGTAGAGCTTGGCATCCTCACCGGGGTGACCGGCCGCGGCCATCCAGTTGCACGACAGCTTGATGCGACCGAGCGGACCGATCGGCGCGCT
>JAEYYY010000229.1 GCA_023430775.1 Pseudomonadota bacterium
ATCCCGCGCAGCCCGGCGCCGCCGAGCTGATGGGCCGGCTGATGCTCGAGCCGCCGACGAAGATGCCGCGCGAGGTCGAGAAGGCGATCCACGACGACAACGTGCGCGCCGCGCGGATCAACGCGAAGGGCGGCCTGCTCGCCGTGATCGGCGGCATCGCGCTGACGCCGCTACTGTGGTGGATGCAGCCCGCGGGCTCGCCGTGGGTGATGATCCTGACGATCGTGATGGTCGTGATGGGTGGCGTCTCGATCTACAACCTCAAGGCCGCGCAGCCGCTCACCGGCCTCGTCGTGATCGGCAACGCCTGCATCGTCGGCGCGATCTCGGCGATGTACTCGCCGATGCTGATCGCCCCCGGGCTCTCCGCATGTCTGTGCATGGCGATGGTGTTCACGCCGCGGTTCTCGTGGCTGGGCTCGGGGATCACGGTCGGCACCTCGTCGGTGATCGCGGTGTTCCTGCCGTTCTTCCTCGAGCTCGCCGGCGTGCTCGATCGGTCGATGCTGTTCGAGAACGGCGGCGTGCTGTTCCGGCCACCGGCGCACAATGGCGAGGTCGCGCCGGCGATCGCCACGTCGCTGATCTACAGCTTCATCCTGATCGTCGGCGCCGCGTGGATCGCGGAGCTGATGCGCACGCGAAATCGCGAGGCGACCCGCCACCTGCAGCTGCAGGCGTGGCAGCTCCGGCAGATCGTCCCGCAGTCGCGTTAGCCGCGCGTCAGCCGGATCACGTTGACCGAGGTGTCCTCGATCTTCTTGCCGACCTTGACGCGCGCCTCCCAGCCCCACACCGCGTCGATCGCGTAGCTGCCGGAGGCGAGCTTGAAGATCGCGACCTTCTCTCCCTCGTCGCCGATCGTCCCGTTCTTCTTCAGTGACGAACCGGCTGCTGCCGACTCGAACAGCACCAGCTCCTCGGCACCCTTCTCGACGACGAGCTTCGCCCTCTGCTTCTTCCATGCCTTGTCGGGGACCGACAGCGCCGCGGCGATGCAACCGGCCTGGCTATCGGCACCGAGCCAGACCACGATCAACCCACCCTGCGTCGTCGGCCAGAACATCATGCCGCCGGGTTCGCTGATCACGAGTCCCTTGCCCTTGCCGATCTGGATCACGCCGAGACCGTCGACGTCACACGCGCGGTCGTAATCGCGGCTGTCGTCCTCCATGCCCTTCCAGTCCGACAGGTACTTCCTGGGAGCGAGCACCATCGGGATGCCGTCGCTCGACGCACACGCGAGCTTCTTTGCCTTCGCGATCACGTCGGCGGACGCCGCCACCGGTCCCTCGTCGACGACGGTCTTCGCCGCCTTGGCCGCGGGCTGGCTCCAGCTCGGAGGTCGCAGCCGCACGAACGTGTAGGTCATCGTCACGATCTTCGACGGGTACGGCTTGGCCTCGGCGGTGCCGCTCGCGAGCTCGACCACGTACTCGCCCTTCGGTAGCGTGACCGTGAGCGCTCGCGACTTCTCCTCGGCCTCGAGGTGCCTGGCGTGGATGTCGAACAGCACCGGATCCTTGTCGAGCTCGATGGTGCCGGCGGCCTTCCACTGCTCCGCGGGAATCGTCCTCGGATCGATCGAAGCGATCGCCTTCACGCGATCCCGCTCGAGCAGGTAGTCCTTCGAGTCCTCGTACGCGTGCACGAGCACCACCGCCTCCCCCCACGGCACCACCCCGGTCTCCTCGTTCTTCGCCATCGCGAGCACGGTCTCGCCTCGTAGCTCGACGACCGACAGCTCCTTCTTGAGGCGCGTCAGCTTCCTGGCATCTTCCTTCTCGAAGCCGCGGCAGATCGCGGTGTGCAGCTTCTTCGAGCCGAGGATGATCGGGCCGTGTGTCCAGTGGCGCTCGCCGATGGTCTTCATTGGATCACCACGGTGGCAGTGACGCCGGGATCCGCGAACACGCGGATCTGTAGCCGATCGTTCGCCGCATCGAAGTCGAAGCAGCCCGGCGCCGGGCACGTCGCGAGGTTGTTGCTCTCCGCGAGCGCCGCGCCGTCGACGAGCACGCCGGCCGGTGTGTCGAACGGAGCGCCGAGGTCGCGCGCGTCGATGTCGACCGTGAACACCGTGTACTCGCTGCCGCCGGTGACGCCGAAGGCGGGCCCGATGCCGCTCGCAGCGGCGCCATCGTGCAGCGTGGTGGTCACCATCGTCGTCGCCGGTGCGTAGAGGAAGCGCAGCTCGCGGCCGATCGCCGGCGTCGCGTACGAGGTCACGCCGGCGTCGGTGGCCGGCAGCATGGTGTCGGCCGCGATCGCGAACATCGGGACGAACGAGCCGACGCGCTGCCAGCGCGGCAGCACGCCGAGCGGCGCGTCGACGGTGATCGCCGTGGTGCCGTCGCCGGTGGCGATCGCGCCGGTGTTCAGGTCGAGCCAGTCGCCCGGCGGCAACACCACCTCGCGCGTCGTCGCACCCTCCTCGACCACCGGCGCGACCAGGAGGTCATCGCCGAGGAAGAACATGAAGTCGTCGCAGCTCGCATCCGGGAACATGAACTTGCAGGGCCGGTTCACCGGCGTGCCGTCGGCGTGCGCGATGTTGGCGAGCGTCCACAGCAGCGGGTTGAGCTGCATGTGGAGATCGGCGTAGACCTTGTACGTGGCATCGGCGCCGGCATCGAACAGCGTGGTGTCCCACGGGTTGTGGCTCTTGCCGCCACCACCGAGCTGCATGATGGTGCCGAACGACGCGTACTGCGCCCACCGCAGCAGCGCCTCCGTCGTCGGGAAGCCGCGGAAGCCGCCGATGTCGGAGCCGTAGAACGGATAGCCCGACACCGACAGCGCGAGGCCGCGGCTGATCGCGCTCGGCAAGCCGCCGACGTTGGTCTGCCCCTCGCCGTTGTCGACGCCGTGCTCGGTGAAGTCGCTGTCGAGATCGCCGGGCCAGATCGCGGTGTTGACGTGCTGCTCGCCCCACGCGCCGGCGCGCGTCAACAGGAAGCCGCCTTCTTCAGCGGCTTCGCCGCCGGTTGACCGGGCGGGTGGCAACGCCTCGAGGTACGTGCGGTGGTAGTGCTCCTGGTAGCGGCGGTGAAACTCGCCGTTGTCACCGGCGGCGAGGTGCATCGGGAGGATCGCTCCAGCGATGTCGGGCACGATCTCCTCGCCGAAATCGAGCTTGAAGCCGGAGCAGCCGCGCGACACCACGCGATCGATCCGCTCCTGCCAGAACTCCGGCGCACCGGGCCGCGTGAAGTCGACCATCGCACCCGGGCCGTCCTGCCATGGATAGTCGATCACCCTGCCGGCGTCGTCGGTGACGAAGAAGTCGTTGGCGACGCCCTCGGCGTGATCCGCTTGCGACAGCGCGTCGGTGCCGACGTACGGCGTCGACCAGAACAGCAGGTTGTAGCCGGCGGCGTGGATGTCCGCGACGAGCTGATCGAAGTCCTCGAACTGCTCCTCGTCGACGGTGAAGTTGTTGTAGGCGGTCTGCCACGGATTATCGATCCACACCGTCGAGCCGGGGATGTTGCGCGAGCGCATCTGGGCGATGTCGTCGCGTAGCTCGTCGGCGTTGTTCAGCGCGTTGCGCCACTGCATCGGCGCGAACGCCCAGCGCGGAGGGAGCGCCGGCTTGGTGGTGAGCGCGACGTAGGCGCGCACGAGATCGAGCGGCTCGCTGCGCGCGTAGATGTAGAACTGGTAGGTGCCGCGCTCGGGGAGGTTGAACGTGGTGACCACGCGATCCTGCGCGGTCTTCGCGAGATCGATCGCGCCCGGGCGATCGTCGGCCGCCAGCATGCCGATGCCGCTCTTCGGCCACAGCACCAGCGGCACCGGCGTGTGCGTCTCGTTGAGCATGTTCTCGGAGCTCCCGTCGATGCGCAGCGACAGCTCGCGCACCGTGCCGGCGACGTTGGCGCGCACCGGGGCATCGCCGGTGCCGTAGAGCGGCTCGCTGCCCGAGCGCGGCAAGGCGACCTGGAGGTGCACCGCGTTGTCGTGTGCCGAGGCATCGAGCTCGAGCAGCGCGCAATCGGCGATCGGGCACGGCGAGAGGCGCAGCCTGGTGCCGCCCTCGAGGATGATCGAGGTCCCGTCGTCGCCGGTCGCGCGCTCGATCGGCACCAGCGTGACGTCGGCATCGCCGCCGCGCGGGTCGTAGTAGTGCAGCTCGTCGGGCGCGCGCTCGGTCTGGCCGATCGCGAGGAACTGGTCGATCGATCGTCCGCCGACGGTCAGCGTCATCGACGTCAGGTCGATCGAGACCGGGCCCTGGCTGACCTGATCAGGTGGCGGCTGCAGCGCGCTGTTGTTGTCACCGCACGCGAGCAGCATGCACAGAACCAGTCCCCGGAGTTTCACCGGGCGAACCTAGATCAAGTCGCTACTTCTTTTTGCCGAAGAACGGCAGGTAGTGACGCAGACCGCGCATCGCGCCCTGGACGCCCTGCACCACGCCGGAGGCCATGCCGCCGCCGCTGGTCTTCGGCTGCCCCGGCAAGGCGACGACATCGGCCATCTCCGGCATCATCTCGGCGATCGGCGTGGCCTCGGAGGCCTCCTGCGTGCGCGGCCCGATGCCCTGCGCCTCGCGCGCCTCGGCGACGCTGCGCGCGAGCACGGTGTGGAGGTCTTTTCTGAGCTGCACCTTCTTCAGAGCAGTGCCGATCTGACGTGCCATCTCGCGCGTCGACGGGAACCGCGCCTCGACCTTGACCGACAGCGCGCGATGGATGATCTGTGCGAACGGGGCCGGCACGTCGGAGCGCAGCGGGCGCAGCGGCGGGACGATGCCCTCGCGGAGGCGCGTGTACGTGTCGTAGTCGGTGGCGCCGTCGAACAGCTTGCGGCCGACGAGCGCCTCCCACAGCACGCTGCCGCACGCGAATTGATCGGAGCCGGGGATCGGGCGACCGCCGCTGACGATCTCCGGCGCGAGGTACGACATCTTGCCCTTGACGATGCCGGGCTCGGTCGTCTCCTGCGTGCGATCGGGCGCCAGCGCGAGCCCGAAGTCGATCAGCTTCACCATCCCGCGCGTGGTCAGAAGGACGTTGTGCGGAGACACGTCGCGGTGGACGATCGGCAGCGGTCTACCGTCGGGTCCGAGTCGCTCGTGCGCGGCGGCGAGCCCACGCAAGATCCCGACGCCGACGGCTGCCACCAGCTCCCACCGCGTCTGCTCGTTGCGGGCGGTGTGATATTTGACCCAGCTGCCGAGATCGATGCCCTCGATCCACTCGAGGACCATGTAGTAGTGGCCGCGGTCGTGCACGAAGTCGTGCACCTCGGACACATTCGGAGATTGGAGGGCCGAACCAATTCGTGCCTCCTCGACAAACATCGCGACGTATTGAGGTTGGTTCGCGAGGTTCGCGTGCATCTGCTTGACGGCGACGTCGCGGACAAACCCGGAGTCGCCGCGCACCCGGCCGCGCCAGACGTCGGCCATGCCGCCGCGGCCGGCCACTTCGATCAGCTCGTAGCGGCCGCCGACGATCAGTCCTGGTCGTGGTTCCTCGGCCATGACGGAGCGAGCATCATCGCATAGATCTCCTGCGAATCTCGCCTGTTCGGAGATTCTCCGACGATCGCAACGCCAACTTCTCGTCGCGGTCGCGATGGCTGCGGTGATACTCTCCGTCGAGTGGAGGCGCTCGCTCTGAGTCAGCTCGAAGCCTTTGGCCTGCCCCGGTTCGCCGATGTCGTTGGACGCGAGGACATCCCTCTTGACCACGCGGCACTGCTGATCGGCGCCTGGGAATATCCAAAGCGCGACGTCGACGCGTACTTCGCGATGCTCGATCGGATCGCGCGCGAAGCAGCACCCGACGTCGCGCGCGCCACCAGCGGCATCGGTCGCGCACGCGCGATCAGCGATCATCTCTTCGATCGCCTCGGCTTCTGCGGCAACACCGACGACTACTACGATCCGCGGAACTCGTTCCTGACCGATGTCCTCGATCGCCGCACCGGCATCCCGATCTCGCTGTCGGTCGTCTATCTCGAGGTCGCGCGTCGCGTCGGCGTGCTCGCGCAGGGCGTCAACTTCCCCGGGCACTTCCTCGTCCGCGTCGCGATCGAGGATGCGTGGCTGTTCCTCGATCCGTTCTCGGGTGGTCGCACGCTGACGCCGGCGGATCTCGAGAGCCTGCTGCGCAAGACCACCACGCCCGACGCGGTGCTCGAGCCGTCGGTGATCGCGGCCGCCACCAAGCGCCAGATCGTCGCCCGCATGCTCGTCAACCTCGCCGGCATCTATGGCCGCAACGGTGACCTGCCCCGATCGCTCGATGTCCTCGAGCGCCTCGCGATCCTCGAGCCGTCCAATCCGCGGATCGCGCGCGACCTCGCGCAGCTTCGCGAACGCGTCGACGGCCTCAACTGATGCCGGCGCTGCGGGCCATGGTCGGCCTGATCGCCCTCGCTGCGTGTGGCGGATCTCCGACTGCAGAACCGCTCGCGCGCCCCGAGCCGCCGCCCGCGATGGCACCGGCGCCCGCACCGCTTGTCGGCGCCTCCGTCGAGCAGTGCGATCGCCTGCTCTCGCACCTGATCGAGCTCGAGTTCCGGCGCTACGGCGCTCCTGCCGACCCGAGGTCCAAGCAGGCCGTGATCGACTCCAAGCGCGACGAGTTCCAGGCGGTGTGCACCCAGGAGACGCCCGCACACAAGGTCGAGTGCGCGCTCGCGGCCGTCGATCTCGACGGGGTCGCGAAGTGCGACGAAGCGCCGTAACTGCTATCGTCGCGCGAGATGGCGGATGAGCCGCGTGATCAGTTCTCCGCCGGCTCGGTCGCGCGGCAGCTCGACTACTGCACGTTCTGTCCGAAGATGTGCCGGCACGCGTGTCCGGTCTCGACGACGAGCGGTCGCGAGACCTACATCCCGCAGGTCAAGATGGACCGCGCGAACCAGCTGCGCCTGGGCCGCGTGCCGTGGACCGCGGAGGCCACCGATCCGCTGTGGGCGTGCACCGGCTGCCGCCACTGCACGATGTACTGCGATCACGACAACGAGCCCGGCCTCGTCCTGCTCACCGCGCGCGCCGCGGCGGTCCAGCACGGCACGCCACACCCCGCGCTCGCGAATTACTCGGAGCGGTTCCGCGCACGCGAACGCCGGCTGACCGCGCAGCTCTCGCAGATGTTCGAGGGCGACCTGGTCACCCAGGGCGAGGTCGGCTACTGGCCGGGCTGCGACGCGATCGACAAGGGTGCCAAGGACATCGCCGCCTCGCTGGCGCTGTTCGAGCGCGTCGGCCTCGAGGACGTCAAGCTCGTCGAGGCGCCGCAGGCTTGCGCCGGCTACCCGCTGCTCGCCGCTGGTCATCGCGATCTGTTCCGCTGGCACGCCGGCCGGGTCGCCTCGTCACTGCGTGGCTTCCGCAAGATCGCGATCAACTGCAGCGCGTGTCTCTACGCGATGAAGTCGCAGTACCCGGCCGAGGGCATCAACCTCCGCACCGAGATCGTGTCGCTCGCCGAGCTACTCGCGCCGGTCGCCACCAACCTCGCCTGCCCGATCAACAAGAAGTCGGTCTACTACCACGACCCCTGCTATCACGCGCGCTACAACGGCGTCGTCGACCAGCCGCGGCGTGCGCTGTCGCAACTCGTCGAGGTGCGCGAGCTCGGCTGGTCGAAGCGCGACACCGAGTGCTGTGGTGGCGGCGGCCTGTTGCCGAAGACGATGCCGCTGGTCGCCGATCAGATGGCGAAGCGCCGGCTCGCCGAGGTGCATGCCACCGGTGGCGGCATGGTGGTGACCTCGTGTGCCACGTGCGCGTTCATGCTCGAGCGCAACGCGCCGCCGTCGGTCGAGGTCGCGAATTTGTCGACCGCGATGGCGCAGCTCTCGGGTACGTCGTTCACGCCGCCGATCACGCCGGCGACCGATGACGACGTCTGATCACTTCGCGTAGCGCCCCGAGAGCACTCGGGCGCTGCCACACTTCAACGTATCTTTCGGTCCGAGAGCGACGACACCAACAGAACCGATCGCGCGGCCTCCCTTGTGGCGCTCGAAGTTGATCGCGACGAGCAGGCCTTTCAGAAGGTCGTCGCGAACGACGATCGTCATTCCTTCAGGCTGATCCTTCCACAAGGGCCAGACCTCTCCGTTGACCAGGATGTCGCGACCTTTCGTGTCGATCCTCAACGTTCCGAGCTTGGAGAGGAACTCCAGAGCGTCCGGACCGCAGGGATCGAGACGGGTCTTTCGATCAAAGTCGTAAGCGTCAGCGAGCTCCTGCGGCTCGAGCGTGTATCGACGGCGCGCGGAGTCGGCCGAGGCCACGCCGCATAGCGCCACCAGCCCCGCGACGAGCCTCATCACTTCTTCTTCGACCCCGGGCCCTTCTTGCCCTTGCGGCCGAGGAGGCGATCCCAGAAGCCGACCGGCTGGAAGCCCTCGTCGAGATCGTCGAACGAGTCGCCGGGCGACGGCTTGTGGTGCTGCTTCTCTGCCTCCATGCCCTGGCGGAAGAAGTCCTCCTCGAACTCGGAGAACGCCGCCGCGGACGCGGCCTCGGCATCCTTCGCCGCCTGCGCGGCGGCGACATCCGACTTGCCGCCGGTCGCATCCGCCGTGTGTGGCGCCGCGGCTTGCTGGGTGGCGACCGCGCTGACCGCGGTGTGAATCGCGGCCAGGTCGGCGACCAGGATCGATGGCTCCGCCTGCGGCTGCTTGTCGAGTTGCTCGCGTGTGACCGGAGCGGTGATCTCGCCATCGACATCGCCGGGGCGATCGTCTGGAATCTCGGTGACCGGCGGCGGCCGCAAGGGAATGCGCGGGCTCTCGCCGCCGAGCGATTCACGGATCACGCCGTCGGACGGCTCGTCGGTGGTGGCGACCGGCGCGGCATCGGAGCTCAGCGCCGAGACATCGACCTTGGTGAACGGCGCGGCCGCATCGCGGCCGAGCACGACCGGCGCGGTCGGCTTGGTACTCGGATCGTTTGCCGAGGGCTTGGTCTCGGTGATCACGGCGACCGGCGTCGCGATCAGGCGCGCCGTGTGATCGGTCGTGGTGACCTGGACCTGATCGGCGACCGCCACGCGTGCGTGCGGCGTCTCCTCGACGACCACCGGCGGCGTCTCGATCGTCGGCCGATCGTCGGTGACCAGCGGCGAGGAATCGCGGAGCCGCGCGACCAGGCTCGCGGCCTCGCCGGTCGACGTCGACGACGCGGGCTCGACGAGCTCGCGCGGCTGCGTGGTCTCCTCGAGCTCGATCGGATCGATCAGCACGCGCGGCACCGTGCGATCGTCGTCGCCGGTTGCCGCGGCGGCGCGGACCTTGGCCTCGGCCTCGGCGCGCGCCTGCGCGATCGCCTTGGCCTCGAGCGCGTCGCGGCGCTTGGCATCGCGCTTCGCCGCGCGGTTGCGCTTGCTGCTGTCGCCCTTCGCCGGCTCGACCACCCTCGCCGCGCGCAGATCCGCCTCGGCCTTGTCGGCGGCGGCCTTCGCGGCGGCATCGATCTTCGCCTGGCGCTCGGCATCGGCCTGGCGCTTCGCCTCGATCGCCGCCGCGGCCTCGGCGGCGCGGCGCTTCGCGGCTTCCTCCGCATCGACCTTCGCGCGTGCGTCGGCCTCGGCCTTGAACTTTGCCTCGATCGCGGCCGCGGCTGCCGCATCTTCGGCGGCCTGCTTCGCGAGCGCGGCTTGCTTCGCCGCTTTGGCGTCGACGGCAGCCTTGTCGGCGGCGGCCTTCGCATCCGCTGCCGCCTTGGCATCGGCGGCGGCCTTCGCATCGGCGGCGGCCTTCGCATCGGCGATGAACTGCGCGTCGGCAGCGGCCTTGTCCGCGGCCGCCTTTGCTTCGGCGACGAGCTGCGCGTCCGCCGCCGCGTCCTCGGCGGCCTGCTTCGCGAGCGCGGCCTGCTTCGCGACCTCGGCCTCGTGCTTCGCCTTGTCGGCAGCGGCCTCGTCGGCTGCCGCCTTCTCCACTGCGGCCTTGTCGGCTGCAGCCTTCTCCGCTGCAGCGTTCTCCGCGGCGGCCTTCTCCGCTGCAGCCTTCTCCGCGGCGGCCCTTGCGTCGGCGACGAGCTGCGCATCTGCCGCCGCGTCTTCGGCGGCCTGCTTCGCGAGCGCGGCCTCGCGCTTTGCCTTGTCAGCTTCCGCATCGAGCGACGGATCGACCTGGATCGTCCCCTCGGGCGGCGTGCGCCGCTTCGCCTGCGCGGCGCGCGCTTCGGCCGCCGCGCGGATCTCCTTCTCGGTGCGCGCCCGCATCTCGATCGCGGCGCGCACGTCGTCCTCGAGGATCTGCTTCTCGAACGGCGACGACGACTCCGACCTGGCGCGCGCGGCGCCGAGGCGCTTCGCGAGCTCGGCCGCGCTGTCCTGGCTGGCGACCGAGGTCGCGACCTTCAGATCCTCGGCGCGACGAACCTCGGTGGGCAGCCGCGGCGCACCGGTCGGGCGAAGCACGCGCTCGACGGCGGCCTTGGCCTCGGCCTCGCGCTTCGCATCGGCGGCGGCCTGATCGCGAACGCGCTCCTCGCGCGCCAGCCGCGCACGCTCGGTGGCAGCGGCGGCCTCGGCGATCCGCTGCATCTCGGCGGCAGCCTCCGAGCGTCGCCTGGCGTCAGCCTCGAGTGCGGTCTTGACGTCGGCCGCGGCGCGGTCGATCGCGGCGATCGCGGCGGCGGACACGCGCTCGGCATCGGCGTGGGTGGCGGCGAGCTGATCGGCGGCCTTGATCGCCAGCGCGGTGTGGCGCTCGACGGCGGCGCGCTCGACAGCTGCGCGATCCGCTGCACCGCTACCGATACCGGGCGCC
>JAEYYY010000232.1 GCA_023430775.1 Pseudomonadota bacterium
TGCGCCCGGTAGCTCTCGTCGATCCACGCCTCGAGCATGGCGATGTCGGGTGCGTGTTCGGCGAAGTCCGCCGACACCCAGCCACTCTTGCCGAGGCCGTACGCGGTCGGCTTGCAGAACGGCAGCATCAGCGCGACCGCGCTCGACTGCGGCAGCTTGCAGGAGATCCGGAGCGGTTCGCCCTCGAGCGACAGGTACGCGAACGTCTTGTCCTTGACCGCGAGATCGAGATGCCCGGGCCAGGGACTCTTCGTATGCGATCCCGGATACGCGAGCCCGAACGCACGGAGCTGTTTCAAGACATCGTCGGTGCCGCGGTTCTTGCGCGCCATGCGCGGCATCGTACACACCGGACCGCACACGATCACGTCTGTGTGTGCGGACACCAAGATCTGGATTCTTGATCGAGGGTTCGCGAGTTTGCTCTGATCGATCCATGTCTACCGCCTCCGTTGGTGGCATCGCCGGGCGGGTAGGTGACGAACCGTGGGGAGCGACGCTCGCATCGATCGCCAACCGCCGCTTGACCGGTCAGTTGCAGCTCCGCGGTGATGATGCGCGCCTCTATCGCATCGCGTTTGTCGATGGCGCGATCGTCGCGGCCAGCTCGCCGATGACGGTCGATGCCGTCGTCCGCATCGCCCTCACCAATCACCTGGTCACCGCAGGGCAGGTGGCCGCGATCCAGAAGCGAGTCACCGCGTCGCCCAGCCGCGACGAGCACGAGATCGTGATCGAGGCCGGCAAGCTGTCGATGGAGCACGCGATCAAGCTGCGCCGCCGCGCGATCATCCAGCGCGCCGCGCGCACGTTCTCGATCGATCGCGGAGAGTACCGGCTCGATCCGGTGATCACGCTCCCGGTGATCGCCGGCCTCGAGGTCGACGTCCGCACGGTGCTCGCGCTCGGCATCCGGATGAACCTCTCCGAGACCCGGCTCACCACCGATCTGCGCAAGCTCGGCTCGCGATTCCGCATCCTGCCGACTGCCGAGCTCGCGGTCTACGACTTCGGACCGGAGCTGGCACCGATCGTCGAGGATCTGCGCGATGGCGCGACGGTGCCGGAGATCGACGCTCGCCATCGCGAGATCGAGCCGCGCTACGTGCAGTCGATGGTCTACGCGCTGGTCGCCGGCGGTGCCTGCGAGGTGCTCGAGGCGGTGCCCGAGCCCGAGTCGCGCCGCGCCGAGACGACGAACCTCCGCAGGCCGGCGACGATCGAGGACATCGCCACGCGCACGCGCACCACCGAGTGGCACCCGGCGCGTCAGCGCACCGAGGTCGGTGCGCCGCCGGCGATCCGACCGCCCGGACCACGCACGGTCACCGAGGACAACTTCTTCGAGACCCCGCGGACCA
This sequence comes from Pseudomonadota bacterium, assembly GCA_023430775.1. Taxonomy (GTDB): domain Bacteria; phylum Myxococcota_A; class Polyangia; order Haliangiales; family Haliangiaceae; genus JABFXX01. The sequence goes on from JAEYYY010000232.1 coordinate 1,362, forward strand.
GGACCGCGGATGTCCCCGTCGCGTCGCGCACGATCACGCCGCGCCGGTTGTCGCAGCGGGTCGCTCCGATCGCGCTATCTCGCACGTTCACGCCGACGCCGCCGCAACCGCCGCGCCCACAGGAACGTCCGGCGTCGCGCTCGAAGCCGCCGCCGGTGCTCGCCGACGAGGCGTTCCATCGCGGCGTCATGGCGCTGCGCCGCGACGACGTCATGGAGGCGGTGCTCGAGCTGGTCAAGGCGACCGAGCTGGCGCCGATGGATGTCGACTACGCCGCGATGCTGGCGTGGGCGAAGTTCTGCGCGGCTCCCGACAAGAACCTGATCGCCGCGGAGACCCGCAAGGTGATGGAGCGAGCGATCCGCAAGTCCGACAAGCCGATGACGGCGCGGTTCTATCTCGGCCGCGTCGAGCGGATCCTCGGTCGCGTCCGCGAGGCGCTGCTGCACTTCAAGCAGGTGCTCGAGATCGAGCCGGGGCACGCCGACGCCGCCGCCGAGATCCGCATGCTCGAGCCGCGCATGGCCTCCGACCGCCGTCGCTAGGTTATCGTCCGCGGCATGACAGCCGCTCGCTGGTGGATCGCGCTCGTGGTCGTCGGCGTGCTCGCGGCATCGGCGCGCGCGGAGTCTCCGGCACCGACCTCCGAGGCCGTCGCGCGCTTCGAGGCGCCGCCCGCCGACAAGGAGCCCGCGCTCGGCGCGATGAAGGCTTACTTCCGCGGCGAGATCTACGGCGGCTTCACGCTGATCGGGATGGGCGTCGCCGGGCTGTCGCTCGGTGGCGCGCTGTACGCGACCGCCGACGGTCGCGACAGCTTCACGTACGCCTCGTATCCGCTGCTCGGGCTCGGGTCGCTGCACCTGCTCGCGGGTGTGTTCGTCAACGTCAGCTCGGTCCGCCGGATCGGCAAGTTCGGGAAGACGATCGATGTCGATCCGGAGGACTGGGTGCGCCGGGAGGAGAAGCGGATGCGCGGCGTCGAGAAGCAGTTCCTCGTGCTGAAGATCGTCGAGGGCGTCGGCATCGCCGGCGGCATCGGGCTGGCCGCGTATGGCCGCGAGACCGATCGCCCCAAGCTGACCGGCTTCGCCCTCGCGTTCGCCGGCGAGTGCCTGGCGACGCTGATCTTCGATGTCGTCGCGGCGCGGCGCGCGAAGCGCTATCGCACGGCGCTCGGCAAGATCACGTTTTAGGGCCAGCTGCCTGCGAACCGCCAGCGCTCGCCCTCGAAGCTGACGAGGGTGCCGAGCAGCGCGCGGACGTCGTCGGCGGTGCAGCCGTCCTTGTTGATGTAATCGATCCAGCTCGCGACGCCGGCGAGCTCGCTGGTGTCGCCGCTCTGCCGCGTGCCGTTCTTCGTCAGCGCCGCGAGTGCGAGCTCGGCGAGCGAGGGCCGGCTCTCGGGCGTCTTGCGCGCGCGCGCGACCTCGGCCTTGGTGACGGCGAAGCGTTCACATGCCTCCGCGATCGTGACTCCCGGAACGTGGGACAGCTTCGCCGCGCGCAGCGCCGCCGCGCTGATCGGCTTGGCACCGCGTGGCTTCATGCGTCACCCGTCTGCAATTGCGGAGGCCGCGACATCACGGCGGAGAATCTCGCAGAGATCGCGACGGAATCGCACGGCGTGTGTCGAGATCGCTCGATCCCGCCGTGTTAAGACCGCGGCCAAACCATGGCCGACTCTTCCGATGATCGCCGCACGCTCGGCGAACGCGCCGCGCGGCAACTCTCCAACACGACGAAGACGCCCCCGCAGTGGGTAGGCATCACCCCGCGCTGGCTGGTCCAGCTGCTGCCGTGGACTCCGGTCGAGGCCGGCGTCTATCGCGTCAACCGCGTCATCGACGACAAGCTCAACATCAACTGCAACCCGGAAGATCACGAGGATCGCACGCTCGACCTCGTCGACTACCAGGAGAAGCCGCGCGAGTACGTGCTCAACGTCTGCACCAAGACGATCGAGGTGCACACGCGCGTCTCCGATCTGTTCCGCAGCCCGATGGATCAGACCAAGGAGCAGCTGACGATCGCGGTCGAGAAGATCAAGGAGAAGCAGGAGGACGAGCTGATCAACAACGGTCAGTACGGCCTGCTCAACAACGTCCACGACACCATGCGCGTCAAGCCGCGCGGTGGTGCGCCGACGCCGGACGATCTCGACGAGCTGATCGCGCGGGTCTGGAAGGAGCCGAGCTTCTTCCTCGCGCACCCACGCGCGATCGCGGCGTTCGGTCGCGAATGCACCCGCCGTGGCGTGCCACCTCCGACGGTGACGCTGTTCGGCACGCCGATGCTGACCTGGCGCGGCATCCCGCTCGTGCCGAGCGACAAGCTCCACATCAGCGGCAAGAAGACCGACATCATGCTGCTGCGCACCGGCGAAAAGAAGCGCGGTGTCGTCGGCCTGTTCCAGCCGGGCCTGCCGGGCGAGGTCTCGCCGTCGCTGTCGATCCGCTTCATGGGCATCAACCAGAAGGGCGCGGCCGGCTACCTGATCTCGCTCTACTGCTCCGCCGCGGCGCTCGTCGAGGACGCGATGGGCGTGCTCGAAGGTGTCGAGGTCGACCGCTACCACGACTACGGCGCGTAACTAGATGTCCTCCTCGTCCGACGAGCGATCCGGCTACCTCCCGCCGCACGAGCTGCGTGCGCTGTTCGGGCAGGCCGGCGATCGCGGCGAGCTCGGCGGCGTGCCGCACAACCCCGGTCCGAGTATCGCGCAGTCGACACCCGGTCTCGCAGGTGCCGCGGCCGCGCCGGCGGCGGTCGGCGCTCCGGCGTTCTCCGCCGACGATCCGAACACGATCGGCATCATGCTCGCGCGGATGGCCGACGAGATGGGCTACTCGCTCGTCCCGGTCCCGACCCCGGAGTCGTTGACCACGGGACGCGGCGTCAGCGCGCCGGCATCGCCGGGTGCGGTCCCGCAACAGATCGCAAACGTGCCGGGTGCACCGTCGATCCCGCTCGACGCGATCAGCCCGCAGCTGGTGGCGATGGCCGTCGCGGGGCAAGATGCGGTGGCGTCGCCTTCACTCGCAGGTGGTCCTTCCGGATCGGCGAGCGAATCGCAGACGTCGCAATCGTCGTCGACGATGCCAGGTGGCTCGTCGACGGGGTGGGGCACGCCCGCAGAGCTGCGCTCGCCCGACTTCGGATCACTGCTTGCCGCGACAGGTTCGGATCCCTGGTCTGCTA
>JAEYYY010000253.1 GCA_023430775.1 Pseudomonadota bacterium
ATCGTGGATCGAGCGCGCGACCAGCTCCTTGCCGGTGCCGCTCTCGCCGAGGATCAGCACCGTCGAGCGCGTCTTCGCGACCTGCAAGATCGTCGCACGCAGCCGCTGCATGCTCTCGCCATCACCGATCAATGGAGACGACGCGGTCGGCGCCTTGATCTCGAGCTGTGGTGCGCGCGCGACGTGGCGCAGCGCGAGGGTGACCGCGACATCGTCGATCGGCTCCGCGATCACGTCGGCGACGCCGGCCTCGAGCAGATCGAGCATGGCGGCGTGATCGCGCGTCCTCAGGATCGCGATGATCGGCGCGTGGCGATCGACGGCGAGCTCCTTCGCAGCGTCGGGCGCGGCGAACAGCACGTCGCACCCGGTGGTCGTCAGATAGCGCTTCGCCGCGGCGACCTCGCTCATCGCGGCGACCTGCTTGCCGGCGCGATCGAGCAGCAGGTGCAAGGCGCGCCGCGCATCGTCGTCGGGCGCGACCAGGAGCACGCGCTGCAGGGAGCGCGCGGGCAACTCGAACGGCGCCGATGCCGGCGCAGACTCCGACGGTGTGGTGATCCCACTCGCCACTGGATCCCACGCTACCACGCACCGTCCGCTTCACCACGCTCGCGAGCGCCAACCGTGTTGGCGGCCTGCGTCAGCAACTGCGCGGAATGCGACAGATCACTTTTGGCCATCGGCTTGCTCCTCACCCGCGCATGCATCGGTGGTTCGCCTTGTGCGTGGTGATGGCGTGCTCGGAACCCGTGGCGCCATCGGGTCCGGTCACCACCAGCTATGTCGTGCAGCGCCAGATCCCGCTGCTCGGTCAGCCCGAGCTCGATCTGCTGTTCGTCGTCGACAACTCCCCGGCGATGGCTGCGCACCGCGCGAACCTGTCCGCCAACGCCCATGCGCTGGTCGCGGCGATCGAAGGCCTCCAGTTCGGGATGCCCGACCTCCACCTGGGCGTGATCACCACCGACGTCGGGACGCGCGGCGCCGAAGACAACAGCGCGTCACCGATCGCCGGCTGCACCGTCAACGGCGACGCCGGCATCGCGCGAGCCGAGGGCGCGATCGGAAATTTCTTCACCGACAGGCGGCTGCCGAGCGGCAACCGCGAGCTCAACTACGAGGGCTCGCTCGACGACGCGCTCGCCGCCACGTTCGATGCCCTGCCGACGGGCTGCGCGTTCCCGCGTCCTCTCGAGGCCGTGCGGCGCGCGATCGCGAATCCCGCCAACACCGGCTTCCTCCGCGAGGACGCGATCCTGATGGTCGCGTTCCTGACGGCGAACGACGACTGCTCGTTCCGCCACTCGACCTTCCTCGCCGGTGCCGACGCGTTCTCGTGCATCGAGTCCACCGATCTGGTCGCGGTCGCCGAGATCGCCGCGGCGCTCAAGGCCACGAAGTCTGATCCGACGAAGGTGATCGTCGCCGGTGGCTTCGGTCCCGCCGAGCCATTCACCGCCGACGCGCAGACGCGCACCGTCGAGCCGTCGTGCTCGATCGATCAGCGATCGGCGCAACCGGGTGTCCGCCTGCAAGCCTTCCTCGACGAGTTCCCCCATCGCAACACCTTCAGCTCGCTGTGCTCCGACGATCTGGTGCCGATGCTCGAGCTGATCCTGCAGCCGATCAGGACGTCGCTCGGCGCCGCGTGCTTCGAGCAAACGATCCCCGATATCAATCCGGACACGCCGGGCGATCAGTTCGATTGCGCGGCATGGTTCCGCTTCGAGAGCGGCGACGAAGCCGTGCTGCCGCGATGCGATGACTCGAACCAGACGTGCTGGCAGATCGCACCGGATCCGATCATCTGCACCGACGCGTCGAAGCAGAAGCTCGAGCTCGAGAACTGGTTCCCGCCGTCGGAGCTGTCGCTACTGATCTTGGAGTGCGCCGTGCGAACGATCGTCGAGTGACTCGCCATGCTATGAGCCACGGCATGGACGAGCGCTTCACCACCTGGCTGCGTGACTTCCTCTCTCGCCATCGCGCGGTCGCCGGCAGCGTGCACCTCGTCGACGGCGATCACCTCGCGATCGCCGCCGCGCACAACTTGCCGCCGCAGGTGATCGAGCTGACGAGGGCGATCCCGCTCGGCAAGGGCATGGCTGGACTCGCGTGGCAGCACGACAAGCCGATCCAAACTTGTAACCTCAAGGAAGACACCAGCGGCGCGGTGAAGCCGGGCGCGAAAGCGGTCGACGGCAAGGCTGCCGTGGCGTTGCCGGTCAAGGATGCGAGCGGGACGATCCGCGCGATCGTCGGTCTGGCGTGGATGGACGAACGCGAGTTGCCGGCCGACGAGATCGCGGCGATCGATCAGGATGCTCGTTCCTTACCCGAAGCGTGAGCAGTTCAGCGAACTTACGGTGCCAACGATCGATCCGAATCGCCAACGAAGTTGGCAGCGTGATGGCACGACGAGAAAAGTAAGCGTTTGAAACTGCTCGCAACTGAAACTGGGCTTCGAGTTGCTCTATGCTGCGCGAGCTAGTTGGAGGTGCGCCCATGCGCAGTGCCGTCACTTCGTCTCTTTTCGGACTTCTCTCGGTCGGCCTCTTGGCCGCATGTCCCGATCGCACCATCTCGGAGGTCAACCCCGAGCAAGGTCGCGTCGAGTTCAAGGACATCCCGGTCAACTTGAACCGGAACGTCGACATCCTGTTCGTCATCGACGACTCGGTGTCGATGCTGGACAAGCAGGCAAACCTGAGGAACAACTTCCCGAACTTCATCAACGTCCTCAACACGATTCAGGGCGGCCTGCCCGACGTGCACATCGGCGTCGTGTCCTCGGACATGGGCACCAAGGGTGAAGAGGATGCGTCGCCGGGTCCCGGCGTCGGTGGCGTCGGGCAGGGCGGTTGTGGGAACACCGGTAAGGACGGTCGCCTGCTTCCCGGTCAGACCGGCTCGGAAGTCACCGGCACGTTCATCAGTGACATCAAGCTGCCGGACGGCTCGCGCCAGAAGAACTACGACGGTTGCAGCGGCGGCGATCTGGCCGCCTGCTTCGGTCGCATGGCCTCGATCGGCGCCACCGGTTGCGGCTTCGAGCAGCACCTCCACGCGATGCGCCGCGCACTCGAGAACAACCCGGCCAACGCCGGCTTCATCCGCCAGGACGCGTTCCTCGCCGTGATCTTCCTCGCCGACGAAGACGACTGCTCGATGTCTCACTCCACCCTGCTCGGCCCCGACGGCGGTCCGCTCGGCCCACAGCAGTCGTTCCGCTGCACGCGGTTCGGCGTCAAGTGCGATGTCGGCGGCAGCAGCGACGCGGCGATGAACCAGGTCGGCGTCAAGGATCAGTGCCACCCGGACGACGCCTCGGCGCACGTCCAGAAGGTGTCGAAGTACGTCGACTTCCTGAAGGGTCTGAAGGACGACGACAGCAAGGTCATCGTCGCCGGCATCCTCGGTACCAACGACCCGTTCGCGGTCGAGCTCCGCACCGTCAACGGCCAGCAGCAGCCGGCGCTCGCGCACTCGTGCCGCTACGAGGGCGCGGACGGTGTGCTCAACACCAACGACGACGAGGTCGCCGATCCGCCGATTCGCCTCTCGTTCTTCCTCTCGCAGTTCCCGAACCGCAGCACGCAGGTCACGATCTGCCAGGAGGACCTGTCCGGTGGTCTGCAGCTGATCGGCGAGCTCCTCAAGGCCGCCATCGGTAACCCCTGCATCACCGGCAACCTCGCGGTGCCGTTCGACTGCACCGTGTCGTACGTCAACAACTTCGGTCAGGAGAACCAGCAGGAGACCGTGCTTCCGCAGTGCGGCACCGGCCCGGAGCCGTGCTGGGAGATCATCGTCGACGCCGCGCAGTGCCCGGGCGGCAACAACCAGATCCTCAAGGTCAACGACCCGAACGCTCCACCGACCGGCACGCACATCATCGCGAACTGCGTGACCACGGCCTGCGTCGGCGCGCCGAACGGCGTGTGTGACGAGGGCGAGAACAACGCGGGCTGCCCCCAGGACTGCCC
>JAEYYY010000256.1 GCA_023430775.1 Pseudomonadota bacterium
AAGCCGTCGTATCGCGTGGTCGTCGGCGACAAGGGCAAGGTGCTACTCGAGGGCTGGGCGATCGTCGACAACACCAGCGGCGAGGACTGGAAGGGCGTGCTGGTCGGCGTCGGGTCGTCGAGCGCGCTGTCGTTCAAGTACGATCTGTGGAGCGTTCGTCAGGTCCAGCGCGAGCAGCTCCAGACCGAGGAGCGCTTCGCGATCGCACCGCCGAGCGGCATCTCGCCGTACGGCGGCGGGGCCGATGCCACGGGTGGCGAGGCCGAGCTGGCGAACCTCGACGACGGCGAGATCCGCCGCCCCGAGGGCCATCCCGACAACATCGCGAGCAAGCGCGTGGCCGTGCGCGACAAGAAGAGCGCCGGCGACAGCGAGGAGGACTACGCGGCGCCTGCGGCCGAGAGCGTGGCGGTCACCGGATCATCAAGCGGCGGCAGGTATCGTGCGAGCAAGGCGGCGAAGCGACCGACGCGGACGGCCACCGCGCCCGCGCAGCCGGCACCGCCGCCGCCCAACGATCCGCGCGTCCAGCAGGGCGATCAGAAGATGCGCGAGCTGGCGAAGAATCTGATGAAGAACAACCGTTCGATCGTGATCGAGGGCTACGCCGATGCGAACCGCGGCGGTGACGGCCAGCGCCGCGCGACGGACCGCGCGACCATCGTCAAGAACCAGCTGATCGATGCCGGCGTCGCGCCGAACCGGATCAAGGTCGTCGCGAAGGTCGAGCCGAATGCGCAGGAGCGCGTGCGCCTCGTCCAGTCGGCGGCAACGGCGGACGAGAAGCCGCAGGTGCAGAAGGTCGCCGACCTGACGGCGGCGCCCGTCGGCGAGAGTCACTTCGCGAGCCCGACGCCGATGACCGTCGAGCGCGGCGCATCCGCGATGGTGTCGATGGTGCGCAACGAGACCGAGGGCGAGGTCGTCTACCTCTACGACGCCGAGAGCGTGCGCGGCAACGCGAACTTCGCCTTCCGTGCGGTGCGGTTCCGCAACCCGACCGACTCGACGCTCGAGACCGGTCCGGTCACCGTCTACGGCGACGAGCGCTTCATCGGCGAAGGCCTGACGGAGCCGATTCCGCCGAAGGCGTCGGCGGTGGTGCCGTACGCGCTCGATCGCCAGGTCGTCGTCGAGCGCACCGACAACGACGAGAACAAGCTGTCGCGGCTGGTCACGCTCCAGCGCGGCATCCTGACCGCCGAGGTCCAGCACATCCGCCGCAAGAAGCTGACGCTGACCAACCGGATGGGCCAGCAGGCGAAGGTGTTCGTGCGCCACACCATCCCGAAGGGCTGGACGCTGATCAACCAGCCGTCCGAGTTCGAGCGGATCGGCGACGCGCACCTGTTCTACGTCGAGCTCAAGCCGCACGAGGTCAAGCACATCGAGATCGCCGAGGCGACGCCGATGGAGCGCACGCTCGACCTCAACGCCGACGTCACGCTCGACATGATGAAGGTCTACGTCGAGGCGCCGGAAGGTAACAAGGAGCTGAAGGACTCGTTGAAGAAGCTCCTCGGCGTGCACAAGAAGCTGATCGATCTGGCGACCGAGCAGGACTCGTTGCGCCGCCGGCTCACCGACTACAAGGAGCGGATGGACGAGCTCCACGCGCAGATCCTGACGCTGCAGGCGGTCAAGACCGGCAACGATCTGATGGGCCACCTCAAGACCAAGATGAAGGACATCAGCTCGCGCGTGCAGAAGACGACGATCTCGATCGTCGACCAGGAAGAGAAGATCATGCTCGCGCGCGTCGAGTTCAAGGACATGCTCGCCGAGCTGACGCTCGACGACGTCACGCAGCCGGCCGGCGCGAACGGACCGATCAGCAAGTCGAAGCAGTAGCTCAGTTGCTGCGGGCGCGCAGCGCCTCGAACTCGATCGGGTCGTGCGCCGAGAAGATGTCGACGTCGGAGAAGCTGTGCCGGAGCTGGCGCAGCGCACCGACGGACGCGCGGCGAGCGGCGGAATCGATCTGGGTCGCGCGCTCGAACAGCGCGAAGCCGACCGGCGTACCGGTGCCGTCGACGGTGCCGTGATGGAAGTAGGCATCGCCGGCGTGGACCAGCCAGCGGTCGTTCGCCTTCGCGATGATCGCCGAGTGACCGCGGGTGTGGCCGTGCAGCGGCAACAGGCCGAGGTCGGCGTCGAGGCCGCGCAGCTTCGTGATCGCGGGGAGGCCGCGCCAGGTGTCGCCGTCCTCGCTGTAGACCTCCCACTTGGGGCCATGCTGCCAGTGCGCGCGCAGGTAGCGCTCGCGCTCCTTGAGCGATGACCGCGCCATCGCGGCGGCGTGCTCGCGCGCGTGGAGGTGCACCTTGGCGTGGGGAAAGTCGACCAGGCCGCCCGCGTGATCGAGATCGAGGTGGGTGACGATCAGGTGGCGAACGTCCTCGGGATCGAAGCCGAGCGCGCGCACCTGGGCGATCGCGGTCTCGGCGTGATCGAGCGTGGGACCGACGAGCTTCTTGAACGGGGTCGACAGCGGCGTCTGGCCCTCGACGTCGCGGGTGCCGAAGCCGGTATCGACGAGCACCAGGCCGTCGCGCGCGGTCTCGATCAGGAGGCAGTGCGCGACCATCCGGCCGCGCGGCTTGTTGCTGCCGAGCAGATACCCCGCGACCGGGCACATGGTCGCGCAGTTGAGGTGATGGACGCGGCGGATCGACATCGCCGCGAGCGTAGCGGATCGCGTCCGGCGGAGGTCGACGCCGCGAGGAATTGGATCGAGGA
>JAEYYY010000570.1 GCA_023430775.1 Pseudomonadota bacterium
GCACCGCGATCGCGCGCGGCTTGTCGGCGAGCTTGCGCTCGTCGAGGCCGGCGAGCTCGCGCGACAGCGCGACGAACCGCTCCGGCTCGGCGGGCGCGAGCGGGGCGCCGGTGGGCGCAGAGACTCCGCCGCCGATCTGGATCAGGCGCTTGCGCTCGTCGGTGAGGACCTCGCCGAGCTCGCGCCACAGGCCGTACGCCTCGCCGGCGCGGCGGACGTCGGCGAGCGTGCTCTCGTCGGGCGCCTCGTCGTGCGCGCGCCGCCACCAGCGGAACGCGGCCTTGGGGTCGTTGAGCTTGTCGGCGGTGGCCGCGGCGATCCGCTGCACCAGCGTGCGGCGATGCTCGGCCCAGCCGGCGACGTGCTCGGGGGCCACCGATGGATCGTCGCGACCCGGCGCGAACGCGAGCATGCGCTCGAGGATCGCGACGTGCTCCTTCCAGCGGCCGAGGCGCGCGAGCAGATCCGCGGTCGCGGCGAGCGCTTCGTCCTGCTCGGCGTCGAGCTCGAGCACGCGCTTGAACGCCTGCAACGCGCGCGTCGGGTTGTTGAGCCGATCGCGGCACATCAGGCCGATCTCGAGACCGCGCGCGATCTTTCGCGGGGTCTCCGGAGACAGGTACATCTCGCGCTCGGCGATCCGCACCGCGGCATCGAAGTCGCCGCGCGCCTCGTGCAGCCGGCGCAGCGCGGTGTGCGCGTCGAGGTGATTCGGGTTGAGCTCGCGGATCAGCAGATCGAGGACCTTGATCGCCTCACCCGGTGCACCCAGCCGCTCCTCGAAGATCTCGGCGCGCTCGAGCGCGGCCTGACACGCCTTCTCGCGATCCTCGGGGAACGCGCTCTGGGAGTAGAGGTTGACCTGCGCGCCGAGGATGTCGGCCAGCTCGCGCCACTTGCCGGCGCTGCGATACAGCCGCGCCAGCGCGTCGAGCGCGGTCCGGTTCTTCGGCGTCAGCTCGAGCAGCCGGTGCCACGCCTTGATCGCGCGCGTCGCGTCCTCGAGGTGGGTATCGAGCACGGTCGCGTAGCGTTCGAGCGCCATCGCGCGCACCGCGGCTTCCGGCGTGCCCGGCGCGGGCAGGGGCTTGCCGCCGTCGAGGCGCTCGAGCACCTGCGCGAGCTCGCCCCAGCGCTGCGCCCTGTCGTAGAGCACCGACAGCGCGTTGAGCGCATCGGGATCCGAGGGCGACGTCCGCAGCGTCTGCTCCCAGCGATCGAGCGCGATCACGTCGTCCTCGCGCGCCTCGGCGAACCGGGCGAGCCGCTTGAGCAGCTTCGCGCGCTCCGCCGGCGAGGTCGCCGAGCTCGCGTGGTACTCGAGGGTCTGCTCGAGGCGCGGATCGCCGGCCTTCTCGAGCACGCGCTCCATCCGATCGAGCGCGTCGCGATCGCCGGTCAGCAGCTCGAGCACCGCGCTGCACGCGTAGACCACGCCATCGACATCCGCGAGGCGCGTCTCGTAGAGCAGCGCGAGCCGGCGCAGCTGCGTCAGCCGCTCCGCGCGCTTGGCGACGGGCCACTCGAGCTTGCCGGTCTCGGCCGGCTTGCCCTGGCGACGCAGCGACTCCTGGAGCCGGCGCTCCTCGAGCTCGAGCAAGCGACGCAGCGAGCTCGCGAGACCGGCATCGTCGCCCTCGCGCTCGTAGAGCTCCATCAACGCCTTCAGCGTCTGATCGTCGTCGGGGTTGTTGACGATCACTTCCTCGTACAGCTCGATCGCGCGGCGCGGATCGATCTGCCGCTCGCGATACGTCTGCGCCATCTTCTTCAGCGCGTTGACGCGGATCACCGGATCGACGGCGGTGGCGACCTCGTGCTCGAGCTGGGCGACCAGCTGCTTCCACATCGTCGACCGCGCGGTCAGCCGGCGCATCGCCTCGGCCACCTTCGGACTGGTCGGCTCGTACTCGCGGATCCGCTCCCACACCTCGATCGAGCGATCGATATCGCCGAGCCGCAGCTCCGCGAGCTGCGCGATCTCTTCCAGCCGGCGCACGATCTCGTCGGGTTCGGCACCCGCTTCGATCAGGTTGTCGAGCGCGAACTCCGACAGATCGATGAGCCCGCGCCAGTCGCGGCGCTCGCGGAAGTGATCGACGTATCGCGCGAGCGCTTCCTCGTGGGTGGGCGACACGCCGAGCGCTTGATGGAGCAGCTCGGCGGCGCGATCGCGATCGCCCATGTGCTCGCGCGCGACGGTGGCGAGCTCGAGGATCTCCGCGACCAGGTCATCGGCCGGCGTGTCCGGATCCTGACCCATCGCATTGATCTCGGCTTCCATCAGCCGCGACAGCGCCTCCCACTCCTGATCCTCGCGCAGCAGCTCGCGCAGCTCGCGCGCGATCTTGCTGCCCGGCCGCTCGTACGCGAGCAGCTCGGTGAGCACTTCCTTGAGGCCGGCGCGATCCGGCTTCTGCGATCGATAGAGTGCCGCGCGTCGCCGCAGCACGCTCGCGCGCTCGTCGGGATCCGTCAGGATCGCCGTGCGGTGGCGCAACGCGCGATCGAGCTCGTCCCACTCCGAGCTCTTCTGCAGCGCCTCCTCGAGAGCACCGCTCGTGCTCTTGCTGTGTGGATCGATGCCGACCGCGCGGCGCAGATAGTTGATGCCGGTGGCATCGTCGCGCGTCATCCGCCGGCGGCCGACCTCGACGAACAGCTCGCCGGCCTTGTGCCTCGTCTGGCCCTCGCGGAAGTTCGGGCTCGCGTAGACCTCGGCCAGCTTCTCGGCGATCTCGAGCGACGTCGGATCGAGCTTGCTCGCCTCCTCGAGGTGGTTCGCGGCCGCCTCGAGATCGCCGCCGCGTAGCGCGAGCACGCCGAGCTGATAGCGGATCTGCGCCTTCTTGCCGGCCGCCGCCGGGGCGCTGCCGAGCACCTCGAGCTCCGCCTGGTAGAGCTTGGCGACCATGCCCTCGTCGCCGAGCGACAGGTAGAGCTGCCGCGCTGCCTCGAGGGCCTCGGTGCGCTGCGGCTCGAGCCGCCACGCCTGCTGCCAGTGCCACAGCGCGCGATCGACGCGCCCGAGATGATCGTTCCACAGCTCGGCCGCGCGCCTGTGCTGCGCCGCGCGCCGCGCCGTGATCTCCTGTTGTCCGGCCTTGTCGCGACGCGTCTTGTCGCGCTTCGCCAGCTCGCCGAGCTCGAGCTCGATGATCTCGACCGCCGCGGCCGGATCGCTCGGTTCGACGATCTCGAGCAGGCGATCCGCCGAGCGATGATTCGTCGGGTCGAGGTCGAGGCTCGTCCGCAGATACTCGATCGCCGTCGCGGTCTCGCCGAGCACCGCCATCGCCTCGCCGGCCTCGCTCCACGCATCGGCCGCGCGGATCGGATCGCGCTCGTGTTGCGCCCAGGTCGCGCACAGCTCCGCGAGCAGTTCGCCGCGTCCGGCATCGCGGAGCTCCTGGCGAAGCTGCTGAAAGCCGCGTGCCTCCGGTTGTTGACGGAACACGACGACCCGCGCCTCCAGCGGATCGATCGACATATTCGGCATGGTGTCGTCGGCCACGCGCAACCGACGTTAGCACGCTCCGGACTCCATCCCTGCGTAGCGACGAAGAAAATTGCCCACCGGTCATGCGAAGGTCAACCGATGGGCAGGAAGCAGAAACGCGAGGAGCTCGACGCCGTCGCGGTGGCCGCCAGGCAGGTCCTCGCCACCGACAACGTCGACGAGATGGAGCGAGTGCTGATTTCGCTGACGGTCGCCTGGCGCGAGGCCGGCGAAGAGGATGGCGACACCGCCTCGGAGGTGATCGGGGAGCTGACGCGACGGATCGAGGCGCTCAAGCGGCGGCCGCTCGAGCAGGCGCTGCGGTCGTGCCGCATCTGTCAGTGCGGCACGTTCTGGATCTCGACCGAGCGCAGCCTCGATAGGCTCGGGCGCGTGCGCGTCGCGGTCTGCGACGGGTGCGGCGCGATGACGATGTTCTCGGCGGTGCGGATCCGCGACGGGATGGGCTTCCAGAAGGTGGTCGCACCCGAAGGCAGCGGGCCGTTTCGGTGACCGCCCGCGAGCTCGGCCCGTGATAGCGTCGGCCCATGTTGCGGGTTCTTCTGACGGCGGCAGTGTTCGCGATCGGTTGTGGTGGTGGCAGCGGCGGCGGCGGCGGCAATCCCTCGCTGCGGCAGGCATGCACCAAGCTCTGCACGTGCTTCGAGGAGACCAGCTCGTTCAGCGGCTTCTCGAGCAGCGCCAGCAGCGGCAACTGCGTCGAAGAATGCGTGACCCAGAGCGGCAGCTTCAGTAGCGACAACAGCACCGGCCAGGGGATCCCGCAGGTGTGCATCGACTGCATCAACGGCGCGACGTGCGACGCGATCACGTCCGGTTCCGCCTGCACGTCGGAGTGCAACTTCTGATCGAACGCCGGCGCGGCCTCGTCGCCTGCGCCGTCTGCGTCGCCGCGGTGATCGCGTGCGTGCGCGGTTTCTTCAGTCCGGTGGTGCCGGCGCTACCGGTCGTCACCGAGGCACCGCCGCCTCGGCTGGCCAAGCGCGTGCTGTGGATCGTCGTCGATGGCCTGCGCTACGACACCGCGCTCGAGACCGGCTGGATGCCCGAGCTGAACGCGCTCGCGAAGCGCGGCGCCACGGGTGAGGCCTCGACCACGGCGATCACGATGACCGGCGTCGGCGTGCGCGCGATGGCCACCGGGATGTCGCCGAGCCTCGCCGACCTCGCGCGCAACTGGAGCTTGCCGGCGGTCGAAGATGACAACCTGTTCGCGCGGATCAAGGCGCGCGGCGGCCGCGCGGTCGCGATCGGCAACGAGACCTGGTTCCAGCTGTTCCCCGATGCGCTGGCGAGAGTGACCACGTCGAAGCCGGGGTTGATCAAGTTCGCGCGCCCGGTCAACGGCTACGACCGGAGGATCACCAGGCACGTGCGCGAGCTCGCCAGTGATCCGTCGTGGGAGCTCGCCGTCGTTCACTTCGGTGGCGTCGACAACGCGAGCCACATGTGGACGCCGTGGGACGACCGCTTCGAGGCCAAGATCCGCGAGATCGATACCGACCTCGGCCTCATCGTCTCGAAGATGGGACCCGAGACGACGGTGATCGTGACCAGCGATCACGGAACCAGCGATCGCGGCCATCACGGCGGCATCGATCCGGTCGAGCGCCGCACGCCGCTGGTGATGGTCGGACCCGGGATCCGGCGCGGCGCGAGGCTCGACGTTCATCAGGTCGATCTGCCGGCGACGATCGCGGTGCTGATGGGAATCTCCGTGCCGGCGCCCGTCGAGGGTCGCGCGATCGTCGACGCGCTCGAGCTCGATGCCGCAC
>JAEYYY010000325.1 GCA_023430775.1 Pseudomonadota bacterium
AACTTTCCCTATCGCCACATCATCACGCGCGCCCTCGGTCTCGGGTCGGCGGATCCCGAGGTGCGCAGCACGCAGGTCGTCAGCGGTGACGTCTATCTGCTGTGCAGCGACGGCCTCTACGAGCCGCTCTCCGATGCGGAGATGGCGACGCTGCTCGATCCGGTGACGCGCGGCGTGGCGATCGAGCACGCGGTTCGCCAGCTCGTCGCCGCGGCGTACGAGGCGGGCAGTCGCGACAACATCTCGGCAGTCGTGGTGCGCGCTTGCTAATCATCGTCGGGACCGTCGACGAGCCCGTGCTTGCGGGCGAGCGTGCGCAGGTGCTTGCGATCGATTCCGGACTCGCGCGACGCCTGCGAGAGATTGCCGCCGGTGCGGGCGAGCACGTCGGCGAGATAGCGGCGCTCGAGATCGTGCAGCACGGCGGCCTTGGCCTCGGCGAACGGCAGATCGCTGCGCACCGCGAGCGCCTCGCCGGCGACCGGAGACGCGTCGATCCGGATCTGCAGATCGGAGAACCGCTGGGCGCCGGGCGCGAGCGCGATCGCGCGATCGAGGACGTTGCGGAGCTCGCGCACGTTACCGGGCCAGCCGTGCGCGATCAGCCGATCGAGGTTCGGACCGATCGGCGGTTCCTCGCCGAAGCCGCGGCGGCGCACCAGCTCGCGCACCAGCCCGGGGATGTCCTCGCGGCGCGTGCGCAGCGGCGGCAGGCTGATCCGCACCACGGCGAGCCGGTAGAGCAGGTCGGGACGGAACCTGCCGGCCGCGACCTCGGTATCCAGATCGTCGCGCGACGCGGCGATCACGCGCACGTCGACGGCGCGCTCGGTGTCGCCGCCGAGCGGTCGCACCGAGCGCTCCTCGAGCACGCGCAGCAGGCGCGCCTGCAAGGTCGGCGTGATCCTGCCGAGCTCGTCGAGGAACAGCGTGCCGCCGTCGGCGCGGACGATCATGCCGGTGCGCGCGTTCGCCGCGCCGGTGAACGCGCCGCGGACGTGACCGAACAGCTCGCTCTCGAGCAGGTTCTCGGGCAGCGCGCCGCAATCGACGGCGACGAACGGGCCGCGGCGACGCGCCGACGCATCGTGAACGGCGCGCGCGACCAGCTCCTTGCCGGTACCGGTCTCGCCCTCGACGAGCAGCGTGGCATCGGAGGTGGCGACGCGCTCGAGCACCGCGAACACCTCGCGCATCGCCAGGCTCTCGCCGACCAGCTCGCCGAACCGCCGTGCCTGGCTCGGTGCGATGTCGAGCGGCTGCGCCTCGGGCTCGATGCGCAGCGCGGTCTTGCCGATCAACAGCGTCGAGCCGGCGGGCACGGTGACCTTCTCGATCCTCGAGCCCTCGTAGAACGTGCCGTTGGTGCTCTCGAGATCCCGCACCGCGAACCGCGACTCGACCGCCGCCAGCGCGACGTGGCGCTTCGAGACGCGATCGTCGGACAGCACGAGGTCGCACTTCGGATCGGCGCCGATCACGATCTCGCGCTCGGCGATCCGGCACGCGCGCCCGCGATCCGGGCCATCGACGACGACCAGCTGGCAGTGGATCCTTCCCGTGCCGCCGTCGAGGATGTCGCTATAGACTGTCGCTGCGCGTGTCACGCAACATGAACCGTACCGCGATCGGCCCGTATCAGGTGGTGCGCTTGCTCGGCCGGGGCGGGATGGCGGAGGTCCACCTCGCGATCTCCCACGGTGCCAGCGGGTTCGAGCGCGAGGTCGCGATCAAGACGGTCGCGCGGGAGCTCTCCGACGAGCCGGATCTCGAGCGCGCGCTGATCCGCGAGGCGGTGATAGGCGGGGCGCTGCGGCACCCGAATCTGGTCGGTGTGCTCGGCCTCGGCGTCGCCGACGGTGGCTACTACGTGGTGCTCGAGTACGTCGATCGCGGCGATCTGGCGCGGCACCTCGGCGGTCCGGTGCCCGAAGCGCTCGCGCTCTACCTCGTGCACGAGGTCGCCGCCGGCCTCGCGCATCTGCACGCCGCGGTCGACAAGCGCGGGTTGCCGCTCGCGATCGTCCATCGCGACGTCGGCCCGGCGAACGTGCTGGTGTCGTCGGCCGGCGACGTCAAGCTCGCCGACTTCGGCATCGCCAAGGCGACCGCGCTCGCGGACCGCACCGCGGCAGGCGCGCGCAAGGGCCGCTACAGCTACATGGCTCCGGAGCAGCTCGCCGGCGAACCGGTGACGGCGGCCGCCGATCAGTTCGGCCTCGGCGTCATGCTGGTCGAGCTGATCAGCGGGCGGCGGCCGTTCGCGGGCGAGACGCCGTGGGCGGTGCTCGAGGCGATCCGCGCCGGGGCGCCGCACCTGCCGGAGCTCGCGCCCGATGTCCGCGCGCTGGCCCTCAAGGCACTCGCCGTCGATCCGCACGATCGGTTCGCCTCGGTCGAGCAGCTGCGTGCCGCGGTCGCGACGTTCCTGCGCACTCGCGAGCCCGCCGGTCGCCTCGAGCTCGCCAGCTGGCTGGCGACTTGACACGTGTCACCGCGTGATACAGAGTGTGTCACATCGTGACACGTCGAAAGCCTGCCGACGACAAGCCCGACGAGGACGAGGACGTCGAGAAGAAGGAACGCGTGATCCACACGCGCGTCCCCGAGTCGCTCGAGAACCAGCTCCGCCAGCGCGCCGAAGATCTCGGCGTCAGCGTGTCGAACCTGGTGCGCAACGTCCTCAACCAGACGTTCGGTCTCGTCGGCGGCGTGGTCGCCGATGGCCATGCGGTCGCACGTGCCGCACGCGGCGCAGCGCGGCCGATGCCTGCAGCCGCGCCGGCTGCACCGTCGATCGACGACGTGCTCGGCTGGCAGCCGCTGATCCTCGGCAAGAACGCGGTGTGCGCGCGGTGCAATGCGCTGCTGCCGAAGGGGAGTGATGCGGCGACCGGTGTCTCCGAGACCGGTGAAACGCGCTTCGTGATCTGCAAGGCGTGCGTCGAACAGCTGCGCGCCTGAGCTGAACCTCTTGATGTCCTCATCGCGCTCGTCGAGCGCACGGGAGAGCCATGTCCACCGATCCGAACCACACCCTCGCCACCGACCTTCGCGCCACCCTCGAGCAGATTCGCGACACCGTGGTGTCCACCGCGCAGCTGGTCGGCCGCGTCGGCCAGCGCCTCGACGCGTTCTCGCTCGAGCTCGCTCGCGATGTCGGCGCGGTCAGTCGCGACGCGCGCGCGTTCGTCGGCACCGCCCGCGATCAAGCGACCACGCTGTCGCGAGCGACACCACGCGCGGTCAAGCTGGCGAAGACCGCCGCCGCGATCGTCGCGCGCCAGAAGTGGCTGCGCCTGCAAGCGGTCGCCGCCGGTCACGATGGCCTGCGCGACGGCGATCATCGCGATCTCGCACGCCGGGTCACCGAGGCGGCGGCGGAGCTGCGCGGTGGCATCGCGAAGCTCGGCCAGCTGGCCTCGTGTCGCCCCGATCTGATCGGCCCGATCTGGGCGAGCGAGCTCGCCGCGCTCCAGGACGAAGTGCCACCGGTGCCGACCGACGACATCAAGCGGCGGATCGAGTCCGAGCTCGGTCGCCCGCTCGGCGAGGTGTTCGCGTCGTTCGACGACGTGCCGCTCGCCGCCGCGTCGCTCGCGCAGGTCCACGCCGCGACGCTGCTCGACGGCACGCGCGTGGTGGTGAAGGTCCAGGTCCCCGGGATCGAGGACATCATCGAGGCCGACATCGCGGCGCTGCGCGTGGTCGCGAACGCGTTCGGCGAGCTGCCGGGCACGGATCTGCCGACGCTGGTGAGCGAGCTCGGTCGCGCGTTGATCGTCGAGCTCGATTACGTCGCCGAGGCGGTCGCGCTCCGCAAGTTCTCGTCGCCGCGCGCCGTGGCACCGGTCCCGTTCGAGACCTGCTCGAGCGCGCGCGTGCTGACGATGTCGCGGATCGATGGCGAGCGGCTGACCACGTGGCTCGATGCCGCGACGCCGGAGGCACGCGATGCGTTGCTCGGCGAGCTGGTCGGCGAGGTCGCCGAGCAGATCCTGGTGCGCGGTCACGTCCACGCCGATCCGCATCCGGGGAACTTCCTGGTCGCCGGCGGCAAGATCGCGGTGCTCGACTTCGGTTGCACGCTGTCGCTCGACAAGGCGGAGCGCGCGGCGTATGCCCGCCTCGTGGTCGCGATCGCCGGAGCCAGCAGTGAAGCCGCCGCGACCGAGCTGGCGGCACTCGGGTTCTCCGCCGACGATCCGGCGCAGCTCGTCGAGCTGACCAGGCTGCTGATCGGTGCGATGCGGCCCGGCACCGCGGTCTCCGAGATCGACTGGGAGCACGCGTTCGCGGATCAGCTGGCGAATGCCAAGCAGCTCGGTGGGCTGACGATCCCGCGATCGTTCGTGCTGCTCGGCCGCGTGCTCGCGACGCTCGCCGGCTTGCTCGCGAAGTACAGGCCGCGGATCCAGCTCTACCCGTTGATCGCGAGCCACCTCGCGAGGGCGATCGCATGATCGATCCGGGCAGCGATGCGATGCCCGCGTCCGATGCGTATGCGCGCACGCGGCCGGCGACCTTCGAGGCGATGGAGCGAACGTCGCACTACATCACGATGCGCGATGGCGTGAAGATCGCCGTCGACGCGTACCGGCCGGTCGGTGCACCGGAGAAGCTGCCCACGGTGGTGCGCCAGACGCGCTACTTCCGCGCGCTCGACCCGACGCGCCTCGGGCGCTGGCTCGGCGATTCGCGGATCGATCCGGTCAACGGCCGGATGCGGCGGTTCTTCGTGTCGCGCGGCTATGCGTGGGTCGATGTCGACGTCCGCGGCTCCGGTGCGTCGACCGGCGTCTGGCACTCGCCGTGGTCGCCGCTCGAGGTCGAGGACGGCCGCGAGATCCTCGACTGGATCACGCAGCAGCCGTGGTCGAACGGCAAGGTCGGCACCACCGGCAACTCGTACGACGGCACCGCCGCCGAGCTGATGGCCACGCTCGGTCATCCGGCGCTGGTCGCGTGCGCGCCGCGCTGCAGTTTGTACGACGTCTACACCGACGTCGCCTATCCCGGCGGCGTGCGCCAGGAGTGGTTCACCGCGGCGTGGACGCGTGCGAACCAGGCGCTCGACGCCAATCGCCCCGAGACCATGGTCGCCGAGGCGATCTCGCAGGCGCGGCCGTGGCTGGCATCCGGGATCCCGCGGCGCGCACTCGAGCGCATGTTGCGACTGGTGTTCCGCCGCGTCCGTCCCGTCGAGGGCGATCACGCCGCCGTCGAGGCCGCGCTCGGCGCTCGGTCATCGAACCTCGATGTCGCCGCCGCCGCACGCGAGGTCGAGTTTCGCGACGATCCGCAGCCGAGCTTGCTCGGGCCGCAAACGGTCGATGCGTTTTCTCCGTCGAGCTATCTCGATCGCGCGAAGCGCGCCGGCGTGCCGATGCTCGGCCTGTCGGGCTGGTTCGACGCGGCGTATCCGCACGCGGCGATCAAGCGCCAGCTGTCGATCGGCGATGCCGCCAACAAGCTGGTGCTCGGGCCGTGGAACCACGGCGCGTCGATGAACGTCAGCCCGCACGCGGCGAATGTGAAGGCGACGTTCGATCTCGATGCCGAGCTGCTGCGGTTCTTCGATCATCACCTGTTCGATCGCGACACCGGCATCCGCGACGAAGCGGCGGTGCGCTACTACGTGATGGGCGCCGAGACCTGGCGATCCGCGCCGGCATGGCCGCCGCCCGACGCCGCGCCGCGCGCGCTCTACCTGGGGCCCGATCGCGCGCTCGGCTGGTCGGCGCCGCGCGCGACCGGCCACGACGTGCTCGAGCACGATCCGGAGACCGGCAGCGGCAAGCGCTCGCGCTGGCGCACGCTGGTCAGCCCGTTCGTGGTCGCCGACTATCCCGATCGCAGCGCGCGCGATCGCTGGTGCCTGACCTACCGCAGCGAGCCGCTCGCCGACGATCTCGAGATCGCCGGCCATCCGTTGCTCGAGCTGTCGCTGTCGGCCAACGCCGCCGACGGCGCGGTGTTCGCGTACCTCGAGGAGGAGACCGCCGATCGCGTGCACTACGTCACCGAGGGTGCGCTGCGGTTGATCCATCGCGAGCTCGACGGCGCGTCGGCGATGTTCCGCTCGGCGGTACCGTATCGATCGTTCCTTCGCGGTGATGCGCGGCCGCTGCCCGTCGGTGAGACCACCAGGATCGTGTTCGACCTGCTCCCCGTCGCATATCGGTTCGCGCGCGGCAGCCGGATCCGGCTCGCGCTCGCCACCGCGGACGCCGATCACTTCGCGCCGGTGCGCGATGCCGCGACGGCGATCGCGATCCACCACGGCTCGCACCTCGTGCTGCCGGTTCGACGCTAGCGGCGGCGCCGGCGGCGCACCGCGAGCCCGGGCAGCTGCCGGCTCGCCGATCTCAGCTTCGGGCTCGCGATCGCCGGCATCGGGATCACCACGCATCGGGGGCGGTCCGGGTGGTGCCACGGCGTCGCTGAAGTTCTAGACTCGTGGTCATGAAGACCCGGGCTGACGATCTCGCGAAGCTCACCGTGCTCGACGAGGCCGGCAAGACGATCGAGCTCGGCACGCTGTGGCGCGATCACACCGCGATCCTGGTGTTCGTTCGTCACTTCGGTTGAATTCACTGCCGAGAGCACGTGGTGCAGTTGCACCGCCAGGTCGACGACTTCAAGGCCAAGGGCGCCGAGCTCTACGTGATCGGCAACGGCTCGCCGAGCTTCATCGCCGGGTTCCGCGAGCAGACGCTGTTCGACGGCCCGGTCTACACCGATCCATCGCTGGCGTCGTACAAGGCCGCCGAGCTCAAGCGCAGCATCGCGAAGACGCTCGACCCGCGTGGCTGGCTCAAGGGCGTCAAGGCGTTCACCGAGGGGCATCGCCAGGGCCGCACCCAGGGCGATGCCTGGCAACAGGGCGGGGTGCTGGTCGTCGGCAAGACCGGCGACGTGCGGTGGCAACACGCCTCTGATCTGCCGGGCGACAACGCGACTGCGCAGCAGATCCTCGCGGCGTTGTAGAACACTCGTGCGATGAGCCGCGGCGCGCTCTACATGATGGCGAGCGCCGTCGGCTTCTCGCTGATGAGCGTGCTCGTCAAGGTCGCGAGCGAGGCCGGCCTGCCGACCGGAGAGCTGGTGCTCGCCCGCGCGGTGGTCACGCTGATCGTCTCGTACGCGATGGTGATCCGCGCCGGCCTCGAGCCGTGGGGCAACGAGCGCGGCAAGCTGATCGTCCGCGGCATCCTCGGGTTCGGCGGGCTGACCTGCTACTACGGATCGATCGCGCACCTGCCGCTCGCCGATGCGACGACGATCCAGAACACCACGCCGGTCGTCACCTCGCTGCTCGCGTGGTGGATCCTGCGCGAGCACGTCGGCTGGACGACCGCGATCGCGATCGCGTGCGGCCTCGCCGGCGTGTCCTTGATCGTCCACCCGAGCGGCGCCGGTGCCGACGTCGTCGGCTTCGCGTTCGGCTTCGGCGCCTGCTGCTGCTCGGCGCTGGCG
>JAEYYY010000353.1 GCA_023430775.1 Pseudomonadota bacterium
GCGCGGGCGCCAGCGGGTGATCGACGGTCTTCGGATCGACGACC
Source organism: Pseudomonadota bacterium (assembly GCA_023430775.1). GTDB lineage: Bacteria > Myxococcota_A > Polyangia > Haliangiales > Haliangiaceae > JABFXX01. Next base: position 45 of record JAEYYY010000353.1, read on the forward strand.
GCGACGTCGGCCCAGAGGAAGGGACCGGGCTCGCAGGTCAGCGTCAGCTTCCAGCGATCGCCTGGCACGAACGTGGTGACGTCGCGCCGGATCGTGCCACCGCGTTCGCGCACGACACCGAGGACGACCTGCCTGCCACCCTTGATCGTGGTGACGTTGGGCGGCAACCCCGGATCGCGACGCACGATCACGAGCAGCAGGATCGCGGCGGCGGCCGCGGCCATCGCGGGTGCGAGCCACCACAGCCAGTTGCGCCTGGCCTCGCGCTCGGGGACCGCGAGGGGCGGCAGCGCGACGACATCGTCGGTGATCGCGGCGAAGCTCGCGCTGCACGCGGGGCACGCCGCGAGGTGTGCCTCGATCGCGGCATCCTCGCGGCTCAGCGCGAAGGTCTCGAGGCGCAGCCACGAGATCGGTTGGCCGATGCAGGTCATGCGGCCTCCCCGCGCAAGGCGATCACCTCATCGCGGATCCGATCGAGGCGTTTGCCGATGGTCTTGCGCGACAGCCCGAGGTGATCGGCGATCTCTTCCTGCGTCATGTCGTCGACGAACCGCGCGACCAGCACCTCCATGTGCGACTGGTCCAGGCGATCGGCGAGCGCGGCGATCAAGCCGATGCCGATGATCTGGTCATCGAGCTTCACGCGACCGACCGGTGCCGCCACCGTCTGCTCGCGCTCGAGCAGCCGCGCCCGGTTCCCTCGGTCGCGCACGACGTTGAGGCACCGGTTGGTGACCGCTCGGTAGAGGTAGGGGAGATCCATCTCGGAGTTCCAGCGAGGAATCAGATCGACGAACAGCGCATGCACGACATCGACCGCATCCTCGCGACTGCGAAGCATGCGCTCTGCTTTACGGACCAGGGCAGGGCCCCAACTGCGATAGGCGACCTGCGCGGCATCCTGACTACGTGCAGGTTCCACCTTGGATGCCGACGGTATTGCACGTTCCCGGGATCAGATCGGTCCCGGCAGGGCAATTGAAGTCTGTCGCGCAGGCGCGACCGTCGAAGTCGCACGCGCGCGCGTCGCTGCCGTTGCAGGTGCCGCTCGCGCAATCGTCGTCGGTACCGCAGCCGGCGCCGGTCGCGCCCTTGCCGGCACCCGGCTGGCAGACGTTCGGGCCGCGCCCACCTGCTAGCCACGACGCACCGCAGGCCTCGCCACCGCAGTCATCGGCGGTCTTGCACGCCGAGCACACGCCCGGTCCCGACGGACCGCGCGCGCACATGCCGGACTCGCACTCCGCATCGGTGAGGCACTGCTCGGCGAGCTCGCGCGAACCGGCGGGGATGCACGTCATCGGCACCGCGAGCACCGGCGACAGCGGATCGCCGATGCCGCACACCTCGTTCGTCCCGCACGCGTCGGCGACCGCAGGATCGCACCCGGCGCAGACGTTCGCCGAGGCCGCGGGGAACGTGGTCTGGCTGATCACGCAGAGCTCCGATTCGCAGTGGTCGGGGTTGTTGCACGACGCGCCGATCGGTCGCGGCTCGACCTCGATCTGCGGCAGCCCACCGCACTCGTCCGACAGCTCCGCGCCGATGTTCGCGAGCACGGCCGCACCGGTGCCGCGCTTCGCGAGCTCGAACCGGATGCCGTCGTATGGCGGCGCGATGTGGATCAGGAACGACACCGGCTTCCAGTGCGAGGTGCCGATCCGCTCGCTGCGCTCGACCACGCCATCGGCCTCGACGTCGATGTCGAGGAACACCTCGGCGTTCTCGGCGATGTCGGTGACCATCGAGAACCGGATGCACAGGCCGTCGATCGAGTTGACCGGCGCCACCTGCTGGATCGCGGTGTCGTCACCGAGGAAGCCGACGCCCGAGTCGCTCTCGTGCCAGGTGCCGACGCGCTCGATGTCGCCGCGCAGCAGCTTCCAGCTGCACAGGCTGTCGCCGCACCAGACATCGAAACCGGGATCGCGGATCACCTGGCCGCAGTCGGTGGCACCGATCTGCGAGAAGGCGACGACCGCCACTGCAAGACTGACGCGCTTCATCGCGAACCTCCGGCGCGCGAGTACGACAGGCTCATCCCGAGCATGTGACCGCCGCTGTCGTGGGTCTCGCCGATGTCGTTCTCGATCACCGGCGCGTACCCTGCTTGATAGGTCCACCACAGGGCGAGGCCGTCGGTGATGAACCGATCGATGCCGATGCCCGCGGAGATGGCGAAGGCCGGCCCGTAGAAGGTATCGGTCTTCACCTTGTCGTCTTGATCGATGAACCGGGTGCGGCCGATGCCGAGGCCGGCGAACGCATCCGCACCGACGAGCAGGCGCCTCGTCAGGTGGAGGTCGCGACGGATCACGCCGCCGACCATCGTCGTGCTCCACTCGAACCGCAGCGGCGAGCGCTCGGTATCGCGGCTCCACTCCGGCGATTGCTTGTGCGTGATCGCGAGGCCGACCGGCGTACCGGGCAACCACGGCAGGTCGCGGGTGGCCTGCAGGCCGAACGCCGCCGCGCCGGACTGATCCTCGTTGAAGCCGAAGTTCTTCAGCGTGTCGCTGAACGCATCACCGCCGAGCCCTTCGCTCCCGTAGCCGACGCTGGCGCCGATCGCGAACCGCCAGCTCGGCACGTAGGTGCCGCCCTTGCGCGTGCTATCGACGTAGCGCTCGTTCGAGCAGCGCGTGACGTCGACTGCACCCGGCGCCGCGATCGAGCACCGCAACATGCGCTCGCCCTGCCGCACCAGCACCTCGTAGTCGCCGGGCGCCACCGCGATCCGCACCGGCGCACCCTTCGATTTCTGGGTCTCGGCGATCACCGCCTTCGCCCGCTTGTTGATCACCAGCGCCTTGCCCTCGAGCGCCGCGGGGAGCTCGATCGCCGCGGTGGCCGCGCGCGGATACGACAGCGCGACCTCGCCGTGACCCTTGAGATCGACCTCGAGCGTGACGTGCTGGCCGCCGACCGCGGTCGCGCTCGTCGCGAGCAAGGTCTGGTGATAGGCGTAGCGATAGGCCTCGTCGACGGTGACCTGCCCATCACCGTTGGCGTCACCCGCTCCGCGCATGCCGACCAGCAGGTGATGCGTGAAGTAGCTCGACTTCAGCTGCTCGCTCTCCTGTGACAGCTCGCTGCCGGTCGACGAGGCGAGCACCGCGACGCCCTTGCTATCGAGCTGCGCGCGCGAGTTGAACGAGAAGTCCGCGGTGGGTTGGGCGCCCTTGACGCGCGAGAACGCGCCGCTCTGGCAGGCATCGAGCACCACCACGGTGAGCGTCGCGTTCGCCGCGAACAGCTTCTGGCGCAGCTCGGCCAGCGGCAGCGCCTCCGGACCGAGATCGATCGCGGTGGCGCGCGCGTGACCCGAGTAATAGAAGAACACGCGCGTCTGCTTGCCCGCGGCGACATCGGCGGCGACGCGCTGCGAGAGCCGCTCGAGACTGCCGCGCAGGCTGGCCGGCGTGGGGTGCGTGACGATGTCGACCGACGCGGGCGTGTAGCCGCCGAGCTCGGTGAGTAGCGCGCCGACGCGACGCGCGTCGTCTTCGGCATACCGGAGCTCGGCCTGGCCGGGGCCACCGGCATTCGAACCGACGACCAGCGCGTGGGCGGCGATCGGCTCTGCGTGCGCAGCTCCGGCGATCGCCAGCAGCGCGATCGAGGCAGCAGGAAGAAGGACGGGGCGGTGCATTCGAACCTCTGCGTCTATGACACGTGAGACGCGGACCTTGGGAACCGGCGAATCACGGCCACAGACCAACCAAGTCACTAGCTTGCCGGATGTTTCCAACCCCACGACGCAAAAACGGCCCGCGCCGGAGCACGAGCCGCTTCCCGCAAGCGAGGTGACTGGTTACTTCCAGCCGTCCTTGGGGCGCTTCTCGAAGAAGTCGCCCGCCTCGGAAGCGCCGGTGCGGCCATACCTGTCGCTGCCGCTCTCCCACGACGTGACCTCGAGCTGGAGCGAGTCCATCGCCGAGGCGGTCTTCTTCTCGATCTTGCTGACCCAGTCCTTGCTCTCCTTGGGACCGAGCTCGATCAGGCCGCCCATGCTGATCTCGTAGTACTTCGCCTTGTTGCCGCCGGCCTCGAACTCCTGCTGCGCGCCCGCCTTGTCGTAGCCGTAGACCTTGACGGTGTTGATCTTGACCGGAGCGTCGGTCTTGTTGGTGATCTTGAACACCGCCGCCGCCTCGGGCTGCGTCGACGACGTGTCGTACTTGCCGGTGAACGCGACCTCGAACGGCGCCTCCTTGAGCTCGCAGACGTCGCCGGACTTCTTGCCGCCTTGATCCTCGCAGGACTTGCCCGCCGGCTTGGTGTCGCCGCCGGCCATCTTCGTGTCGCTGCCACCACCAGCGCCGGCCATCATCAGCTTGGTCATGCACTCGGTGTACTTGGTCATCACGTCGGCCGACTTCTTGGCCAGCTCCGGATCGGGCTTCTCCTCCTTCGCGGCGCCGGCGGTCTTCGCCATCTCGGTGCCCCACTTGGTCATGTCGGCGTTGACCTTGTCGGCGCACGCCTTGTCCTTGCAGTCGCACATCGACTTGGAGAACTCCTCCATCTTCGCGATTGCCTCACCCGCGGCGCCACCCTTCTTCTTGCAGCCGGTCGCCGCGACGAGAGAGAGGACCGCCACCATTCCGATCGATAGTTTCATCATGGGCCCGGTTGTATGGGATCCCATAGGACCGCGATAGGCCTGCCAGTCAGTCTTCGCGTTCGTCGTCCAGGTGCACGGCGCGCCGGATCGCGGCATGGCCGAATTTTCCAGCTACACGGTCGATGGTGTCGCCGAGTCGCTCTCCTCTGGCTCTCGCGGCTTCATCGAAGCCGAGCTGCCGTGGTGCATGACGCGGCTCCAGGGCCTGCGCCGAGATCCCGCACAGCCGGACGCGCCCGCCCTTGCGCGATTCGATCGCCACCTTCGACAGCAGCTCGATCGCGGTGCGCGCGAGCACGCCGCCGTCCGAGGTCTCGCTGTCGAGCGTGGTGCGCCGGGTGATCTGACGAAAGTCGTCGTACTTGATGATCAGCAC
>JAEYYY010000441.1 GCA_023430775.1 Pseudomonadota bacterium
AGACCAAGATCATCCCCGGCATCTACGAGATCGTCGGCGGCCAGATCAACCTGTCGCGAATTCGCGATGTCGCGATCGAGGACGTCCTCGGTCGCGAGCCCGTGCAACTCGACGAGGCCGAGGTAGAGGGCTCGATCCGTGGTCGCCGCGTGCTCGTGACCGGCGCCGGCGGCTCGATCGGTAGCGAGCTCTGCCGTCAGGTCGCACGGTTCTCGCCGTCACAACTGGTGCTCGTCGAGCGGTTCGAGAACGCGCTGTTCGAGATCCATCGCGAGCTCACGCACGCATATCCCGGCCTCGTGATCGTCGCCGAGATCGCCGACGTCTGCGACGCCAAGCGGATGGAGCGCGTGTTCGTGAAGGCCAAGCCGCAGGTGGTGTTCCACGCGGCCGCGCACAAGCACGTGCCGATGATGGAGCACAACCCGGGCGAGGCGCTGAAGAACAACATCGGCGGCACGCGGATGGTCGCGCGCCTCGCAGATCGCCACGGGATCGAGCAGTTCGTGCTGATCTCGACGGACAAGGCCGTCAACCCGACGTCGGTGATGGGCGCCACCAAGCGCGCCGCCGAGCTGGTCTGCCAGGCCTACGTGCAGCGGTCGAAGACGCGTTTCGTGACGGTGCGCTTCGGCAACGTGCTCGGCTCGAACGGCAGTGTGATTCCGATCTTCAAGCAGCAGATCGCGGCGGGCGGCCCGGTCACGGTCACGCACCCCGAGATGCAGCGCTACTTCATGACCATCCCCGAGGCATCGCAGCTCGTGATGCAGGCCGGCGCGATGGGTCAGGGTGGCGAGGTGTTCATCCTCGACATGGGCGAGCCGGTGAAGATCGTCGACCTCGCGAAGGACTTGATCTCGCTGTCGGGGTTGCGCCCCGGCGAGGACATCGAGATCGCGTTCTCCGGCGTGCGTCCCGGCGAAAAGCTGTTCGAGGAGCTGTCGACGGGCGCCGAGAGCGCCGACAAGACCAAGCACCCGAAGATCTTCATCGGCCATGTCGCGGCCCCCCCAGCATCCGAGATCGACGCGGCCGTCGATCAGCTGCTCGCGATCGCAGACGACGGCGAGATCGCCACCATCAAGACCACGCTCGGCAAGTTGATCCCCGAGTACTCGCACGGCGCTCCGGCTCCGCAGGAAGCCGAGACGCGCACGCAAACGCGCCGCAGTGGATCGTCGGCGGCGTTACCAGCCTCGTCGACGGTCCAGTGATGCCGAAGCTGTGGCTGTCTCCGCCCGACCTCGCGGGCTCCGAGCTCGACTTCCTGCGCGATGCCGTCGAGTCCGGCTGGATCGCACCGCTCGGGCCTCACGTCGATCTGTTCGAGCGCGAGATGTGCGTGTGGCTCGACGTTCCGCATGCCGTCGCACTGGCGAGTGGCACCGCGGCGCTTCACCTGGCGCTGCTCGTCGTCGGCGTGGTGCCCGGCGACGAGGTGTGGGTCTCCGATCTGACGTTCGCGGCGACGGCAAACGCGATCCGCTACGCCGGCGGCATCCCGGTGTTCATCGATAGCGATCGTGAGACCTGGAACATGGACCCAGGCCTACTCGAGGACGCGTTGCGTTCCGCGGCGGCCGTCAACCGGCTGCCGAAAGCGGTCATCTGCGTCGACCTCTACGGCCAGTGTGCGGCCTACGACCGGATCGCCGCGATCTGCCGCGATCATGGCGTGATGTTGATCGAGGACGCTGCGGAGGCGCTCGGCGCGACCTATCGCGGCCGCCCCGCGGGCTCGTTTGGCGATCTCGCGATCCTATCGTTCAACGGCAACAAGATCATCACCACCTCGGGTGGCGGCATGCTGCTGTCCAGGCGCGCCGACTGGATCGATCGCGCGCGCTACCTCGCGACACAGGCGCGGCAACCGGCGGCGCACTACGAGCACACCGAGGTCGGCTACAACTACCGGCTGTCGAACCTGCTCGCCGCGGTGGGCCGCGCGCAGCTCGCGGATCTCGATCGCCGGGTCGACGCGCGACGCGCGATCAACCGCGCGTATCGCGATGCGCTGCCGGGCTGGACGTTCATGCCGGAGGCAGAGGGCCATCGCCCGACCGCCTGGCTGACCTGCGCGACGCTCGAGAACACCGGGCTCGGGCGCGATCGCGTGATCGCCGCGCTCGCCGAGGCCGACATCGAGGCCCGCCCGGTGTGGAAGCCGATGCACCTCCAACCGGTGTTCCGTGATCATCGCGTGATCGGCGGAGCGGTCGGCGAAGCGCTGTTCGCACATGGTATCTGCTTGCCGTCGGGCTCGGGCATGACACTGGCGGATCTCGAGCGCGTCATCACCGTGCTGCGCGGGCTCCATGGCTAGCGCACCACTCTGGATCCTCGGCGGCGGCGGTCACGCGAAGGTCGTGATCGCGACGGCGCGCGCCGCCGGATTCACGAACCTGCTCGTCGCCGACGACGCGCGGTCGTCCGGTGAGGTGCTCGGTGCGCGAATCGCTGGGCGCGTCGCCGACGTGCTGGCTGACTCCTCTGCCCGTGCCGTGTTCGCGATCGGCGACAACCGCCGGCGCAGCGAGCTTGCCGCGGCCGCGAAGTGCCGCTTCGTCTCGGTCGTTCACCCGAGCGCGATCGTCGACCCGAGCGTGAAGCTCGGCGATGGCTCGGTGGTGTTCGCCGGTACGGTCATCCAGCCCGACGCCACGCTCGGGCCGCACGCCATCGTCAACACGAGTGCATCGATCGATCACGATTGCGTGCTCGGTGTCGCCGTCCACATCGCGCCGGGCTCGCGACTCGCCGGCAACGTCGCGCTTGGCGACGGCGTCTTCGTCGGCATCGGCGCGGTGGTGATCCCGGGAATCACGATCGGCGCGTGGACGCGCGTCGGCGCGGGCGCTGCGGTGGTGAGAGACCTGCCCGCCGGCGTGACCGCCGTCGGTGTTCCTGCTCGACCACGGCCATGACGACCGTGGTCGTGATCGGGGGCTACGCCCCTTCGTTGATCTTGTTCCGCAAGCCGTTGCTCGAGGATTTCACCTCGCGCGGCCATCGAGTGATCGCGCTCGCGGCGAGTCCGGCACCGGCGATCACGCAGCAACTCGCCGAGCTCGGCGTCGCGTTCGAACCGCTCGCGCTCGATCGCACCGGACTGAATCCGCTCGCCGATGCGAGCGTCATCGCGCACCTCGTCGGCACCCTGCGGCGGATCGCGCCCGACGTGGTGTTTGCCTATACGTTCAAGCCCGTGATCTACGGCCTGCTCGCCGCCCGGGCCGCGGGCGTGCCGCGCCGTTACGCGATGATCACCGGGCTCGGCTACTCGTTCGCCGGCCAGGACCGCTGGCAGCGCCGGCTGTTGCGTCGCGGAGTGAGCGCAGCCCTGCGCGCGACGCTGTCGACCGCCACCGGCGTGTTCTTCCAGAACCCGGACGACCTCGCGGATCTGCGAGCTGCGCGCGCGATCGGAGCCACGCCCTCGCACCTCGTGCGCGGCAGTGGTGTGGATGTCGATCACTACACCGCGCAGCCGTTTCCCGATGGACCGCCGACGTTCCTTTACGTCGGGCGCCTGCTGCGGGAGAAGGGCTTCGAGGACTTCGTCGAGATGGCGCGCCGCGTACGGCGCAGCCGGCCCGACGTGCGATTCGTCGCCGTCGGCTGGATCGACCCGAACCCGGCGAGTGTGGCGGCGGCCGAGGTCGCGCGCTGGGTCGAGGAAGGCATCCTCGAGTATCCTGGCGAGGTCGCCGATGTTCGCCCGCACCTCGCGCGCTGCCACGTGCTCGTGTTGCCGTCGTATCGCGAAGGCACGCCGCGCTCGGTGCTCGAGGCGATGGCGACCGGGCGACCGGTGATCGTCACCGACGTGCCGGGATGCTGCGAGACCATCGTCGACGGCCAGCACGGCATGATGGTGCCAGTCCGCGATCCCGCGGCCCTCGCCGCGGCAGCAGAACAACTGCTCGCCGATCCCGAGCGCATGCGAGCGATGGGACGCCGCGCCCGCGATCGCGTCGAGAGGCTCTACGACGCGCGTCAGGTCGCCGCGCAGATGACCGAGGTGATGCGGCTATGAAACGCATCCTGTTCTTCCGGCCCTCCCTCGGCGACGGTGGAGCCGACCGCGTCACGGTAACGCTGCTGCAGCACCTCGATCGCGCGCGGTTTTCGCCTGCGCTCGCGCTCGTCAAGTTGAAGGGCGAGCTGGTCTCCGAGGTGCCGTCCGACGTGTCCCTGATCGATCTCGGTGTCTCGCGACTCGCGCTGTCGGTGCCCGCGCTCGCCCGTACGATTCGCGACCTCGATCCCGACATCGTGGTGTGCACGGCCGGTGGCGCGAACGTGTTCGCCGTCGCCGCGCATCGCGCAGTGCGAGCTCGCGCGCGTCTCGTCCTCTCGGAACGCAGCGCGCTTCGCAGATCGATCGGTCGGTCGCAGGTGCGCACCGTGGTCGAGCTCGCCGCGAAGCGCGTGGCCTATCGCTTCGCCGACACGATCACTGCGGTCTCCGACGGTGTCGCCGACGATCTGGCGACAACGCTCGGCCTCCCGCGAGATCGGATCCGGGTGGTCTACAACCCGCTCGTCGGCGAACGCGAGACGGAGCACGCGAACGAGGCCGTCTCTCATCCGTGGTTCAACGATGGCTTGCCCACCTTGCTGGCGGTGGGCCGCCTCGTGTCGTACAAGGACTACCCGACGATGCTAGGCGCGTTCGCACGCATCCATGCCGCCACCGGTGCTCGGCTTGCAGTGCTCGGCAAGGGCCCCCTTCGCGATGAGCTCGAGCAGCGCGCACGCACGCTCGGCATCGGCGAGCACGTGGAGTTTCTCGGCTTCGATCCGAATCCGCATCGCTTCATGGCGCGAGCTGCCGCGTTGCTGCAATCATCGGTGGTGGAGGGCTTGCCGGGCACCATCGTGCAGGCGATGGCGTGCGGCACACCGGTGATCGCCACCGACTGCGATCACGGTCCACGCGAGGTGATCCGCGATGGCGTCGATGGCTATCTCGTTCCCGTAGGCGACGAGGCCGCGCTTGCCGATCGTGCAATCCGCGTGATCACCGATCGGCGTCTTCGCGATCGCCTTGCCGGTGCCGCGCGTTCGGGTGCGCGGCGTTTCGATGTCACCAGCTCGCTGGACCGCTATCAGGCGGCCTTCGATGGGAGTCCCGCATGAGTGAGTACACCGTAGGAATTGTTGGCTGTGGTCTGATCTCGGAAGCGCACCTTCGCGCCTGGGCTGCAACGCCCGGCTTCAAGGTCACCGGCGTGATCGACACCAACCGCGAGCAGGCCGAGAAGCGCGCGTCGCAGTTCTCGGTCGCGACGGTCTACGACAAGCTCGATCCGATGATCGCGGCGTGCGACATCATCGATGTCTGCACACCACCCGCGAGTCACGCATCGATCGCAGAGCAAGCGATCGCCTCGAAGCGTCACCTCGTGATGGAGAAGCCTGTCGTCACGAAGCTCGAGGACTGGGAGCGGATCGTTCCGAAGGCGCGCGCGGCGGGCACCAAGATCGCCGTCATCCACAACGTCAAATACCTCCACTCCGTGCAGCTCGCGAAACGGTGGGTCACCGAGGGTCGTATCGGTGATGTCATCCGCATCCAGCGAGAGTTCCTCACCCACCCCGATCACGACCGCATGCTGGTCGGTGACAAGCACTGGTCGCACGCACTGCCCGGTGGCCGCTGGTTCGAGACGTTGCCGCACGAGCTCTACCTGACTCACTGGTTCGCGGGTCCGCTCGAGCTATCTGCCGTGACCGCTCTGTCGACCGGAGACGCGCCATCGGGTGCACCTGCTGATGAGGTGATGATCACGCTGGCTGGCAAACGTGCGATCGCGTCGTTCCACTTCTCGGCGCACTGTCAGGAGAACCGCCGCACCTTGATGATCCAGGGCACCAAAGGCCGGATCACCGTCGATCTACTCTCGGAT
>JAEYYY010000461.1 GCA_023430775.1 Pseudomonadota bacterium
GCGACCCACGCCGCGTACTCGCTCTCGGCGAGCAGCGTGGTGTAGTCGGCGTGGCTGATCCGCCAGGGCCGGCCGGCATACGGCAGATCGGAGCGCGTCGCGAACCCCGCCGGCAGCTGCGCGATCAGCTCGTCGACGATCGCGTGCGCGCGCGGCGACAGCTCGGCGAGCACGAGCTCGCTGATGAACACCTTGGGCAGCGCCGGATCGGCGTGCTGCCAGTAGCGCGCGATCAGGTGCTTGTCGTCGAAGCGATAGCGATCGCGCGCCTGCCAGCCGAGCGCCTCGAACGGCGCGGCCAGCGCATCGATCCCGATCGGGCCACCGTAGGTACGAAGCGCGACGTGATCGTTGCGGATCCGTTCACCGCGCGCGGCGAGCAAGCGATGGATGCGCTCGGCCTGCGGTGTCGACGCGACGTAGTCGCGCCACAAGACGTCGAGCAACTCGGAAGTGGTCACTTCCTGCAGTATGCCAGGACGCGATCAAGACGCCGCGGGGCCAAGAGCGGTCTCCCCGATCCCTCGCTCTGCGGGAGCAGGCGTGGCTTTCGCGCTCACCGTCCGGGTGTCGAGATAGGCGTACGCGCCGGCGCCGGTCGCGATCGCGAAGGCGATGGCGAGACAGACTGCGATCCTCATCGCGTGTCCTACGAGCACGGCGGAGGACCGGATCGGCCCCGCCCGTAGGTGCGCGATTTAGTTGAGCGTGATCGGGAAGCCGATCTTGGTCTTCGGCTTCCTGGTCTTGGGAAACGTCACCTGCCGCATCGCGGTGTCGATGCACTTCGCCGTCGGCGAGCCATCGAAATCACCCTTCTGCTCGAACTTCTCGACCGTGCCGTCGGCGAGGATCGTGATCTCGAGCTTCGCCTTGCCGGACATCCGGAACTTCTCGAAGCACGCGCGGCTGGCGGCGACCACGGGCTTCATCGCCTCGGACACCATCGCCGGCGTCAGCGCCTCGACGCTGGCATCGGGCGGAATCACCACGCCGCCGGTCTGCACGCACGCCTTCTTGTCGGGCTCGATCGGGCCGCTCGGCACGCTCGAGATCACGACCGCGCCATCGCACGGATCGAGCACGCGCCAGGCGACGATGTCGAGCGCGAGCCCGTCGGTCTTGCCCGGTACCGCCATCCGCCGGCGCGCACCGTCCGGCACCTTGACGAGCAGCTGGAACTTCGCGGCGGCCAGCGCCTTGGTCCACGCGGTCGCCGCGGCCTCGTCGGCGAACTGCCGCGAGTTGTCGTACAGCGTGCCGGCGCGCAGCTTGCCGCCCTCGAGGCGCGGCGTGCCCGCGCCCATCACGAACCAGCTCTTGCCCTCGACGTCGAGCCCGCCGCACTTCACGCACGCCGTGAGCATCACGGTGACGGACTTCTTCGCCGGGCTCCACTTGCCGATCTGCAGCGCGTCGCTGTCGCCGTCGACGAGCAGCGTCGCACCGGCGAGCTGCTTGGCCTTGCGATCGCGCACCATCCGGCACTGCCGTTGTTGCGTGTCGTCGCCCTTGTCGCACGTCGCGGTCATCGCCCACACCAGGTCATCAATGCGGCCGACGCGGATCGCGCCCTGCGCCTTGGCCTCGAACGAATCCTCCGCCCATGCGGTGGTCGGCACCGCCGCCGCGATCAGCACGAGTGCGAGCGTCTTCATCGTCATTGCAGCTTGTGGGTGAGATAGGCCTTGAGACGGAGCTCGGCGTCGGTGGGATCGTTGATCACGATCGGCACCGTCTTCTTCAGCTCGTCCTCGAGCTCGACCCACAGCGACTTGCGCGCGGCCTCGTCCTCGAACAGCTGCGTCGGCGTGCGGCCGCGAACGGCCTGATCACCGAGCTTCACGCAATACGCCTTGAGCTTGTCGTAGAGCGCCGCGCCGAGGAACCCGGAGATGTTGTCGGCCTGGTTCGCCATTCTATCCAGCGCGACCTCCGCGCTGGTAGGCAGCGCGCCGCGCTCGTGACCCTGCGAGAGTTGCGCGCACACGCGCAGCACCATGACGTCGTCGATCACGCCGATGCCCTCGTTCCAGTCGGGGATCAGATCCATGCGCGACACCATGTAGAGGAGCGCCGCTCCGGCGAGCTTCTTCGCGTGGGTGTCGGCCTGTTTCGACTCGAGCAGCGCCTTGTGCGCGTCGATGTCGGCGCGGATGGTCTCCGCCCAGCCCTTGAACGTATCGATATGAGCCACGTGCCCTCCTGGGAGGCGAACGTACCACTACGGCTTGCAGACCGTGTTCTGCACCGGCTTGCAGATGCCCTTGTTGTTGCAGGTGCCCGGATTGCCCGCGCCGTCGTCGGGGCACGGCTCGGACGCGCTACACGCCTGCGTGCAGACCTGGATGCCGTCGCCCGAGAACAGCTTGCAGTTGTTCGAGTCGCAGTCCGCGTTGACGTTGCAGTTGTCGTAGGTGGCGCCGGTGCAGGCGGGAGCGTTGTCGGGTGCGTCGGCGACGGGTGGGTTGGTGCCGCCACCACAGGCGACGAGCATGGCGAGAAGGAAGATGGCTTTCATAGGAGGTTGCACTCGTTGGGAGCGGCGGGCTTGCAGATGCCCATCGCGTTGCACTCGGCATCGTCGGGGCACGGGTTCGCGGCGTCACACAGCTGCGTGCAGACCTGGAAGCCGTCGCCCATGAAGTTCTGGCACAGCTCCGAGTCGCAATCGTGCTCCTCGTTGCACGGATCGTAGGGCGCGCCGGTGCAGCGCCCCGATCCTGGAGGCGAGTCGCCGGCACAGCTGCTAGCGACCACGAGCGCGAGGACGACCGGGATTCGCATTCCCGGATCGTACGCTACTTCATGAAGTTCTCGATCACCTTCGTCGGCTGATCCGCCGACACCGTGATCGTCACCGTCTTCTTGATCTTCTCGGCGGTGTTGACGAGCGTGACCTTGTGCGTGCCCGCGGTCAGCTTGATCGCGCGCTGCGGGGTGGTCAGGCCGGTGGCGACGCCGTCGATCAGGATCTCGCACGGCGGCTTGCTCGACACCATCAGCACGCCGTCGCCCTTCGGCGTCTCCTTCGGCGCGGGCGGCTCGGCCTTCGGCGCGTCGAACGGATCGACGACGGCCTTCTTGGCATCCTTGGTCTCCGTCTTCGGTGCCTCGGTCTTCTTCGGCTCGGTTTCCTTGGCCGTGGGCGCCTCGGCCTTGACCGCCGGCTTCTTCGCCTCCCTGGCCGGCGCCGGCGTCTCGGCCTTCTTGACCTCGAGCTTGGGCGCGTCCTTCCTGGAAGTCTTGCCGAGCACCACCGCGAGGCGCTTCGTCGTCGTCGGATCGAGGTGCTCGATGTGCGTCGGCTTGCTCGCGTGGCTGAACACGATGTCGTACTTGCGCGACGGATCGACCGCCGTCGAGATCGGCGTGGTGCCGAGGAACGTCGACTTGCCGCGATCGATCAGCGTCACGGTCGCGCCGGGCGGCGTCGAGTCGAGGCGGATGTCGACGAACGCCGGCCGCGCCGCGGTGGCCGCGACGACGGGCGTCTTGATGTCCTTCGCGATCGCGGCGACGGGCTGCGAGGCGACCGGCGCCTCGTGCGCGGGCGTCGCGTGCGGTGCCAGGTTCGGCGGCGTGGTCGGCTCGGCAGCCTTCGCCTCGAGCTTCGGCGCCGGAGCAGCCTTCGGCGCTTCGGCGACCGGCGCCGCCGCCTTGGTCTCGGTGACCGCCGCGCCGCGCTTCTTTCCACCTTGGCCGTCGAACGCGAGGTAGCCGCCGACGAACATGCCGACGATGATGAGGCCGAGCGTCGGCGCGATCAGCTTCGGGATCAGCGCCTTCCAGTCGGTCGCCTTCGCGCGCACGCGATCGGTGCCGAAGTCGACATCGATCTCCTCGACGGGGGCGGCAGGCGGTTGCTCGTCGAACCACGGCTGGTGCGACGTCATGTCGGCGGCGACGTGCTGCATGTACGGCGCGGCCGACGGATACGCGATCATCTCCGGCGTCGGCGGAGGCAGCGGCGCCGGCTTCGGCGGCTCGACGGGCATCACCGCGCTCGCACGCGGGATGGGTGGAGGAGCGAGGCGAGGCGAATCCCCGTGGGCGGGTTGGGTGGCGGCGGGGAGGGGTGAGCGCGAGCCGAGCGACCCAGAACCGGTGCGAAGCGGCGGCGGCAGCGACGGCCGCGTCGCTCGCGGATCGAGCACCGGGTTCGTCTTGACCAGCGCTTCGTTGCGCACGTCGGTGATGACGTCACCCTCGCCGGTTCCCTCGGCCGCGGCCCACGGCTGGACCTCGGGCATCGTGACCGGCTGCGCGGCGGTGCTCATCCGAACCTTCTCGCTGATCACCGGCATGCCACGCTGCGTGCCTTGCGGCGCGCGCTGTCGCGGCAGTGCAGGCACCTCGGCTCTGATCGGCGGAATCGTCGCCGTCATCCGCGATGCTGCCTTGCGGACCGCCTTGTCCGGCGCCTTGAACATCAGGTCTTCGGATGGATCCGGCTTGAGCGGCGTGGCGGTCTGCACCAGCGAGATGAGCTGGTTGACGGCAGTCGATTCGGTCTTCGCCATGGTGTTGATGACCCCCTGCTAGCGCGCGGAGGATTGCGAATCGCAGGGGCTATCTCAAGCGAAAAACTCTGGGCCATCGAGCTGTTTCCTGCGGATGTTTGGCCACTTACGAAACCAACAGCCGCGTGCGCGATCTGATCGGATCGATGCCGTGACGACGCAGCAATCGGTGAGGTCGTGTCGGCGCCAAAACGTTTCGAGATCAGCCGGCCAAACGTAAGGGATTGCCGGGAGCGAACACTAAGATGGCAATTTTATTGACGGCCATACCCCGACTTCATTAAATAGCGGTCAGTGGCCGACTGCGCATTCGCAGATCTCCGGAGGCTATCGGACGCGCTGTCCGCTCTCGAGACGCGAGCGCTGCGCACGGCGGCGAATCGCTCGATCGAGCAGCTGGTCGGCAAGCTCGATCGCCTCGCGGTGCCCCTGCTCGTCCGCACGTTGCGCGAC
>JAEYYY010000502.1 GCA_023430775.1 Pseudomonadota bacterium
GAACCCCCGACCCGGCGGTTAACAGCCGCCTGCTCTACCACTGAGCTACTTCGGAATGAGGGAGTAATAGATGACCGATGGAGGTGGGGGGTGTCAAGGGACCGCTCGCCGTCCTTGGGGGCAACAATCCGCCGCGGATCCGCCAGGATGGCGGCTACCATGGGGTGTGCGTTGGCTGGTCGTCCTCGCATGCGCCGGTTGCGGCCGGCTGGCGTTCGACGAGCGCGTCCCGCCGGACGTGCCCGTCGTACCGGATGGGCCCGAGATCCGGTGCACCACCGAGGCGTTCGACGAGCTGCCACCCGAGTTCGACCAGAACGGCAATGGCGACATCAGTATCGTGGACGGCAAGATCGTGTTCGCGATCGATGGCGTCCTCAACTCGGAGGCGTTCCTCCAGCATACGTCGACCTCGTCCTTCGTCGGTCGGTCGATCGCGATCGAGGTGGTGGCGCCGTCGCGGACGCAGAGCGCATCGACGGCGATCGGCTGGCACGAGCAGACCGGCGACCTGGTCGGCATTCACCTCGAGTACGACGGCTTCAGCCTCAAGCTCAATCGCTACAACCCGACGCTCGACCAGTACGACGAGCTGGTGACGATGCCGTACGACGACGTCGAGTTCGCGTGGTGGCGGATGCGCGATGGCGGCGCGGGCGACATCGTGGCGGAGGTGTCGAGGGATGGCGTGGCGTGGAACCTGTTCGGCACGGTGCCGGCGACGGATCTCACGAACATGAAGTGGGACATGGGGCTCGGGTCGTACGTCGGCAACGTGGCGCCGAGCGAGACCACGCTCGATAACGCGATCGACTGCGTGCCGTAGTGACATAAACCCGCGAGATTCGACGGGATGGGCTGAAACCGCGGCCTCGATCTCGTGTCGACCGACATGCACCGTCGTGCGTTGGTAGAAGTCATGCGATTTCGGTCGAGCTTGTTCGCGTTGCTGGTCGCGTGTGGGTCGGGCGCGCAACCGGAGCCGGTGGTCGAGCAGGCGACGCCGGTACAGAGCCAGCAGGTCGTCAAGGCGCCGCCGGTGCAGGCCGCGAGCTTCGTGCAGCTCCCGCAGATCGCGGTCACCGAGCTGCCGCTCGATCAGACTCCCGCACCGTGGACGCTGACCGCGAGTGACGGCAGCGGGCTGGTCGCGACCAAGGTCGAAGCCAAGGCGGTGACGCAAGGCCCGCTGGCCTTCACCGAGCTGCACCTCTACTTCGCGAACGTCGAGAACCGGATCCGCGAGGGCACGTTCGCGATCACGCTGCCGGCCGGTGCGGCGGTCAACCGGTTCGCGATGGAGACCAACGGCCAGTGGATGGAAGCCGAGGTGGTCGAGAAGCAGGTCGCGCGCCGCGCCTATGAAGACTTCCTGCACCGCAGGCAGGATCCGGCGCTGATGGAGAAGGCGCCCGGCAACCAGTTCACGGCGCGGGTGTTTCCGATCGAGGCGAACAGCATCAAGCACGTGATCGTGTCGTTCAGCCAGGAGCTGCCCGGCATGCGATACGTGCTGCCGCTGCGCGGCTTGCCGAAGACCAGGCAGATCGATGTGTCGCTCCTCACCCCGACCGGCGAGCAGAAGCTGTCGAAGACAGACTGGCTACCCGAGACCGACTTCGTGTCGACGGCGGAGACCAGCGCCGAGGCGATCACCGCGGGTGGCATCGTCGTCGCGCAGGTCAGCCCGTTCGATCAGGCGACCGTGCATGCCGAGGTGCCGAAGGCGATGACGCTGCTCGTCGATACCAGCGCGTCGCGCGCCCTCGGCTTTCATCGCTACGCGACGACGATCCGCGAGCTCGTGCAGGGCCTCGCCACGCGCTACGGCAATGTCGTCGTCGATGTCGTGGCGTTCGATCAGGACACCCAGACGATCTACAGCGGCCCGGCGAGCGGCTTCGGTCGCGCGCAGGTCGACGCGATCCTCGCGCGCGGCGCCGCCGGGGCGAGCGATCTCTCGCAGGCACTCGCGAAGCTGGTGCAGCCGCGCGCCGGTCAACCGCAACTCCTGCCGCGGGATCGACTGGTCGTGATCACCGATGGCGTGGTGACCGCCGGCAAGAGCGGCAGTGACCTCACCGCGGCGGTCAAGGCGCTGAAGACCAACCGCGTCGACGTCGTGATGACGGGCGGCATTCGCGATCAGGCCCTCGCGACCAGCCTCGCCACCGCGCTGCCACGAACCGGCGCCGTGCTCGATCTCGATCAGCGACTCGGCGAGGTCGCCGACGGGCTCGGCCAGAGCGTGCTGTCGCAGCTCAGCGTCGACGTCGCCGGTGCGTCGTGGGTGTGGCCGCGGACCATCGCGTCGGCGCGACCGAACCAGCGGCAGATGATCTTCGCGAAGTTCGACAAGCCGGTCGACGCGATCGACGTCCGCGTCGGCGATCGCCGGCAGACGATCCGCACCGTCGCCGGCACCGACGTGTTGATCGCGCGCGCGGCCGCGGCTGCCGAGGTCGCGGATCTCGACGGCAAGCTCGCCGAGGCGAACAGGGATGAAACCAAAACGATGAAGAAGGAGCTCGTCAAGAAGGCGATCGCGGCCCGCGTGATCTCGAGCCAGACCTCGATGCTGGTGCTCGAATCGAACGAGGACTACGCGCGGTTCGGCATCGATCGCAAGGCGCTCGCCGACGTGCTCGTCGTCGGGTCGAAGGGGCTCGAGCTCCGCAACCGGTCGTTCGTCGCGATCAAGCGGCCACCGCCGCCGAAGAAGGCGACCGGGGAGACCAGGTTCGCCTTGAAGGACACGACCGATCCGGACGCGATCCGCTCGGGGAGCTCGGTCAGCGACACCCGCGCCGGGCGGATGAGCGGCGTCGCGATCGGAGCCCCGATGGCAAGCCGGCAGGCCGAGGAGCTGCGCAAGGAGTCGGTGGCCGTCGTCGAGGGGAAGCTCGAGGCACCTCCGCGGGAGTACCGGCCAAACGCGCCGCTGGCGTATCGGCCGTCGCCGGCTCCGCGCGTCCTCCCGGATGCCTCGCTGCCGCGCGTGGCTCCCGACCCGGCCACCGCGCGCACGCGGCGCGATCGCGAGATGGAGCTGCGTCGCCGCGGGATCTCTCCGCGTAGCCCGAACAACCCGCTGGCCGATGACGATGGCGGTGCGTCGCGCGAGGTGTTCCCACCACGCGATGCGCCGCCGCCGCTCAAGGGCAAGCTCGCCGAGATCGATCGCTTGATCCGTCGCAACAAGCTCGCCGACGCCCTCGCGAAGGCCACCGACTGGCACGCCAAGCAGCCGGGCGACGTGCTCGCGCTGATCGGCCTCGGCGAGGCGCTCGAGGCGAACAAGGACCTGACGCAGGCAGCCCGCATCTACGGCTCGATCATCGATCTGTTCCCCGGCCGCGCCGACCTCCGCCGGTTCGCCGGCGAGCGGCTCGAGCGCATCGGCGACAACGCGCGCTGGCTGGCGATCGATACCTATCGCCGCGCCGTCGAGGAGCGCCCCGATCACATGACCGGTCACCGCCTGCTCGCCTACGCGCTGCTGCGCAGCGGCAACCACGCCGACGCCCTCGCCGCGATCGTCAAGGGCATCAAGCAGAGGTACCCGGACGGTCGCTTCGAGGGTGGCGAGCGCGTACTGAAGGAAGACGCCGGGCTGATCGGCGCCGCGTACCTCGCGGTCGCACCCGACAAGAAGCAGGAGATCCTCGACACGCTTCGCAAGGCGGGCGCGTCGCTGTCTCGCAGTGCGTCGACGCGCTTCATCATGTACTGGGAGACCGACGCCAACGACGTCGACTTTCACATCCAGGACGCGCGCGGCGGTCACGCCTTCTACAGCGCACCGAACCTGCCGTCGGGCGGCGAGCTCTACGCCGACATCACCACCGGCTACGGCCCCGAGTGCTTCACCATCCCGGGACGCGCGAGCGCCGGCCCGTACAAGATCTCGATCAACTACTACTCGCAGGGTCCGATGGGCTACGGCATGGGCCTGCTCCAGATCATCAAGCACGACGGTAAGGGCAAGCTCGAGTTCCAGGACCGCCCGTACGTGATCATGAACGACGAGGCGTACGTCAACCTCGGCACGTTCCGATGAACTACCGCGGCGGCTATTCGTTCCAGACCTCGTTCACCTGGCGGGAGATGCTGGCGCGCCTCGAGCGCGTCGGGCAGTGGGACGAGTGGTGGAACCCCGAGGGTGGCGACGCGCTGATCTCGGTGGCCGCCAGCAATCCGTGGCAAGGGCACTTCGAGAAGATCACGCTGCTGTGGAACCCGGCGACCGAGCGGTGGCGGCTGGCCGTTCACTTCGAGTCGCGTGTCGCGGATCTCGAGGAGCGCTGGGAGCGCTTCGTCTCGCTGGTCTGCGAGACGCTCGTCATCGTCGATGCCGCGAGCGTCGAGAAGCTCGACGACTACGGGCTCTCGGACGACCGCCCGGCCGGTTAGGCAACCGGCTTGCACCTCTCGATGCCATGCAGATTCGCGAGCGCATCGGCACGGCGATCGGAAAGCTTCTCGCTCCGGCGATCGCGGCGGTCAGCAGTCTTCGCAAGTCGCGCACGTTCCACCCGCGCGGGCTCGTCTTCGAAGGCCGCAGCGAACCGATCATCGGCGGCGCGTTCGCCAACCTCGGCGCCGATCTCGAGGGCCGCGTGCTCGCGCGCTTCTCGGGCGCGCTGTGGAAGCGGCCGAGCGAGCGCTTCGACGTGCTCGGCATCGCGCTGCGCTTCCGCTCGATCCAGCGGGCGTTCGATCACCGCGCGCTGCTCGGTGATCGCGATCTCCTGCTCGCCACCATCCGCAGCCCGCTGACGATGGCGCTATCGCCGTTCACCACCAACGCGCACGACTTCCAGGCCAATCGGTTCTTCGCGGTCGCGCCGTTCGAGGTCCACGGTCACGATCGCGTCGAGCTCCGTCTGGTCCCGATCGATCCGCCGCAGACCGATGGCCCGCGCGCCGACAAGCTGCGCACCGCCGTCGCAGCGGGCCGCTGCGTCTGGCACCTCGAGGCGCGCAAGACGCTGACTCGCACGTGGCACGCGATCGCGCGCATCACGTTCGATCGCGAGCTCGACCTCGACCAGGAGGCGCTGCAGTTCGATGCGTTCCGCACCGGCGAGGGGCTCGAGCCCGTCGGCCTCGTCCACTCGATCCGCAAGGCGGTCTACGCTGCGGGCCAGCACAGCCGACCGGCACACGGGTGATCGGCGTAGCCAATCGTCGGAACCGAACCACTCCCGAAGGTCGAAGCTTGTGGCGTGGGCGCACATGCGTCACGTGGCTGATCTTGCTGGTCAACTCGTGCGAACGAGCTATCTGGTGAGGTGGTGAAAGGGCAGGCCAGTCTTCGCTCGACCATGGCGAGCGTGACGATCATCGTCACGATTCTCGCGCTCGTCGTCTCTTCCGCACTCGTGCTGCTGACGACGGCCCTCCATCACACGACGACCAGCAGCTCCGCCTCGGTCGAGAGCGTTCGCCTCGCCGAGGAAGCGGAGGTCGACCTGCTGCTCTATCAACGCGCGATCGATCCGATCTTGCAGCAGAAGATCGAGAGCCAGCTCGTTCGGCGATTGACCGAGGCGCGCGCGTTCCTGACCAGTAGCGAGGAGGAGCTCGTGCTCGACGCCGCGGTGCGAGAGGTCCTCTCGTACGTGGGGAGCATGCACGATCCGGGGGTGTCGGCGCAGGAGATCTCCGCCAAGCAGGTCGCGGCCTACGAGGCGCTCGAGCGCTTCGTCGAGATCAACATCGATCGGTCGAAGGAGTCGCAACGGGCGGCCGCGCGATGGGATCGGCTGGGCTCGGTGATCGGCTTCGGTGTCGGTGCCTTGCTCGTGGGGGTCGCGATCGCGGTGGTGCTGTGGCTGCGCCGCCGCGCCTTCGCGCAGGTGTTCGCGCTCGCCGACGTGATGGAGCGGTTCGCGCGCGGCGAGAGCGATGCGCGCGCCGTCGAGACGGGCCCGAAGGAGCTGCGCGAGATGTGCACGCGCTTCAACGAGATGGCGGCCACGATCGCCGCGCAGCGGCAGGCGC
Source organism: Pseudomonadota bacterium (assembly GCA_023430775.1). Classification (GTDB taxonomy): domain Bacteria; phylum Myxococcota_A; class Polyangia; order Haliangiales; family Haliangiaceae; genus JABFXX01. The sequence continues at coordinate 6,007 of JAEYYY010000502.1, forward strand.
AGATCGCGTTTCTCGGTGGCGTCGCGCACGACCTGCGCAACCCGCTCGGCGCACTCGCGATGTCGGTCTCGTTCCTCGACCCCTCGCATCCGCTGCCGTCGGAGGAGCGGATCCGTCAGACGGTCGCGCGCATCTCTCGCCAGATCGCGCGGATGGACCGCATGGTCGGCGACTTCCTCGACGTCGCGAAGATCGAGGGCGGGCAGCTCGAGCTGCGCATCGCCATCCACGACGTGCGTCAGGTCGTGCAGGACGCGGTGGCGCTGCTCGAGGACTCGGCGCCCAAGCACCAGCTCGTGGTCGAGCTCCCGCCCCGGGCGGCACGCGTGGTCTGCGATCCGCTGCGCATCGAGCAGGTGATCACGAACCTCGTCAGCAACGCGATCAAGTACTCGCACGGTGGCCGCGTCGAGATCGGCGTCGAGATGGTCGGCGACGAGGTTGCGATCACGGTCACCGACCACGGGATGGGAATCTCCGAGGCGGATCGCGCGCGGCTGTTCGAGCCGTTCCGGCGCGTCGGGCTCTCGAAGGAGAGCGTGCCGGGCGTCGGGCTCGGGCTGTTCGTCGTCCGGCGCATCGTCGAGGCGCACCGCGGACGGATCGAGGTGCAGAGCACGCTCGGGAAAGGCTCGACGTTCCGCGTGCTGCTGCCGGCGGCATCGGCGGTGCCGGAGCAGGCGCGCGAGCTTCGCGCCGGCGAGACCGTGACCGCGAGCTGACCGCTTACTGGTGCGACTTCCGGCGGCGGCGCTTGAGGAGCAGGCGGGTGGCGCGCGCGCGCTGCTTCTCGAGGATCTTCTGCTGCGGATCGGTGGCGGTGGCTTGCTGGGTCTTGCGCTTCGACATGGCGGGGACCCTATCAGATCGCGTCAGGGGTGGGCGATAGAGTGCGGGCATGACCGCCCCCGAGCTACGCGTGTATCAGCGCGAAGCCATCGATGCGGTGCTCGCGGCGCGCCGCGAGGGCATCCGGCGGATGGTGGTGTGTCTGCCCACCGGCGCCGGCAAGACGGTGATCTTCTCGCACCTCGCGCGGCTGGCGAAGAAGCAGGTGCTGGTGCTCGCGCATCGCGAGGAGCTGCTGGCGCAGGCGGTCGACAAGCTATCGAAGGCGATGGAGGGCACGCGGGTGATCGGCCTCGAGCGCGGCACGTCGCGGGCGCCCGCGGATGCCAAGGTCCTGGTGGCGTCGCTGCGGTCGCTGCATCCCGATCGGATCGGCGGCGTGCTCGCCGGGCGGGACCTCGGCCTCATCATCTACGACGAGTGCCACCACGCACCGGCCGAGGACAACCTGCGCGTGCTGCGCACGATCGGAGCGTTCGAGCCCGACTGGCCCGGCACGCTGCTCGGCTTCACCGCCACCACGATGCGCGGCGACGGCAAGGGCCTCGACAGCGTGTTCGAGGAGATCGTGTACGCGAAGACGCTGCCCGATCTGATCGATCAGGGCTTCCTCGCCCCGCTCAAGGGCTACCGGATCGCGACGGCGGCGGATCTGACGAAGCTGTCGCCCGGCGCCACCGACTTCGACGACGGCGAGCTGGCGGAGGCGGTCGATATCCAGGAGCGCAACGCGCTGGTCGCGCGATCGATCCAGGAGCTGGCGCGAGACCGGCGAACGATCGCGTTCTGCGTCACCGTCAACCACGCGCGGAACCTGTCGCGCGCAATGAATCACGTCGGCGTGCCGGCGGGCATCGTCCACGGCGAGATGACGGCGGCGGATCGCGCGCGTGCGCTCGACGAGTTCCGGCGCGGCCGGATCCAGGTGCTCGCGAACGTCGCGGTGCTGACCGAGGGCTTCGATGATCCGGGCGTGTCGTGCATCGCGATGGCGCGGCCCACGCGATCGGAGGGGCTGTACGCGCAATGCGTGGGGCGCGGCACCCGGCTCGCCGAGGGCAAGCGCGATTGTCTGATCCTCGACTTCGTCGATGTCTCGGAGCTCAGCCTGTGCACGCTGCCGTCGCTGTTCGGTTGCCCGCGCAACCTCGATCTCCAGGGCGAGGACGCGCGCGAGGCGGCGCGGGCGTGGATGCAGATCATGCTCGATGTTCCCGAGCTCGAGCTCGAGGCCAGCGCGCTGACGCTGCGCGAGATCCAGGATCGGGCGGAGGCGTTCGATCCGCTGACGCTCGAGCTGCATCACGGCGTGCGCGCGATCTCCGGCAACGCGTGGTTCTCGCTCGGCCGGCACGGCGTCGGGCTGCACTTCGCGAGCTCGCCGCGATCGATCGCCGCGGTCACCGTGCTGGCGCGCGGGCAGCACGGCAAGCGCTGGGAAGTGGCGATCGAGGGCCGCGTGATGGAGCGGTTCTCCACCCTCGAGCAGGCGGTCGAGGCCGTCGATTACGAGATCGGCCAGCGCGGTCCGGCGGCGCGTGCGTCGGCCCTCGACGATGCGGCGTGGCGCCGCGGGCCGGGACCGAGCGGCATGACGGTGGGAGAGGATCTCCGGCTCGCGGTCTGGCGCGCGGTGACCCGCCGGCGATGAGCGATCGCGGTATGTAGGCGGTTCGATGCGGTTCCCCGGTCGGCGCAAGCACAAGCACTACTTCCCGGTCCACGAGCGCGATCCGCTGATCGGCCACGCCGGCAACCCCAGCCCGGAGACCAAGCTCCACGTGGTGGGGATCGATCAGACGCTGGTCGACATCGATGCCCGGGTGACCGACGAGCTGCTGCGTGCGTTCGGCCTCGGCAAGGGCGGCTCGTCGGTGATCGCCAACGACGTCGCGGTCCGGCTCTACGACACGCTGCTCGCCGAGAAGCTCGTCAAGTACGAGTTCGCCGGCGGCACGGTCGGCAACACGCTGCACAACTTCTCGCTGCTCGCCGATGCCGGCTCGATCTTGCTCGGCGTGATGAGCGAGGTGATCCGCGTCGGTACCTCGGGCTATCGCTACCTGTCGAACACGTCGAGCCAGGTCAACCTCGAGTACCTGCAGCCGGTCGATGGTCCGATCGGGCGCTGCTTCGCGCTGATCACACCCGATGGCGAGCGGACGTTCGCGATCAGCGCCGGGATGATGAATCACCTGCGCCCCGAGAGCGTGCCCGAGGCGATCTTCGAGCATGCCTCGTGTCTGTTGATCTCCGCGTACCTGCTGCGCGGCGAGGCCGGCGAGCCGATGCCCGAGGCCACGCGGCGCGCCATCGCCCTCGCGAAGGCGCGGCGCGTGCCGGTGGTGATGACGCTCGGCACCCGGTTCGTGATCGCCGAGCGCCCGGAGTTCTGGCGGGACTTCATCCGCGACCACGTCGATGTCGTGGCGATGAACGAGGAGGAGGGCGAGGCGCTGACCGGCTTCGCGGATCCGCTGCTCGCCTGCGAGCGCGTCCTCGACTGGGCCGACCTCGTGCTGTGCACCGCGGGGCCGATCGGGCTCTATCTCGCCGGCCACACCGACGACGAGGTCAAGCGGACGACACGCTATCCACTGCTGCCGGGCGCCATCCCCGAGTTCAACCGCTACGAGTTCAGCCGGCCGATGCTGCGCGCCGACGCGACGAACCCGATCAAGGTGTTCGCGCACATCGCGCCTTACCACGGTGGCCCCGGGCAGATCACGAGCACCAACGGCGCCGGCGATGCCGCGCTCGCGGCGTTGCTCCACGACATCAACGCGAACCTCTATCACCGCGCGCGGGTGCCGAACTCGTCGAAGCACGTGCGGCCGTTCTTGACCTACTCGTCGATGAGCCAGGTCTGCCGCTACGCGAACCGCGTCAGCTACGAGGTGCTCGTGCAATCCGCGCCGCGGCTGACCCGCGCGTTACCGGAGCGCGAAGAAGGCCTCAACGAAGAAGCCTACTGGGCGATGTAGCGCTAGAACGTTCGCGTGCGAACGATCTTCCTCGTCAGCCCCGCGCGGTGCAGCGGCGATCGCGCGAAGGTGCTGATCACGTCGAAGACGTCGAAGCTCGGCGGCCGCCTGCGCGAGGGCACGGCCACGCTCGGCGAGGTGTTCACCTGGCTATCGGCGCTCTACTTCCGCGGCAAGCTCGAGTACGCGCGGCAGTTCGGCATGCCGCTGATCATGGGGCAGGGCCTCGGACTGCGCGCACCCGAGCACCGCCTCGACGTGCCCGCGTTTCGCGCGATGGGCCGCGTCTCGATCGAGAGCCGGACGTTTCTGCGCGCGCTGCGCCGCGATGCCGAGATGGTCGCCACCGAGGACGCGCGGGTGGTGCTGCTCGGCAGCATCGCCACGACGAAGTACATCGCACCGCTGATCGAGATCCTCGGCGAGCGACTGCTGTTCCCCGCGACGTTCGTCGGTCGCGGTGACATGAGCCGCGGTGGCCTGTTGTTGCGGGCGACGCGATCGGGTGAGGAGCTCGCGTACGTGCCGGTCCTCGGTGCGGTTCGCCACGGCGTACGGCCACCGAAGCTGCCGCGCATGATCAGCGCGCAGGTCTGATCTCCGCATCGCGCACGAACCGCGCGCGCGCGTTCGTCGGGTCGTCCCTCCTCAGCTGCTTCGAGAACGTCGCGCTCACTTCGTCGAGCGAGGGGTGACCGAGCAAGCGCGAGCTGTCGATCGTCAGCGCCAGGGCCCTCGCGCGCTCGACGGTTGCCGCCAGATCGTCTCGCTCCATCTCGCGATAGGCGGTGGCCACGACGAGGCTCTGAGGAATGCCGAGGACGGTGAAGTACTGTCCGAACCCGCCGTTGTTCACCAGGTTCTCCAGATCGACGGCGCGAGTCCCATCGCCCGCATGAGCACGTCGATAGGCGTTGTCGACGACCTCCTTGTCCGTGCGGGGATCGCGGTGTTCCGGCTTGATCTCGATCGGAGGGCGCCGTGCAGTCGCCAGCTCCTCGGGATCGACGGTCTCGGGCGACCGGCAGCTAGCCAGCAGAACGATCAGAACGGGCACGCATCGCATGCCCTAGCTGACGAGCGATCTTTCGGGTCGTCGCCGGAGAACAACCGTTCGCCGTGAGGAACGCTGATTCGGGAGCTATTTCTCGATCCCGATCACGACCACGCCGACCGGACCGACCGCGCCGACGAACGTGTGATCGGCGCACTTCGCGACCGTGCCGCCGATCAGCGAGACCGGAGCCCGGCAGCCGCGGATACGCCTGGTGAGGTCGGCGAACGAGGTCTTCGGGGCGATGGTCTTGCCGGCGAGGACGACGCCGCCCTTCAGTGCCTTGCCGTCGGAGTCGACCGCCATCCGGCGCGAGATCGAGGTCACGCGATCGTCGCGGTCGAGCGCGATCTCGTACGGACCGGTGACGATGATCGACGTCGCCGGCGACCTGTAGCCGATGCCGAGCTTGTCGATCTCGCCGCGCGTCATGCCGAGCTTGAACGGACCGATCGAGGTTCCCGGGACGAGGGTCGCGGGGCCGTTGACGTCGAACGTCTTCTTCGGCGCGTCGGCAACGGCGGTGAGCGGAATGGACAGCGCGATCAGGAGCAGCGTCTTCATGGAAGCTGTCGACGCACGAGCTCGGAGTTCGCGCTGACGGCGAACCCCGTGATTGCTATGGGATGCGTTAGTGATTCGCCGTCACGGGTGACAGCTCGAACCAGAACCCGTCGTCGTCGCACTCGAGCACGACGCGCGTGTGCTTGCGCTTCCACGTCAACGGCTTGGCCGGCAGCGCGGTGAGCGGTTCGGCATCGAGCGCGGCCATCACCTTGTTCGCTGCTTGCAGCATCAGATCCGCGGTCACGTCGGCGGGCCGCGGATAGGCGGACTTGAGCGTGATCGAATCGAGCTGACCGCCGTCGTCGAACATCACCGACGCGAACACGCCGAGCTCGGGGATCGGCGCGGGCGACGACGGCAGCGCGATCGACTCGCGGACGACCACGGGCTCGCCGGTGCGCGGGTTGCGTCCCTCGTACTTCGGATACACGCGCGCGTCGGCGAACAGCGCGAGCACCTTCTTGCGGGACATGCCCCACTCGAGGCTCGCCAGGTGCGAGGTGCGGGCCCAGGTGCTCGAGCCCTGTCCAAGCGGCGTCGTCATGGAGGAAGTTGTACCGCGGTCATTCGCAACGCGCTCGCGTGCAGCTGTCCCATTGCTCGGGGCAGTTCGCGAGCACGCAGCCCGCGTCACCCCAGCAGTCATACCGGTTGACGCACACGACGAAGCTCGATAGCGCCGAGGCCGAGCCCGCGCAGGTGTCCTGCACGCACGCCTGACCATCGACCCAGTTGTCGACGCCCGCGTCGAGCATGCAGTCGACCGTCTCCTCGCAGCTCGCGGTGCCGTCGAGCACCGGGCCCGAGCCATCGAGCAGGCACAGCTCGGCATCGGCCGCCAGCTTCGGCCAGTAGCCGCCGACGAGCACGCACATCTCGTCGGTCTCGGCGGAGGGGCCCTCGATCACGGTGGTGCCGTCGGTGTTGCGGTAGTCGCACGAGAATTCGATCGTCGAGCCGGCGGCGATCTCGCGCGGCGGCCAGTACACGGTGGGCGTCGGTGATTCCCAGGTCGGAGAGTCGTGGAGCGGCGAGCCATCGACGGACGAGTGAAACGCGACGCCGCGGCGGTGCATGTGCGAGGTCGCATAGAGCAGCGAGATGTCGCTCGGGATCTCGCAGCGCATGCTCGCGGTGGTCTCGACCGCGGCGGTTGGCGGCAGGTAGAGCGCCCAGTCGCGGAAGAACAGCGTGCCGGCCTCGATCTCGACCGGCGCCTGCGCGAACCACAGGTTGATCCGCGCCACCGCATCGAGCGGCGTGTCCGCCGGGTTCAGGTAGTGGGTCTCGAGGAGCACGACCGAGCGCGCGGGCAACCTCATCGCGATGCCGGCGGGGTAGGGCAGCTCGCCATCGGGGACGCTCGAGCCATAGAGCACGCCGGTCGCACCGAGATCGCCCGCCGCGCGGCAATCGAACGCCGCGCCATCCTCGACCTCCGACGGCAACTTGCTCGTCGGGTAGAGCAGCATGTGGTGCGAGCCGGCGGTGTAGTGGTGCTGGAAGCGCGCGATCTCGAGCTCGCGATCGGGAAGCACCAGGTAGCGACACGCGTGCTGCTCCTCGCCCGGCTGGATCTGGACCGCGGACACCAGCTGGAGGCCTTCGCCCTCGGCCGGTGCCGGGAAGCTCGGATCCTCGGGCACCGGCGGTGGCGATTCCTCGTCGGTACCGCAGGCGACGAGCATCAGGGCGAGACCGATCTTGTACAGGTGTTCCATAAAGTGGTACAGGTGTACTAGATGGCGAAAGCGAAGATCAAGCCCGGAATCGGGACCGACCGCGGCAGAGCGCGGCGAACCGCGATCCTGGAGGCGGCGATCGAGGTGGTGGCAAGAGATGGCACCGGCGCGCTCACCCACCGCGCGGTGGCCAAGCTGGCGAAGGTGCCGCTCGCCGCGACGACCTATTACTTCGCGTCGCGCGACGACCTGTTGCTCGAGGCGTTCAGGCACCTGACCGCGCGCCGGATGGCGGCGTACGACGCGGCGTTCGCGATCCTTCCGGACAAGCTGTCCGCGGAGGTCGCCGCCGCCGGCTGGGCCCACGCGCTCGCCGAGCTACTGCGCGACGAGCCCGCGGCCGTGGTGGGTGAGTTCGAGATGCACCTCGAGGCCTATCGCCGGCCCGAGCTGCGCGCGATCCACCTCGCGTGGGAGACCAAGGCGATGGACTACCTGACCGCGGGGATGAAGGCGATCGGCTCGAAGAAGCCGGCCGTCGACGCGGCGCTCGTGCTCGCGGTGCTCACCGGTCTCGAGATCGGCGAGATCGTGAACCCGACGCCGAACGCCGAGCGCGAGCTGCTCGCGCCGCTGCTGCGCCGCCTGCTCCACGCGCTGGTGCCGTAGTCAGCGGAAGAACAGCGGCACGTCGACCGATCCCGGCTTGCCGGGCGTGCCGAACGACAGGCCGTAGCTCACGCGGAGCAGGCAGTTACCGAGTGCCGGGGTGGGCGCATCGGTGGTGCCGCCGATGATCTTGCCGGCGGCGTCGAGCTCGAGGTGGACGCGGATCTTGAGCGGTGGATCGACGAGCTCGGTGGCGAGCGCTCGCTTGAAGCACGCGACGAACGACGGCCGCGCCGCGTCGACTGCGCGGACGATGACCTCGTCCGGCAGCGTGATCGGCGAGATCGGGGCGGGCGGCGGCGCGACCAAGGGCTCGCGCTCCGCGGCTCGCTCGCGCTTGGGAGCCTCGGTTTCCGACACCACGTCGGGGACCGCGATCATCCGCGAGACGATCAGTGGAAGTGACAGCGCCCAGAGCACGACCGTCTCCGATCGTAGCAGCGCCGATCGGCAATGAACATCGATGACATGTCGGCGCTGTAGCTACAGGGTCCCGGCGTGATCGGGAGCAAGCTACGCGAACATCACGACCGCGAACGTGCCGACCGTCGCGTAGCCGAGTGCGCGGTAGGCGGCGATGGCATCGGGGCGCGGCGTGAACAGGATCGAGCGCGTCACACCGCGGCCGCGAGCGTCGAGCAACGAGCCGGCGACCACGGCGCGCGCGTGGCCGCGATTGCGCAGCTCGGGCGGCGTGTAGACACCGCCGATCTGGACGGTGTCGGGGACGCGCGCGTTGAACACGCTCGTCGCGGCAGGCGCACCGTCGCGAGTTGCCAGCCACGGCGCGTCGCGCGCGAGGTTGCGGTCGAACCAACCCTCGGCGATCGTCCGCGCCGCTGCCGGCTCGGGCTCGGTGTTGCTCTCGCCGAGATAGGCCGCGCGCCACGGCACGAGGGGATCGCGGTCGGCGGCGGTCGCCTGGCGCACCACGATCTCGCCGGCCGCGAGTGGCGGCGGAACGACGAGAGCCGCGAGATCGAGTGCCATCAGCGTCTCGACGTGATCGATCCGGGTCGGCGCGTCCTCGAGGCCGAGGGCGGTGCGCGCGGCCTGCACCTGCTCCTGCGCGCCCGAGAACCCCTGCACGCGACGACCGCTATGGTGCGCCACGGCGGTTGCGAGCTCGGCGATCGCGGCATCGGCCTGCACGAGAAGCATGCCGTTCCGTAGTGCGCCGCGACCCCGACGACCGCCTCGCCATCCCACGCGATCTGGTACTCGCCCTGGAGCGAGCGACCCTCGTAGGTGAGCCCGGCGGCGGCGAGGTTCGAGCGCAGGAACATGCAGGTGTCGCCGCGCCGCGCCAGGTACGCCTGGATCGCCGGAAGATCCTCGGTGCGTGCGAGCGCGATTCGCATGCGGGCAGCATACGTCGCCTCGTGACAGCCAGACACACCGGGCAATCGCGCACAGGTGAGGCGACGGTGGGTTTTCTGCTCTGGCGGTCGTCGCGATCGGCACGGGCGCTACGCTGGATCGATGTCCGAAGCCGTCGTGATCGTGGAAGAAGGCGACGGCCCGATCGTCGCGACCGCGATCCACGATGGCCATGCGCTGCGCGCCGAGGTCGCGGCGATGACGGCACTCGACGACGCCGCGCGGCTCCGCGAAGAAGATCCGTTGACGGGAAGGATCGCGGCACGCGTGCCGACCCGGCTCGTCGCCACGCGATCGCGCTTCGAGGTGGATCTCAACCGGCCGCGAGACACCGCGGTCTACGTCGCGAAGGACGACTGCTGGGGCCTCGACGCGTGGTGCCGGCCCCTGCCACCGGATGTTCGCGAGCGATCCCTGGCCGTCTACGACGAGTTCTACGCGACGCTCGAGCGGGTCCTGCGCGATCGCGAGAAGCGATACGGCCGCTTCGTCGTGCTCGACGTCCACTCGTACAACCACTGCCGAGACGGCGTGGGCTGCGCCGCCGACCCGGAGGCCAATCCCGAGGTCAACGTCGGCACCGGGACGGTGGCCGAACGCTGGAGGCCGCTCGTCGATCGGTTCGAGCGCGAGCTCGCCGCGTGCGGCCTCGATGTTCGCGAGAACGTGAAGTTCAAGGGCGGCTACATGTCGCGCTGGATCCACGAGCGGTTTCCACAGACCGGCTGCTGCCTCGCGCTCGAGTTCAAGAAGACGTTCATGGATGAATGGACCGGCATCGCGGACGATGCGCACGTCGCACGTCTCGCGGCCGCGCTCGCCACCACGCTGCCGGGCCTCGTGGTCAAAACACTCGCCGCCGAGGTGCTCGCGAATCGGCCGCCACCACCCTCGCTGGCGATCGAGCTCACCGGCTCGGCCGCGCAGGCCGAGGTCGCCGCACCGGCGATCGCGCGGGCGCTCGAGCACCTGCTCGACAACGCCTACGCGTTCGCGAAGTCGAAGGTGGCGGTCGAGATCGGCGTTCGCGAGGGCCGGGCGCAGATCACGGTGCGCGACGACGGCCCGGGCGTGCCTGCCGACCTGGTGCCGAAGCTGTTCGATCGCTTCGCTTCGCGTCGGCCCGGCGGCACCGGCCTCGGGCTCGCGTACGTGCGTGCGGTCGCCGAGGCGCACGGTGGTGCCGCGCGCTGTAACCCCGCGCCATCCGCGGCGTTCGTGATCGAGCTCGCGTGATTCACACGGCATTCACAGACGATTGACCGGCTGGTCACGGCGGATCGGCGTCGCGTTCGAAGTGCCGATCCAGGTTGCGCGCATGCCCAGATGCCTGTGTCTCCTCGCCTCCACCTTGTTCGCCTGCCGCAGCTCGACGGCCACGCCGAACGCGCCGCGCGGCTTCGACGATCTCGCGATCACGATCAGCGCTCACCAGCATCCCGGGGCCGACGTCTCGGTGCTCGTCCAGCTCGCGCACCCGGCGCGGCTCGGCAGAGCGGCCTGCTTCGTCGCGCCGGCCGATCTGAGGATCACGGTCGACGGCCAGCTGCTCCAGATCACCGACCCGGGTGGCCCGGCGCGCGCATCGCGGATCTCGGGGGTCGAGGTTCCCGACCCGATCGGCTGTCGGCCCGCGCTCGCGCGCTCGGTCGCGCGGCTCGAGCCGCGGCCGGCGAGCTCGATCGTGGTGGAGCACGGTGGCCGGCGCGGCGAGGTGATCGCGCCGAACCTGCTCGGCAAGCGTGCGGTCCGCGTGGTGCCGGGCACGACGGTCAGCCCCGGCGATCGCGTCAGCCTCGAGTGGACCGATCGCGATCGCTGGATCGGCGATCACCTCGCGACCTCGCTGGTGCTGTACTCACCCGACGAGTTTTCGCTCTCGCTGGAGCTCGAGATCGAGCCGCCGCGGTTCTCGTTCGTGGTGCCGCAGGTCCGGCCGGGCAAAGCACAGCTGACGCTCTACCCCGGCAACCTGCGCCTCGCCGTACCGGCTCGCTGCTCCGGCTTTCGTGCGTGTGACGTCAGACCGAACGATCACCACGACCCGCTCGAGCTGACGATCCGCTAGTGCTCGGCGGCGTTGAGCGCGAACCGCGATGCCACCGACACGCGATACAGCATCAAGCCGCCCGACGGCTCGAGGATCACGGTCGGCTGCGCGGCATCCGCCTTGAGCATCGGCTTCTCGCCGCCGAACCGCCCCCAGGTGACGCCGTCGAACGACGACGCGTAGCCAACCGCGACCGCATCGGTGGGCTTGTCGGTGGCGCCGGTGAACCACAGGTGGATGCGGGTCTCGGTGCCGAGCGTGGGCACCGCGAGCGCGAACGGATCGGAGACCGCCACGCGATCGAACGCATCGTTGTCGGACGGCCGCGGCTCGATGATCGGCGCGCCATCGAACGCGAAGCCGGAGCCGGCATCCACGGCGCGCCAGATGCCGGGCTCGTTCGGCCGCGTCGCGAACAGCCAGGTCTCGCCGTACGCGAACACCACGCTCGGGCCGATCGCGCCGACCAGCACCGGATCGGGATCCTTGGTCCAGCTCAGCCCATCCGTCGACACGGCGCGACCGATCGACGGCATCGCGACCCCACCTTGATAGAACATCACCAGCCCACCAGCCGGATCGGGCATCACGCTCGGCGAGCCGACGATGCCTTCTTCCCACGGCTCGCTCGCGGACAGCACGCGCGTCGGCGTCTCGGGCAGCTCGTGCGGCGAGCGCGCCTCGGTGTAGAAGATCTCGGAGACCAGCGGATCGTCGGTGCTGCGCGTGAACCAGACGCGGATCCCGGGCCCACCCGCGAGCATGCTCGGGTCGGACAGGTTCGCGCGGTTGTCGTTGACGAAGCGCGGCTCGGAGGCCGGCGTCAGATCGTCGGACTCGAGCGGCTTGTAGGGCCCGGCACCCGAGGTCGGCAGTCCGGCGGTGCGATCGTCCTCGCCGCCGATCCAGCCGAGGCCGCAGCCGGTGAGAGTCACGAGCAGGAGAGCGCGCATCTAGAACCTCCACCGCGACATCAGGCCCGCGGCGAACGCGTGACCCTTGGCCGTGTAGTCGCCGACCGGATCGACCGGGTCGAGCTTGTGGTGATCGCGTGGCATCAGGTAGGTGAACGACACGAACGCGTCGAGCGACACCGGCTTCTGGATGACGTCGCCGATGCCCTTCCACTCGAGGCCACCGCCGAGCGCGAGCGTGTGCTTGTTGTTGTCGATGAAGTTGGACTCGAGCTTCTGGATCGGCGCCACCGCGCGCTCGAACACGTAACCACCGCGTGCGGTCCAGCGGCGCTTGCCGGGCTGACCGCGCCACTCGACGCCGAGGCGCGGCACGTAGATGTCGCGCAGGTTCGGTGGCTCGAGCTGCTTGGGCGGCGGGATCATGACGAGGTCGTTGAACTGCTTGACGTCGAGCTCGATGTCGATGCGCGCGGTCGGGTTGTCGTAGACCGACCACCGCTGATACGAGATGTCGAGTGCGGCGAGCAGGCACGGCGTGACCTGGAACGCGCCGCCGACGGTGATCTGCATCGGCTGGAACAGATCCTCGGAGACCGAGCGCAGATCGAGGCGGCCGCCCTCGACGACGACGGTGTCGGGCGTGCCGAGATCGCCGCGGACCTTCACCGTCTGATCGATGACGAGGCGGAAGCCGCCGCGATACGACGCGCCGAGCGTGAGCCGCGGCGTGACGCGCCACGAGATGCCGGCGTGGGGATAGCGGATCGTCTTGACGTCGACATCGACCGACAGATCGAGGTTCGAATCGGTGGTGTTCGGGAAGCCGACGAGGCCCTCGAGCTCGACGGAGCCGTTGGTGCTCGCCATGTATGCGACGCCGGCACCGACCTGGAGACCTGGCAGGATCTCGTACGCGCCGACGGCGGCCAGCAGCAGGCGCTGCGGGCGGTTGTCGTACGCGAGGAAGCGCGGCCGGCCGGCGGGCAGTGTGCGCGTGCGGGTGACCTGCTGATCCGGCACGAACAGCGACGCACCGATCGCGAGCCGCTTGCCGAGGATCTGGCCCGGCACCGCGAGCCCCGCGGCGAGGCCCTCGGAGCGATCGACCGCGAACGTCTCGCCGTTGGCGCCGACGCGCGGCACCGCCATCTGGTAGCCGACGTCGATGTGGATGTCGTCGAAGCTCGCGAGCCGCGCCGGGTTGTAGTAGCCGGCGGTCGAATCGTCGACGCTGGCGACCTGCGCGCCGCCCATCGAGATCGCGCGTGCACCGAGCCCGATCACGTCGGCGGGATTGGCCTCCGCCGTCGAGGCGAACAGCAGAACGAAGCTGAAGCCGAGCGCCCTCACAGGTCGAGCCCCAGCGCGGCACCGACGACGAGCACGTTGCCCGAGGTCGCGATCTTGTCGAACGCGGGGTCCTCGCCGGGCTGCTGCATGTCGGGATCCTTGGTGTGGTTGCGGTGGACGAGGCGATGCCACTGCCCGAACACGTCGAGCCGCACCGGCACCTTGCCCTCGAGCGCGACACCGAAGCCGGCGGCGAGCATGTGGCGATGGTTATCGAGCAGCGACTGCTGGCCCTTCATCTGCGGAGCGGGCGACCACAGGAACGCGTAACCGGCGCGCGTCGCCAGCGTTGCCTGGCCGGCGCGGCGCGTCCACTCGACGCCGAGGCGCGGCACCGGGCGATCCTCGAAGCCGGGCGGTTGCTGCGCCGGCGTGCCGGGGACCGGATTCTTCGTCGGCAGCGGGTACGCGCTCCATCGCTGATAGGCGACCTGACCGGTGAGCAGCAGATCTTCGCGCGGGCGCCACGCGGCTTCGGCGGCGATGGTGAGCGGATCGTACTGCGCGGTGCCGGCGATCCGGATCACCGGCAGCTCGAGTGGCAGCGCGTCGCCGAGATCGCTGGTCACCAGGATGTCGTAGTCGCTGCGGACCGGTGCGCGGAACGTCAGGCCGTAGGTCAGCTTCGACGATGCGCGGTAGCGGGCACCCAGCACCGGAGAGAACTGCGCGATCAGGCGCTGCTCCGAATCGGCGGAGAAGTTCGCGTTGGCATCGGTGGTGACATCGATGCCGCCGCGCAGTGCGGCGAGGATGATCGCGCCGGCACCGACGGAGAGCTTGTCGGAGAGCTTGACGCCGACGCCGAGCTGGACCGCGATCACGTACGTGCGGTTCTCGAGCAGCGCGAACTGCGGCACACCTGGAAACGGTGCACGGACGCGGTTGAGGGCCTCGTTCGGCACGTAGAAGCCGAGGCCGAGCGCGATCCGATCCTTCGCCCAGCCGCCGAGGGGCATCGGCACGACGCCGCCGAGCACCATGCCCGAGCTCGCCTCGCCGACGATGTCGCCGTTCATCTTGGTGCGGAAGTCGGCGATCACCGCACCGACGGTGGCGCGCTTCTCGGTCGCCTCGGCGAGCCCGGCCGGGTTCGCGTAGACCGCCTCGTAGTCGTTCGCGGTGGCGACGCCGGTGCCGGCGAGCGCGGGCGAGCGCATGCCGAAGCCGAACAGATCGAGGGTGCTGGCCGGTGCTTCGGAGGACACTCCGAGCGCGACCACCCCGACGAGCAGGTGCCTCACGTGCATCGCGCGAGACTATCTCGTTTTTTCAGTCCACGACGACGAGCTGGAAGATGTTGCCGGCGGTGTCGGTCTCGTAGAGCTCGCCGGCGGCATCCGCGTGAAGGCTGGTGGCCCACGGCGGGTGCGGGCCGGGCAGGTCGATGACGGTCAGGGTGCCGTCGGCGTTCAGCGTCGCCGACACCAGCCGGCCTTCCTCGTCGTAGTCGGTGAAGAAGTAGGTGCCGGCGAGATCGGGGAAGCAGCTGCCGCGATAGACCTGGCCGCCGATGATCGAGTACCAGCGCTCGGCTTGCGGGCGAACGTGCTGCGGGAACACGACGTCGGGGAGCGCCGCGCACGCCTCGTCGCCGCCGTAGCAGCTGGTGCCTTCCCACACCGGCCAGCCGAGGTTCGCACCCTTCTGCTGCGCCGGTCGCAGCACCGTGATCTCCTCGAACTTCTTCTGGCCGACGTCACCGATCCAGATGTCGCCGGTCGCGCGATCGAACGACCACCGCCACGGATTGCGCAGCCCGGACATGAAGATCTCCGGCTTGCCACCGCCAGCGACGAACGGGTTGTCGGCCGGGATGCCGTACTCCATGCCCGGCAGCTTGTTGTCGACATCGAGCCGCAACATCTTGCCGTGCAGCGCGTGGGTGTTCGGCATCGGATCGCCGTCCTCGAGCGCCTGGGCGTTCGACGCGCCACCGCTGCCGCCATCGCCGGTGGCGAGATAGAGGAAGCCGTCGCTGCCGAACTCGATCATCCCGCCGTTGTGATTGGCGGCGAGATCGGGGATCGAGAGGACATCGACGCAGGTCTCGGGATCGGCGCGGTCGGGATCGCTACTGACCGTGCAGCGCGCGAGCACGTTGCGTTGCGCGTTGTCCGGATCGCCCGTCAGCTGCGCCGTGTAGGTGACGAAGAACGTGCCGTTGGTCGCGTACTGCGGATGAAACGCCAGGCCGAGCAGGCCGTTCTCGGTCGCCGTGATCACCGGACCGTCTGCATTCGCCGACAGATCGAGGAACGGTACCGGCTGGACGACGCCGTCGACGATCACGTGGATCGCGCCGGGTTGCTGGACCACGAACAGCCGCCGGTCGTTCGGCGGCGAGGTCACCAGCAGGGCCGCGCTCGGGACCTTCGCGACCGGCCGCAGCTCGACGCGCGTCCCGAACGTCGGCGTGTCGCACTTCGCGAACGGCTGGAGCTCCAGCGCATCGGTCGGCGGTGGCGCCTGGTTGTCGCCGCAGCCGATCAGTGCGAGGAGCAGCGAGGCGCGCTTCACCCGACGATTCTACGTCAGCGTGGCGCGAACGGCATCGCCGTGGTGAACGTCACGTCGTCGTGATCGTAGCGGACGGCGAGCTGGTGAAGCGTCAGCTCGTTGCGCGTGAACGACGCGAGCTCTCCGACGTCCGGCAGGTGCGCGATCGGGCCGGGCAGGTGGACCCTCCAGGCCGACGAATCGGAGGTGCGCAGCACGGCATCGAGCATGACGTCGTCGTCGATCCGGCGATCGGTGGTGAACGTGAGGACGTCGCCGTCGAGGAGGATCCTGGTCAGCCGCGGCGGCAGGTCGGTCGGGCCGAGGACGAACGGCGTGTCGGGGAACAGCAGCTGCTCGACGAGCTGCTCGCCATCGGGGTACCGCGCGGCGAACCGATAGTGCGACGCGCCGGGCACGCCCGCGGGCAGGCGAAGCGACGGCGTCAGCGTGGTGACCGGACCCTCGCCCTCGAGTGCGATGCGAACGATCGACGCGTCGCCGAGGAATGCCTCGGCCTCGACCTGATAGCTGACCAGATCGGCGCCGAGCCCGATGATGGTCGCCGGCGCGTCGGTGAAATCGGTGCGCCACTGCGGCACCGCGGTGCGCGTGCCGAGCTCGACCGTGAACAGGTCGTACGCGACCGGCTCGAGGATCTCGTCGGTCGCGGTGACGAACGCGAACAGGGTCCTGCTGTCGGCGCGCAGGCACGACGTCGGCACCTCGACCGGCACGTCGGTTCCCGGCGTGGTGGTCTTCTCGATCAACCGGTCGCCGCACACCACGTGGACGCGCACCAGGCGGGCCTCGCTCGGAGCGCCCGGCGTACCGACGATCAGGGTCTCGGTCGGCGAGGGGAACCGCGCGGGCACGCCGCCGTCGATCACGGTGTCGCCGAGCTGGATGCCGCCGCGCGTGACCAGCGTGCGCCCTGGAGTCGGGTCCGGGTAGGTCACCATGCCGCCGCTTTCCATCGGGCCGATCACCACGCCGTGGGCATCGGTGTGGAGGAGCGCGAGCGGCTCGCCGTCACTGCCGTGAAACAGCACCGGCCAGCCATCGAGGCGGATGCCGTGCGGATCGCTGAGCTGGACCGTGGCATGTCCGGGAGCGACCGGCTCCGACAGCGTGCAACCGGCGAGGAGCGTCACCACGAGCAAGCGCATGCCGCGCGTGCAGCAGGATCCTTGCCAGCCCGCAGGCACCTCGGACCGCCCCGGATCGCGGCCTCGTGTCAGGAACCTGGCGCGTGAACGTCAGTTGGTCTCGGGCTCGCGTCGGGGACTCGACGGCGGCGCCGCGATGTGGAGCGCCTCGCGGATCTTCTGGGCGCGCTCGGAGGTGATGCCGAACGACACCACGAACAACCCGAGCACGTTCTTCTCGATCTGCGCCAGCTCGCCGTCGGCCAGCATCAGCGTGGCCATCGTGAACACCACCTTGTCGCGGAGCTCCGGTGTGGGCAGCCGGTTCGCGAGCTCCATGACGTAGTCCTTGACCTGCTCGAGGTCGAGGCTGGTCAGCCGCGACTTCGCACCCTTGATCATCGCGTCGAGCACGGCGCGATCGACGCCCCACGGCAGCTCGAACACGATCTCGTCGAACCGGCGCGCCTCCGCCGGCGTCACGCGGTTGTCGGCGATCACGCCGGCGACCATCGCCTCGAGCACGGCGAGACGCTGGCTGTCATCCATCGCGGCGAAGTCCGAGGCATCGAGGTGCAGCGACACGGCAGTGACCGTAGCAGGTAGGCTGTGGTCGTGGGAGATGACGTCAAGGCGATCGCCGAGGAGCTGCGCGCGCTCGGCGAGGCGAAGGACGCGTCGCCTCGCACGATCGAGCGGCTGATCGAGGCGATGCTCGGCGACGCCTCGTGGTGGGAGGACAACCCGCACTACGACGGCATGACCGACGCGGGCTGGACCGAGTGGCTGTGGCCGGTCGCGGTGTCGGCGATCGAATCGATCGGTGGGGCGGCGATCGACGCGGTGGTCGCGCGGGTGCGCGCCGGCGATGCGAAGACCATGGAACGAGCGAAAGCCCTGGGTCCGCCGATCGTGGCCGAGGCGATGCGGATCCTCGAGTGCGGTCCGGAGACCATGATGCCGGCGGCCCTGCAGGTGCTCCGGAGCAACGCGTACCTGTTCGGCCCGGTCGACACGCTCGTCAACTTCATGCTCGCGTACGGGCGCACCGGCGTGAGGGACGACATGCTCGTCGACGCTTGGACCAAGCTGGTCAGCCCCGAGGGACGCGCTGCGATCCTGACGCGGTGGAACGATGGCGGGCTGAAGACCTGGATCGAGGAGCGGCTGTGCAACGAGCCGATGCGCATGCGCCACCTCGCCGTGCTCCTGCTCGCGGTCCCGTTCGACGAGGCGAAGCCGCTGTGGCGGCGCGTGTTCGCCGCGAAGCCGGCCAGCGCGCCGTTTCGACCGCTCCTCGAGCACGACCCCGAGTGCGCGAAGGCCGTGCTCGCCCTCGATGCCGAGGTGCGACGCCAGATGTGGGAGCTCGCGCTGCGGATCGCGCGCGGCGGCTATGCCTGGGAGTCCTCGCGGGAGCTCCCTCGGCCACTCGACCACGGGCTGATCGCGCTGTTCGCCGGCGATGCCGAGATCTGGGAGCGCTTCATCACCGGCGTCGAGGACAGCGCGCGCCGCGGCTACGAGATCTGGGAGCCCGAGTGGAACGCGATCGTCGCGTACGTCCACGCGGATCGGTCGCGGCTCGATCGCGCGATCGCGGCGGCGATCGAGTCGCAGCTCCACGCGGGTGGTCCAGGAAAACCGCAGGGTCGCCACGCGCTCGGTCTGCTCGGGAGGCTCGATCGCCCGCGCATGCTCGCCGCGCTCGAAGCGGTGCGCGATCGCATCGAGGCATCCAGGAACAAGTGGTGCTTCGACAAGATCAGCGAGGAGCTGGGCGGCTGACTCACCAGGTGCGATCGCGATCGGCCCAGCGCTGGCGATCGAAGCGCATCTCGAACCCGAACGCGAGGAACACCGCGCGGTAGTCCTCGTTGCCCGACAGGCCGAAGCGGCCGTGCAGCCGGAGGTAGGTCGCGATCTCGTCGTCCTGCATGCCCCACGCGATCGAGGCGTCGACGATCGGTCCGGTGCCGGCGGTCGACGGCTCGAGCACGGCGCCGTGGGTGGCGCCGGCCATCAGCGTCGAGTACCAGCCGGTCCGCTTGCGGCGCGGGCGCTTGCCGTGATCGAACCGGAAGCCGGCGAGCGCGGCGGAGTGGATGACGCGATCGGCCTCGCGGCGCGGGAAGGTCAGGAGGTCGACGCGCGCGATCGCGTCGACGCGAGGCAACAGGTGCCAGATCAGCTCGGTGCCGAAGCCGACGGCCATGTAGCCGAGCTGCGACGAGAACCCGCCGCCGGTGAACGGCAGCTCGAAGCCGAGGGCGAGGCGCGACGAGCGGCGCTTCGGCGGGCAGCCATCCTCGGCGCGATGCGTCGGCGTCGAGCCGACGGCAAACCCGACGTGGGCGAGGAACATGGTCACGTTGCCGGCGTCGCCGACACCCTGGACGAACCGAAGGCCGGTGCGAAGGCCGTAGAGCTGGAGTGCGAGGTCGGCGCCGACGGCGAGGCCGTTCTCGCCGGGGAGCGTGCGCGTGGTGACGTAGCCGCCGAGCAGATCGAGGCGAACGGAGCGCGTCGAGCGCTCGAACTTCGTCGAGTCGAGCACCAGCGACGGGCCGGCGAGCGCGGAGAATCGGGTGATCGATCGGCTCTGGAAGTCGTCGGCGCCATCGCGCGGCTCGACGTCGGTGGCCTTGTCGCGACCGTCGGTGCGATCGACGCGCGCGACGAAGCCGAGGCGATCGCTGTAGCGGACGCGCGCCGCCAGGCCGAGCGAGGTGACGCGGCCATCGTTGGCGGCACCCGCGCGCTGCACGCCCTGACCCCAGTCGACTCCGACACCGAGCAGCGGCGTGCGCTTGCGTTCGGGTGGCGTGCACTCGGGATCCGGGATGAGGACGTCGACGTTCGACGGCGCCAGCACGACCTCGCAGCGGTCGGCGAGACAGATCAGCGCGCGCTGGGTGGTGGAGGCACACGCATTGCTCGCATTGCCGCACAGCGCCGCGGCGACCAGCGCGAGCTGATCGTCGTCGAGCGCGCCCAGTCGGCCGAGGATCGGATGGGCCCGGCGAAGCGCGACGACGCCGGCGTACTGGGTCTCGTAGAGTGGGCCGGCGAATCCGACCGCCGCGATGTCGCCGGCGAGCGGGCGGATCGCGGCGAGCCCGAAGGTATCGATCAAGGCGTCGCCGCGCCGGCACTCGTCGCACGGCTGCGCGGACGCGTGCGCTGCAACAACGAGTAGCGCGAAGACGAGGACGACTCGCACTAGCGAATCTCGAAGCCGAGCTCGAACCACAGGGCCGAGCTGCGGGAGTCGTCGGTGAGGTTGTGCTGGAGGCGAACGCCGAGGTTGGCGGGCAGCGAGCGCGGGAACAGCTCGAGCGTGCTGTCCCACGAGATGCCGGTGCGGCCGTAGGGCGAGTCCATCGAGTCGCGGCCGTAGCGCACCTCGAAGCGCGGGCCGGTCCCGGCGGCGACCTCGAAGCGACGCGTCTGGAAGATCCGGGTGGCGATGGCGATGCCGCCGCCGAACGCGTTGACCTCCTCCGCGTCGTCGTCGCGCTGCGACCACGCGAGCCGCCACTCGAGCACGGTGCCGCGGGCGACGCGACGCGTACCGTAGAGCCCGAGATCGACCACCGCGGCGGAGGTGCCACCGACATCGAGCCCGATGCCGAAGCGGAAGCCAAGCTTCGCGCGCCGATCGACGATGTTCTTCGGGGGCGGCGCGTCCTTGAAGCCTTCCTCCTCGCGGAACCTGTCCTCGATGGCGCGCTCGCGATCGTCCTCGACCTGTGCGAGCAGGTACTTGATGTCGTCGGCGCGTTTCGGCGTGCGGCGCGCGATCTTCTCGAGCTCGGTCTTCGCGGCATCGAACTCCTTGCGGCGGGAATGCGAGCGCGCGACGGCGAGGCCGAGCATGTCGTCGTTCGGTACCTGCTGGTAGAGCGCGACCATCACGTCGTGGAGATGGGGGCTCTGGATGCGCGTGTGATGAGCGACCAGCAGGTAGCCCGCCGCAACGTCGCCGTGATCGAACGCGTAGCGCCAGCGGGCGAGCTGATCGGAGAGCGTGCCGCGCCTCGCGTGCGGCGGCTGGGTCCGGCTGAGGGCACGCACCAGCTCGAAGCGCATGCGCTGCCCGCCATCGAAGTCGACCAGGCCCTGCAGCGCGACGGCGCGGCGCGCGTCGGAGACCGCCATCGCCTGGTTGTCGAGCTGGCTGTTGGCGCGCGCCCTTCCGCGCCACGCCTCGGAGTTCGTCGGCGCGAGCTCGATGACGCGCGAGTACGCGCGCTCGGCATCGCTCCACAGCTCGCGGCGCGACATGATGTCGCCGAGCCGGAGCTGCGTCGGCACGGTGCGGATCTTCTCGAGCCGGAGCCACGCCGCGACGGCCTTGGCCTGCTGGTTGTTCGCCCAGTACATGTCGCCGAGCGTCACCGCGTGATCCGGCTCGTCGGGCTCGAGGTTGGCGACCGCCTCGTACTCGTGCAGCGCCCGCGTGTTGTCCTCCCACTGCGTGAACAGCTCGGCCATCGCGAGCCGCACGCCGGGACTCCGGGCGTGGCGGATCGTCAGCTTGTCGAGCGTGGTGTACGCCTTGAGGTCGTCGTTCAGCTTGTCGTGATAGCGCCTCGCGAGATCGAGCTGCAGGTTGGCATCACCGGGGGCGATGCGGGCCGCGGCCTCGTGCTGCGCGAGGGCGTCGCCGGGGCGGAGCTCGTCGAGCAGCTTGATCAGCTTGCGCTGGGTCTCGACCTCGGTCGGCGCCTTCTTGACCGCCTTGGTGAACGCGAGGAGTGCGCGGTTGTCGCGATGCGCTTCGAGCTCGAGATCGCCGAGCACGTCCCACTCGTAGTGGCCGCGCTGCGCCTCCTTCCAGCGCTTCTCGAGCCGGTCGATCGCGGCGGTGATCTGATGGCGCGTGCGCTCGGCGGCGATGATCCGCGAGACGATGTCGCGGCGCTGGTACGAGGTGCGCGGCGTCCTGTCGAGCGCGAGGTCCCACTGCGCGAGGGCGTCGTCGACGCGGCCGAGCCGTTCGAGCGCGACGCCGCGGCTGGTCATCGCCGTCAACCGGCGCTCGGGATCGGTGGCCAGCAGCTTCTCGGCCGTGCTGAAGCTGTCGAGCGCGGGCGCGGGCTTGCCGGCGGCGAGCTGCGCGTCCCCGCGATCGAGCCACAGCTGACCATCTTTCGGAGCCAGCGCGATCAGCTCGGCGTATGCACCGTCGACGGTGGCGTGATCCTGCGCGCTGCGCGCGGCACCGATCAGCTCGATCAACGCGCCGCGCTTCTCCTTCGGCGCTGCGAGCTCCACCGCATGCTTGAACGCCTCGCGCGCTTGCCTCGGCTCGTGCGTCATCTTGCCGAGCGCGAGCCAGCCGCGGCCATCCTTGGGGTTGGCGGCGAGCGCGCGATTCCACAGCGCGAGGGTGGCGGTGCGATCGCTGCGCGGCATCCGGGCGAGCACCACCAGCGTCGCCCAGTCGGCCGGCGCGGCGTCGAGCTGCGCGCGGTACTCGGTCTCGAGCAGCGCGACCGAGCGATAGCGCTTGTACATCGCGGTCAGCTGCGCGAGCGCGCTGTCGTGAGGCGCGCGCGCGAGGATCGCCTTGTAGCGGGCGATCACCGCGCGATCGAACGGGTCACGCTTGACGCCCCAATCATCGGCCCGCGCCGCGGACGCGCAGATCAGGCAGATCAGCAGCGATACCCATCTCATGCCCGCTCTAGACGATGCGTCACCTGCCCGGGTTGCACCACCGGAATTGCTTGACCGGACCTGGCAACCGGCACCGGCCAAGATGGTCGGCGGCCTCGCCCGCGACCGGGCTACGCCAGGGCCCGCAGTGCCCGCTCGCTCGCGTCGTCTGCGGGAAAGTAGGTCTCGATGTGAATCTCCTCGGCGGTGACGTCGAGGGGCGTACCGATCGAGGTCAGCATCGTGAACAGCTGGACCTCGATGGTCGGCGAGCGCAGGTGCACGGTGATGAACGGCGCCGCCGATCGACCCGGTGCCGGAGCGCGCCACTCGGTCGGGACGTCCGGCTGCGCGAGCACGCGCGCGAGCAGCTGCCGGATCTCGTCGTCGCCGGGACGCGCCGCGATCTCGCGATGCATGCGCGCGACCAGGTGACCGGCGACATCGTGCCAGTTGACGATGTACGGCCGCAGCGCCTGCGGGTGCACGACGCCGAGGATCAGATTGCCGGTCGCCGCCACGCCATCCGGCCCGCCGGGAGGAAAGTGCGCGAACAGCCGCGCCGCCCCGGTGTTCATCCGCAACAGGTTCCATCGTCCATCGACCACCACCGCCCCGAACGGCTCCTGTTGCGCGAGCACGTGATCGATCGCGCGGCGCACCGAGGCGAGCTCGTCGGCATCGAGCGACGACGCGCGATACACCGCGGCGAACCCGGCGGCGGCGAGCAGCGTGTTGCGCTCGCGCAGCGGGATATCGAGTGCGCCGGCGAGCGCGAGCACGATCTCGCGACTCGGTCGTGACTTGCCGTTCTCGACGAACGACAGGTGCTTCGCCGACACCCCGGCGCGGGCGGCGAGGTCCTCCTGGCTGACCCGGCGCGAGGTCCGCCACGACCGCAGCTGGCTCCCGAACGTGTCCATGCGCCGACGGTACCGCCCTCGCGGCCGGTCGCGTCTTACCTCGGAGGTAATGACGTGGTCGCCAGGCGCGGCGCGGGGTTGGCACCGCGGAGGCGGAGCGGCGCGGCTGCTTCGTCTTACCTGGGAGGTAATGGCCGGGTCTCCGCGCGGCGGTTACTAACGATCGCATGACGACGACGACGCTGTCTCACGAGCTGCCCACCCTTCGGACCCGCGCGCTGATCGCCGGGGCCATCCTCGCCGCCTTCAGCGTGTACTCGCTGTGGGTGATCGCCGGCCACGGCTACACCGGCTTTCTGTCGCTCGCCGGTCGCGAGGACTGGGCGATGCAGATGTTGCTCGATCTGGTGATCGCGTGCTCGTTCGGCATCGGCTGGATGCGCAGAGATGCCAGGCCGCGTGGCATCGCGACCTGGCCGTTCGTGATCGCGACGGTGTTTCTCGGCTCCGTCGGACTCCTCGGCTACGTGGTGTGGCGCGGCTTCGCGTCACCGGCCGGCGAGCACCGGGCGGTCTAGGTCGAGCCCGGCGCGCTTGCGCCGCTTCGCCAGCCAACCAGCGCCCAGCGACCGCGCGATCAAACGGTCGACCGAGTACGCGCCGCCACCGCGGATCAGCAGCGGGAACGCGAGGCCGAGTGCCAGCAGGTGGAGCTCGAAGCCTTCGCCGGCCTGGGTGCCGCTCCAGTTCATGAAGAAGCCGTTCGGCCAGTGCCACAGGAAGATCGCACCGGCCATCGTGCCGATGGTGCCGAACGCGGCGAGCCGCGTGCCGACGCCGGCGATCAGCGCGAGCGAGCCGAGGAAGTCGGACAGGATGACGAGGAAGCCGAGGATGGCGGGCACGCCGAGGCTGTCGAAGAACCCCATGGTGCCGTCGAAGCCGTAGCCGCCATACCAGCCGAAGACCTTCTGCAGGCCGTGGGGGAGGATGACGGCGCCGAGCGTGGCGCGCAGGAAGAGCAGGGTGAGCGAGCGATCGGTGGTGAAGAAGCGCATGACACGGTCCTTTCAAGAGTTCTCGTTACAAGAACGATTCAGGCTTCCAGCGGCAGGCCTGCTGCTTCCCAGTCCGCCTTGCCGCCGGCGTAGACCGAGACGTCCGTGTAGCCCATGTCGCTCAGCACCTTGGCCGCGACGTGAGAGTTCTGGCAGGTCGAGCTGGCGCAGTAGACGACCACCGGAGCGGACTTGCTGGGGATGACAGTCGCGGCCAGCTCCCTGGTCTTGTCGTGGGGAAACCACCGCGCGTTCGGCAGGTGGCCCTGGGCGTAGTAGGCCTCGGGCAGCGCCTCGAGGATGATCGTGCGCGGGTTCGAGGTCATGGTGACGAGGGTGTTGCGGTCGATGATCTTGGACATGGTGTGTCTCTCCTGACTCCACGAATAGGCTCGTCGCGGGCCTTGCACTAGACGCGGTCGCGGCACCACACTGTTCGCAGTTGGAGAACAATGAAGGCGCCCTACGACGACCTGACCTCGATGGCGATGTTCGCGGAGGTGGTGCAGCGGCGATCGTTCTCGGTGGCCGCGCGCGAGCTCGGCCTCGCCAAGTCGGCGGTCAGCAAGCGGATCAGCCTGCTCGAGGAGCGGCTCGGCGTGCGCCTGCTGACCCGCACCACCCGCAAGCTGTCGCTGACCGAGGATGGCGTTCGCTACTACGAGCACTGCGCGAATCTGCTCGCGGCGGCACATGCGGCGGAGGAGGCGGTGGCCGGTGCGAGCACGGCGACCCGGGGCACGATCAAGATCAACGCGCCGGTGGCGTTCGCCCACATGTTCCTCGCCGAGGCGCTCGCGGTGTTCCTGGCCAGGCACCGCGACGTCAACGTCGTGCTGTCGACGGACGATCGCTTCGTCGATGTCGTCGAGGGTGGCTACGACGTGGTCATCCGGATCACGCGGCTCACCGATAGCTCGCTGGTCGCGCGCCGGCTGTCCACCGATCGCCTCGTCGTCGTCGCGTCACCGGCATACCTCGAGGAGCACGGCCGTCCGGAATCTCCGGCGGAGCTGATCGGCCACAACTGCCTCCACTACTCGGTGGTGCCGCAGGCCGGCGAGTGGCGGTTTCGCGGCGCCGGTGGGCCGTACGACGTGCCGGTGCGCGGAAATCTGGTGTCCAGCGATGGCTCGAGCCTGCGCCACGCCGCCGCCGCCGGGCTCGGGCTCGCCGTGGTACCGCTGTTCATGGCCGCCGCCGACGTCGCGGCCGGCAAGCTCGAGCTCGTGCTCGAGGGCGCGCGGCGCGCCGAGATCGGCATCTACGCGATGTACGCGTCGAAGCGCCAGCTCCCCGCGCGCACGCGCGTGCTGCTCGATCACCTGGTCGCGTGGTTCGCGGTGCCGGACTGGCGGCTCAGGACGCGCGCCTAGAAATCGACGCCGACGCCGGCCTGCACGATCAGCGGCGCGACCTTCGCGCTCATCACCGCATCGCCGACCTCGATCGAGCCGAGCGCCGGGATCGCCTTCGGCGTCACCGCGATGTCCTCGATCGTCGCGTTGACCTTCATGCCGAGCACGTACTTGACGTCGATGCGCGCCGCGACGCGCTTCCACAGCGCGATGTCGAGGCCGCCCTGGAGCACGAGCCCGGGCGACGGCGAGATCGACAGCTTCGGATCGCCCGCCTCGTTGAGCACCGCGTTCGTCACCTTCGCGTTGCGCGCCATCAGCAGCATCAGGCCGGTGCCGACGATCGGCGTCACCGGACCGAGCTTCGCGATCCGGTACACGCCGGTGACGATCGGCGGCGAGAACGTCGCCTCGGCGAGGTCGGGACCGAGCGGCTCGATGCCGGTGGTCATGCCCATGAACTCGGGAGCCAGCGATTCGTTGGCGAGCTTGCCGGTGGCCTTGAACCGCGTCGGCGTCGGGATGCCGAGCACGGTCTCGACCGACAGCTTGCGATCGAGCACCGGCAGCACGACGCCGATGATCGCGCCGACCGGGATCTGGTTCTGCTGGGTCTCGACGCCCGAGCCCTCGCCGAGGCTGCCCTGCTCGATCGGCAGCTCGGTCTGGAGCGAGAACTGCGTCGCCCCGAGCTTGGTCGACTGCTTCATCGCGCCGGCGCGGAAGTAGAAGCGGGTCCTGTGCGGCTTCGTCTTGATGACCGCCTTGCCGACGCTCGCGGTGTCGAGCACCTCGCCATCATCATCCTCGGCAGCGGCGACCTGCTTCGGCGCGTCGTCGGTGTCGGCTTCCTCGTCGTCCGGCTCCTCGTCGTCGGCCGGCTCCTCGTCGTCGGCCACGACGGGCTTCGCGCCCACCATCGATCTGGCCGGTGCGACCGCTCTTGGCGCGGGCGTCTCCTCGATGATCACGAGGCTCTCGTCCTCGACCGGCTCGGGCTTCTTCACCTTCTTCGGCTCGGGCTTCGCCCTGGGCGCGGGCTTGTCCTCGACGATCGCGATGGTCTCTTCGTCGCCGTCATCCTCGACCGGAGCCGGCGTGGCCTTCGGCGCGGCCTTCTTCTTCGGCTTCTGCTCCACCGTCGCCTTCTTCACCGGGGCGTCGTCCTCGTCATCGACGTCGATGTCGATGTCGTCGTCGATCGCCTTCACCGGCTTCGCCTTCTTGCTCGGCTTCACCTTCTTCTTCTTCGCGGTGGGCCGGCCCTCCGAGCGACCCGGACCGAATGGCCCAGCCTCCACCAGCGAAGGAGTCACGAGTGCCGAGGTGAGGACGGCGGCGAGGAGGAGACGCATGGCGTGCCGTTCGAGACTGCAAGCAAATGACCACTCGCAACTGCTCGTGATCGCGCGAGATCACCGCACGTAGGCTGGGGTGCGCCGGTGTGGGTATGGAGCCTGGTCGCCCTGGGGCTCACGACCGAAACGACAAAAGCGCCGGTTGCCGCCGGCGCTTCGTCTCTCGAGGTCGAGCTCTCGCTCAGCCTTCGGTGATCTTGATCTCGTCGTCGTCGTCTTCTTCTTCTTCGTCATCCTCGACGACGATCTTCTTCTTCGCCGGCTTCTTCGCCGGGGCCTTCTTCGCCGTCTTGGTCGCCGGCTCTTCCTCGATGACGATGACCTCTTCCTCGACGGGAGCCTTCACGGCCTTCGCCTTGGACTTCTTCGCCATCTTCGCCGGCTTGACGTCGTCGTTGTCGCTATCGACCCGCGACGCCTTCGCCTTCGCCTTCGACTTCGACTTCGACTTGTAGTCGACGACGGCGACGTAGGTCGCCTTCTTGCCGTAGCGGCGGAGCACCGGGTCGTCCGCCGTGCGCTTCTTGCCCCGGCTCACGCCATCGTTGTCGCTGGTGGTGACCTTCGAGGACCGGTTCCGCTTGGCGTCGGCCGCTCCCGAGGCCAGCAGGCTGGCGATCACGATCATCGCGGCGATGAGGGTTCGCATGGCGTGCTCGGATTGTGCAAACCCCAAACCACCGCTAACTAGCTGCGATCGTTGGCAGGGAGATCCCGAAACCGGGGAGAGCCGGTGGGGTCTGGAGCCTGTCCGCCCAGGGCCAGCTGTCCGGGTCGGACCCCGAACAGTCAGTGGAGCTGCTGCTGGGAGGTGGTTGTCTCGGCGAACCACAGCCGGCCGTCGCGGAACGTGGTGCCGCGCAGCGTGACCGCGAGCGCTTCGCCCAGCGTGTCGACCGCGTGGACCGCGAGCTTGTCGCGCACGTCCTTCGGCAGATCGTCGAGATCGGCCTCGTTCTCCTTCGGGATCACGATCGCCGTGATGCCCGCACGCACTGCACCGAGCACCTTCTCCTTGAGGCCACCGATCGGGAGCACGCGACCCGACAGCGTGATCTCGCCGGTCATCGCGACGTCGTGGCGCGCCGGTCGACCCGATAGCGCCGAGACCAGCGCGGTCGCCATCGCGATGCCCGCCGACGGTCCGTCCTTGGGGATCGCACCCGCCGGCACGTGGACGTGGACATCGCGCTCGTACTGCGTGGTCGCGTCGATGCCGAGGAGATCCGCGTGCGCTCGCGCGAACGTCCACGCGGCGCGCGCCGACTCCTTCATCACGTCACCGAGCTGACCGGTGAGGACGAGGTCGCCCTTGCCGCGCATCGGTGCCGCCTCGACGAACATGATGTCGCCGCCCGCCGGCGTGTAATACATGCCGGTCGAGATGCCGACCTGATCCTCGCGGTTCGCCTTCTCGGGGTGCGCGCGCGGCCGGCCGAGCAACGGCCTGACGTCGGCGCGATCGAGCGTCACCTTCTCGACCTCCTTCGCCGCGATCCGGCGCGTCACCTTGCGCGCCAGCCGGCCGAGCTCGCGCTCGAGCTGGCGCACGCCTGCCTCGCGCGTGTACGCGGAGATCACCTCGCGGAGCGCATCGTCGGTGAGCTCGAGCTGCTCGGGAGTCAGCCCGTTGTCCTCGAGCTGCCGCGCGACCAGGTACGACCGCGCGATCGCGAGCTTCTCGCGTTCGGTGTAGCCGGCGAAGTCGACGACCTCCATCCGATCGAGCAGCGGGCCGGGGATGTTCTGGATGAAGTTCGCGGTGGCGATGAACATCACCTCCGACAGATCGAACGGCACCCCGAGGTAGTGATCGGTGAACGAATCGTTCTGCGCCGGGTCGAGCACCTCGAGCAGCGCCGCCGCCGGATCGCCGTGATACGACGACCCGAGCTTGTCGACCTCGTCGAGCAGGAACACCGGGTTCTTCGAGCCGGCCTGCTTCATGCCGGCGATGATCCGGCCGGGCAGCGCGCCGATATACGTCCGCCGGTGACCGCGAATGTCGGCCTCGTCGCGCGCGCCGCCGAGCGAGATGCGGACGTACTTGCGTCCCATCGCTCGCGCGATCGACTTCGCGATCGACGTCTTGCCGACACCGGGCGGCCCACCGAACAGCAGGATGCGGCCCTTCTTCGCCTTGCCATCCGATCGCCCCTTCGCCATCTGATGGACGGCGAGGAACTCGAGGATGCGATCCTTGACGTCGGCGAGGCCGTAGTGATCCTCGTCGAGGATCTTCGCAGCCTGCGCGATGTCGAGCAGCTCCTCGGTGCGCGTGCCCCACGGCAGCTCGGCGATCGTCTCGAGGTAGGTGCGGATCACCTGGGTCTCCATCGACTCGCGACCGGCACGCTTGAGGCGCGACCACTCGCGCTCGACTTCCTTGCGAGCATCCTCGGGCAGCGGCAGCGCATCGAGCTTCTTCTTGAGCGCCTCGATCGCTTCATCCGCGGCATCGTCGCCTTCTCCCAGCTCCTTCTGGATCGCGCGCATCTGCTCGCGCAGGTAGTGCTCGCGCTGGCGGCCACCGAGCTCTTCCTTGACCTTGCTCTGGATGTCCTCCTGCGCCGACATCACGTCGATCTGCTTCTGGATCATCAGCAGGATCTTGCGCAGCCGATCCTCGACCGCGAGCGTCTCGAGCAGCGCCTGGCGATCGGCCACCGGCACGTCGAGGTAGCCGGCGATCAGATCGGTGAGCTCTCCCGGCTCGACGATCTGCTTCATCATCTCGTCGATCGCCTCCTCGGGCAGGCCGCGCTTCTTCGCCAGCTCGGCGGCACGCGCGCGGACCTCGCGGTGGAGCGCGACGAACGTGGCGTCATTCGGTGCGAGCGGCGCCAGCTCGACGGCCGGCTGCACGGTCGCGACCAGATGACCGTCGACGTGAGAGACCCTGATCGCATTCGCGCGATCGCGGCCGTTGAGCACGAGGCGCACGCCGCCGAGGCCGCGCTGGATCGCGCTGATCGAGGCGATCGTGCCCATGGTGTGAAGGTTGTCTGGATGAACCTCGTCGGTGTCGTCGCGCTGGACGACGGCGAACACCAGATGATCGGGATCGCGCATCGCGGCCTCGATGGCCTTCAGCGTCTGGGGCCGACCTGCCGTGATGGGCAGGCTCGCGCCCGGAAACAGCACGGTGCTCCGCATCGGAACGATCGGGAGGGTCTTGGACATGATCCAAGGAGATGGCTACGACGCGGCCCCATCACAATCTGGCCGATCGGCCTAAGCCGCCGTGCGGACGGCGAGCGTGCCCGCGGGTCCGAACAACTCGTCGCGCCAGCGATCGAGCAGCGAGGCGCAATCGCGATCGCCCGGATGAAAGCTCGGCCGGAAGTACGAGAGATACGCAGGCACCAGCCGCACGAAGAACGCGGGCCACAGGTACATCCGGGTCAGCCCGCGCGCCCACGTCCACGGCTTGTGAAGGATCCGGCGGCGCGCCATCAGCCGGACGTGGACGATCGACTGGACCGCGAAGAACACGATCGTCGTCAGGATCATGATCGCGACGCGGCGCAGATACCCACCTCCCGCGGTGCGATAGACGTCGAACGCCACCGCCTTGTGCTCGACCTCCTCGAGCGCGTGCCAGATCCACAGCGCGCGAACGCGCGGATCGAGCTCGTCGCGCAGTTCGGGGCGGCGCAGCAGCTGCTCGGCGAGCATCGCGGTGAAGTGCTCGAGCGCGCAGGTCACGGCGAGCTGCGACTTCGGCGGCAACACGCGCTTGACCAGCTTCAAGAACCGCTGGAGCCGCGCCTCGATCCGCGGTGCCTCGGTGTGACCGTGCGCGAGCAGCAGCTCGTTGAACGCGCGGTGCTCCTTGCCATGCATCGCTTCCTGACCGATGAAGCCCGCGACCTCGGTTGCGAGCTCGGGATCGGTGACCGCGTGGCGGTGCTGCTTCACCGACTTGACGAAGAACGCCTCGCCCTCCGGAAACAGCAGCGACAGCGCGCCGAGGAACGTGGTCATGAACGGATCGCCGCCCGCCCAGTCGCGCGGGATCGTCGTCGGATCGAAGGTCAGGTCGACATCGCGACGTGGAATCTCCATGACCCGATGGTGGGTCGCGGCTCGCGATCGCCGTAGGTCAGGGCGTGCCGAGGCGTTATCATTTCGGGCCACCGCGATGCTCGATCACGATCTGCCCGGCGCCAACATCCGTGATCTCGTGGCGTTGTGCGCGCGCTGGAACGTCGCGCCCGAGGCGGTGCTCGCCGGGTTGCCGATCCGCTTCGAGGAGCTCGCCGATCCGCGGGCGCGGGTGCCGCTGCGGGTCTGCGAGGCGATCTGCGCGCGCGCTCACGAGCTGACCCGCGAACCGGCGCTCGCGTTTCACCTCGGGCTCGAGATGCGCGTGTCGTCGCACGGCTTCCTCGGCTTCGCCGCGATGACGGCGAACAACGCGCGCGAAGCGATCGAGCTCGCGTGTCGGTTCGCGAGCACGCGGACCAGCGCGATCGGCCTCGCGCTGTTCGTCGAAGGCGACACCGCGTCGATCGTGATCGAGGAGCGCACGCCGCTCGGCGGCATTCGCGAGCTCGCGGTGGTGGCGTTGATCGTCGGGTTCTGGCAGCTCGGCCGCCAGCTCACCGGCACCATGCTCGACGGCATCGGCGAGTGCGCGTTCGCGGCGCCGCCGTACGCCGGGAAGCTGCCGCTCGCCGGCCGGTTGCGGTTCGATCAGCCGGTGCACCGGATGGTGTTCGACTCGTCGATCCTCGCGCTGCCGCTGACCACGGCCGATGCGGTGGCCAAGCAACTCGCCCGCGAGCAGTGCGAGCGCGAGCTGGCCGCGCTGGCCGAGGGGCTCGCCAATCGCATCCGCGTGCTGCTGTCGACGCGGCCCGAGCTGGCGCTCGAGGATGTCGCGAAGGTGGTGCACGCCTCGCCGCGCACGTTGAAGCGCCGGCTCGCCGAGGAGAGCACCACGTTCTCGGCGATCCGCGACGACGTCCGCCGGCAGCGCGCGCTGCTGCTGCTCGACGATCGCCGGCTCTCGATCGGCGAGATCGCGACCCGGCTCGGCTACACCGAGCTGCCGAACTTCACGCGCGCGTTCCGCAAGTGGACCGGCGTCACGCCTGCCGCGTATCGCAGCTCGAAGTAAGCTGCGCGGATGTCACGCATCACCGTCGACCGCGGCCCGATCACCACCGTCTGGCTCGATCGCGCCGACAAGCGCAACGCGATGGACGCCGATCTGATGAAGGAGCTCGCCACCGCGTTCGACGACGTCGGCGCCGATCGCGCGGTGCGCGTGGTCGTGCTGCGCGGCCGCGGCACGGTGTTCTCGAGCGGGATCGATCACACGCTGCTGACCCAGGTGTTCGCGTCGACCCAGGGCTCGCCGTGGCTCCACCTCCATCACCAGCTCCAGGACACGTTCCACCGGATGAGCCGGTTGCACCAGCCGATCGTCGCCGCGCTCCACGGCGTGTGTGCCGGCATGGCCCTCGAGCTCGCGCTCGCCGCCGATATCCGGATCGCGAGCGACGACTGCGTGCTCGGCCTCCCCGAGATCGCGTTCGGCATCGTGCCCGATGTCGGTGGGACCACGCGCCTGATCCGCGCCGTCGGCGAGCCCCGCGCGCGCGAGCTGATCCTGACCGGCCGCTTCCTCAAGGCGGCCACCGCCGAGCGCTACGGCATGGTTCACGAGGTGACGCCGGGCGATCAGCTCGAGCGCCGCGTCACCGCCGTCGCCGAGCAGCTGGCCTCGCACTCCGGCACCGCGCTCGGTCTCGCCAAGACGCTGTGTCAGGCCTCGGCGGATGCGGACACCACCACCAGCTTCCGCCTCGAGGGCGTGGTCCAGCAGGCGTTGTTCGCACAACCCGATCTGATGACGCGGTTCCCGCAAGCCCTCGCGTTCATCAAGGCGCAGCTCGCGAACCCGACGTAGAGTGCACGCGTGAAACAGACGCCGTACGAGCTTCTCGGTGGCACCGAGGCCGTGCTCGCACTCGCCGAGCGGTTCTACGAGATCATGGACGAGCGCGAGCCGGCCCTCGCGCGCCTCCATCCCTGCACGCCCGAGGGCAAGGTCGAGCGTGGGCCGCGCGATCGGTTCGCGCTGTTCCTCGTCGGCTGGCTCGGCGGTCCCGACGATTACGTCGAGCGTCATGGTCATCCGCGCCTGCGGATGCGCCACGGTCGCGTCGCGGTCAACGTGGCGATGCGCGATGCCTGGGTGCGCTGCATGCAGGCGGCGATGGACGACCGCGGCATCACCGGCGACGTCCGCGACTTTCTCGACGCGCGATTTGCCGAGGTCGCCGATTTCATGCGCAACATCGAGGGGTGAGTCGCCACTTCACTGCCGACTATGTCGAGCGCGCAGCGTTGCGCGACGGCACGCCGGTGCGACTCCGCCTGCTCGTGCCCGAGGACAAGGCGCTGCTCGCGGCCGGGTTCGCGAAGCTGTCCGCGGAGTCGCGATACGCGCGGTTCATGAGCCCGAAGCTGGCGCTCGACGATCACGAGCTGCGCTACCTGACCGAGATCGATCAGGAGAACCACTTCGCGCTCGGCGCGATCCGCGAGGAGGGCGATGGTCACGGCGAGCCGATCGGCCTCGGCATCGCGCGCTTCATCCGGCTCGATCCGACCACCGCGGAGGCCGCGATCGTGGTGGCCGATGCAGTGCAGGGGCAGGGGCTCGGCCGGTTGCTGCTGTTGCGGCTGTGCTCCGCGGCCGCCGAGCGCGGCATCGAGCGGTTTCGCTGCGAGGTGCTCGGCTCCAACACTGCCGCGGCCGGGTTGCTCGCGCAGATCTCGCCGGAGCGCACGGTCGAGATCGATCACGGCGTGATGTCGATCGATCTGCCGTTGCCCGACGTCACCCCGACCCACCCCTCGAAGGAACCGCCGGCCGGCGCGCTCTACGACATGCTGCGGGCCGCGGCACAGAACCTGATCGACTGGAGCGCGTCGGTGCGCCGCTTCTTCGGTCGTTGAGCCCGCACCGGCTGGTGTCCACACAGTTCGTACGTGCGAACGGTCTTCGTACAGGTGGGCGGCCTCGCTAAGCCTGCGCGATCGCCGGCGCGCCTCGTGGCACCGGCGTTGCTCTGATCCGGGTCATGACCAAGCGCCCCACTTCCACCAAGCCCAACCTTCGCCCGCTCCCGCTCGCCGACCTCCGCCACGCGCAGGGCGGCGCCGACAAGAAGCTCGACTATTACAAGGTCGAGCTCAAGGACATCATCATCACCAGCGTCGGTTAGGTGCGCGGCCGCGGGATCCGGTAGAGCCCGAGCTTGTTGACCAGCGTGGTGCGCGAGATGCCGAGCTGCTTGGCCGCGCGCGTCTGATTGCCGACACACGCTTCGAGCGCCGCGATCACGCGCTCGCGGTCCTCGCGCTGCTCGGCGGTAAGGAACGAGAGATCGATCGCGTCGTCGCTGGGTGGTGGCGTCGGGTCCGCCGCGGCGATCGCCGGTGCGCTTCGCGGTGGCGGCGCCGGGCTCTCCGCGCT
>JAEYYY010000583.1 GCA_023430775.1 Pseudomonadota bacterium
CGCGCCCGCGCGGGCGCGGGCGGCGGCGCTTCGCGGTTGATCGTCGGCAACCATCGCGAGCATGTCGAGCTCGAGACCGCGGTCGCCGACTGGCTCGCCGTCGAGGGAGTGCGGCTGTTCAACAGCGGCTACGCCGCGAACACCGGCGTGCTGACCGCGCTGCTGCGCGAGGGCGACGTGGTGTTCTCCGACGAGCTCAACCACGCGAGCATCGTCGACGGGTGCCGGTTATCGCGCGCGACGATCGCGATCTACAAGCACCTCGATCTCGCGGATCTCGAACGCCAGCTGAAGCTTCACTCGGGACGCCGGCGCATCGTGGTCAGCGAGACCGTGTTCTCGATGGATGGCGACATCGTCGAGATCGACAAGCTCGCGGCCGTGGCGCGGCGAGGCAACGCGGCGTTGATCGTCGACGAAGCCCACGCGATCGGCTGGTGCGGCGTCGAGGGCAGGGGAGTGGCGGCGGGGCGCGACGTCGATGTGGTGATCGGGACGTTCGGCAAGGCGCTCGGCTCGTTCGGTGCGTTCGCGGCGACCTCGCGAGCGATCGCGGACCTGCTGTGGAATCGCGCCCGGCCACTGGTGTTCTCGACGGGGCTGCCACCGAGCGTGGCGGCTGCGAGCAAGCAAGCGATCGCGATCGCGCGAAGCGGAGAGGGGGACCAGCGGCGAGCGCAGCTGGCAGCGGTCACGCGGCGGTTTCGCGAGCGCGTTCCACACGCGGGCGGTGAGAGCGACGTCCCGATCGCGTCGTGGGTGATCGGCGACGACGCACGCGTCGAGCAGATCGGCAGCGAGCTGCTACGCGAGCAGGTGCTGGTCGCGAGCGTTCGTCCCCCGACCGTACCGCCCGGCACCGCGCGTCTCCGAATAAGCTTCAGCGCCGCGCACTCGATCGACGACGTGGAGAAGCTGGTGGCGAAGACGACAGCGATCGCGCGCTGACGCTTCAGCGCTATTGTCACTGTGACAATAACGCGAGTGGATCGCGTCCACGAGTCCTCGACGACGTCGAGATGACATGCGATGGAGCGATCGATGTCCGAGCTCGAAGATCTCGATCGCCGCGTGTCGTGGCATCCGTTCACCCAGATGGCCACGTGGTCGCCGCTCGTGATCACGCGGGGCGAAGGGGGCTACCTCTTCGACGAGCAGGGTAGGCGATACCTCGACGGCGTCAGCTCGCTCTGGTGCAACGTCCACGGGCATCGACATCCACGTCTCGATCGCGCGCTGCGCGACCAGCTCGACCGCATCGCGCACTCGACATACCTCGGGCTCGCACACGAGCCAGGCATTCGACTCGCCGAGAAGCTGGTCGAGATCGCGCCGCGAGGTCTGACCCGGGTCTTCTACTCGGACAGCGGATCGACCGCCGTCGAGATCGCGCTCAAGCAGTCATTCCAGTACTGGCAGCTGAAGGGCAGGGCGACGAAGCGAAAGTTCCTGCGTGTCGGCGAGGCCTATCATGGCGACACGCTCGGCGCGGTCGGCGTCGGCGGCATCGAGCTGTTCCATCGCGTGTTCGGTCCGCTGCTCGTCGACTCGATCGCGGTGCCGAGTCCGGCCGTCGATCCCGAGGCGGCACGCACGACGTTGATTCGCGAGCTCGAGACTCGCGCAGATGAGATCGCAGCATTCGTGATGGAGCCGCTGGTACAGGGCGCTGCCGGCATGCTCGTCCACCCCCCGGGCTTCACCAAGCTCGCGCGCGAGCTGTGCACGAGGTTCGGCGTCCACCTGATCCTCGACGAGGTCGCCACGGGGTTCGGCCGAACCGGGACGATGTTCGCGTGCGAGCAGGAGCAGGTCGCGCCGGACTTCCTGTGTCTCGCGAAGGGCATCTCGGGCGGCTACCTGCCGCTCGCCGCAACGCTGTCGACCGAGGAGATCTTTGGCGCGTTCCTCGGCGAGCGGTCCGAGCTGAAGCAGTTCTTCCACGGCCACACGTACACGGCGAACCCGCTCGCGTGCGCCGTGGGCCTCGAGTCGCTTGCCTTGCTACGCGAGGAGACGCTGCCGAATGCTCGAGCGATGCTGCCGCGATTTCAGGAAGCGCTCGGCCGGGTCGCGAAGCACCCGAAGGTGAAGTCGATCCGGCAGTGCGGGCTGATGGCGGGCATCGAGGTCCATGGCGAGCCGAACGCGTTCGCCGGGGCCAGCGTCTGCGATCGGGCTCGCGCGCATGGCGTGATCTTGCGACCACTCGGCGATGTCGTCGTCTGGATGCCTCCGCTATCGATTCAGGTCGACGAGCTCGCCCAGCTCGAGGCGGCGACGATCCAGGCTCTCGAGCCAGCTTGATGAATTTGGGCAGACACCGAGCTACGCGCGGTGTCTGGTCGACAGCGACGCTGCGAGAGCGTCGAGTGCCTCTCGATCCGGCTTTCGAAAGCGGCTCTTCAACAGAACCATGGAGCGCCACGTTTCGTAGGTCTGCCGCTTGGAGCTGAGCAGCGGGTACTGGTCGAAGTGCTCGAGGATGTGGAGCAGGTCTTCTCGATGCGTGACGCGGTAGAGCAGGGATGTCCGTGCAGACTCGTAGAGCTTTCCGACCCCGAAGAACGAGCGGAGGTTCTCGAGGATTTGGCGATCGGCTGCCCCGAGCTTGATCGCGAAGTAGAGCGCGAGCTGCTTTCCCGAGCGACTGTACGTGAAGCTCGCAACGCCGTCGCAGAAACCCGTCACCCAGGATGGTTCCAACGTTTCATGTGAAAACGTTTCCAC
>JAEYYY010000624.1 GCA_023430775.1 Pseudomonadota bacterium
TCGCTGTCGCGCGAGACATACGACGGGATCCACACCACCACCGTCGAGTTGATCGGAGCATCGCTGCCTGCCGGCGAGATCGTGATCCGCGGCATCGCGCACGAGCAGGCATGCGCGTGCTCGGCGCGAGCGACGATCGCGATCCCGACGATCACCATCAGCATCCTCACCATCGTGCTCCTCCCGTTCGAGCTTACTGCGGCGGTGCGGGACCCCAGTCGACGCCCGTCGCCGAGCCGCTCCACACCTTGACCGGCGTGCCGGTGCCGTCGGCGTTGGCGATGAAGATGCCCTGACCGGCGCGGGCAAACGCGATCGCGCGACCGTTCGGCGAGAACGACGGCTCCTCGTTGTTACCCATCTGCTGCGTGATCCGCTTCATCTCCTTGGTCTGGAGATCGAGCGTGACGATGTCGTAGTTGGCGCCATCGCGCGTGGTGTACGCGATGATCTGCTTGCCCTTCTTCGGCGACCACGCGGGCGTGGTGTTGTAGCTGCCGTTGAACGACACCTGGGTCGCGGAGCCGCCGTTCGCGGACACCACGAAGATCTGCGGCCCGCCGTTGCGATCGGAGACGAACGCGATCTGGCTGCCGTCGGGCGACCACGCCGGCGACGTTTCGATCGCGCGGTGGTCGGTGACCCGGCGGACGATCGCGCCGTCCTTCGCGTTGATG
Organism: Pseudomonadota bacterium; assembly: GCA_023430775.1. Lineage (GTDB taxonomy): Bacteria > Myxococcota_A > Polyangia > Haliangiales > Haliangiaceae > JABFXX01. Next base: position 678 of record JAEYYY010000624.1, read on the forward strand.
ATGTAGATCTCGGGGTTGCCGTCCTTGGACAGCGTCAGCGCGATCTTGCTGCCGTCCGGCGAGTACGACGCGCCGGTGTTCATGCCGCGATACTTCGCGAGCGCGGTCGGCCGGCCACCGCCACCACCGGTGACGTAGAGATCCGGGTTGCCGCGCATGAACGACGTGTACGCGATGCCGCCGCTCGGGGAGAACGCGGGGAGAATGTTGATCGACGAGTTATTCGAGATCGCGGCGGTGTTCGCGCCGTCGAAGTCCATCGCCAGGATCTTGCTGGCGCCGGTCGCCTTCGCGGTGAACACGATCCGCGAGCCGAAGAAGCCGTTCTCGCCGGTGAAGTGCTTGAACACCGCGTTGCACCACTTGTGGGTGATCGCGCGCGGCGACTCCTTGCGCGAGTAGCTCTTGGTCAGCGTCGGCTTGTCGCCCTTGCTGACCTCGTAGAGGCGGAACTCGATCTCGGTCGCGGTGACGCGGTACTTGACCACGCCGAAGGCGCCGACGTCCTTCCACTTCTGGAGCTCGAAGTCGAGGCCCTCGTTCGGGCGCGCCAGGAATGACTTCGGATCGAGGACCTTGAACGGGCCCGCGACCGACAGATCGAACGATGCGACGTTGAGGACTTCCTTCGCCGCGGCGGGATCGCCCGACGGGTTCTCCTGGATCGCGATCGGATACGCGGTCCGCTTGATGTCGCTGGTACCACCCGAGACGACGGTGTTGTCGCCCATGGCGGTGCCCGCCGGGACAGCGGCACCGACCATCACCACCACCAACGCCGTCGCGTACCGCTTCAGTTTTGTTTGGATTGTGCGTCGATCGGAATGCATGTCCATTTGGTCACCACCTGCTCGAGAAGTTCGGTCGGAACTGGTTGCGGCTTCTGGTCGCGATCGTCTTTGAGCTTCTTGAAGGCGGACTCGATCTTGCCGTTGAGACCTTCGTTATCGCTTCGCTTGCCGGTTGGAGGATTGAGCGTCGAGTCGGTGATCTTTCCATCCTTCTCGATGCGGAGACACGCGAGCGCCGCCGACGCTTCTTCGAGCGCGGGGAAATCGACGTGCGTGATGAAATCGTTCGCGAGCTCGCGCAGCCACGGGTGACCGCTGTTGGTCGCGGCGCGACCCTTCTTGCTGCCGTCGAACGTGCCGATCGTGCTGTTGTCGGTCGGGTTGCCCGTCGGTGCGTTGGGATCGGTCACCGGACCGTCGGGCTTGGTGACCGGCTGGTTCTTGTCGTCCGGCTTGTCGGGCTTGTCCTTCTTCTTCGGCTTGCAGCGATTGCTCTCGCAGCGGCCGTCGTCGGGACACGTGGTCGGAAACGCAAGGCCGACCTTGTCGCAGTCGGCCTCGTTGACGCAGCACTGCGCCTTCGGATCCTTGGTCTCGTCGCGCGAGATGCCGGTCGGCTTGTCGGGCGGCGGAGGCGGCTTGAACTCTTTTTGCGGCTGCTTCTTGGGCGTCTTGCGGGCGGCGAGCGACGCCTCGATCACGACCTTGTCCTTGCTGTCGTCGTCGTCGCTTGAATCGCTCGAGGTGCTGCTCGCCCAGATCATCGCGGGCACCGAGAGCAGGGCCGTGAGCACGCACGCGCCGATCGCGGCGACCAGGTGCATTTCGCTGTCTCGGATGCTCATTGTTAGCCAGCTCGTGTACTGCTGTGAGACGGGCGGGCCGTCTACTTGTTCTGATCGAGTTCTTTAAGGCCAAGATTTTCGCTGGGATCGGTCAACATCATGACCTTCTGGACCCCGGCATTCTTCGCGATCGCCATCGCGGTCACGATCACGCCGTAGGGAAGGTTGGTGTCGGCCTCGATGTAGATCTCGCTCTCCTTCTTGACCCGCTCGTTGGCGTTGAGCTTCGCCTCGAGCTCCTGCCAGGTGATCAGCGTGCCGCCGAGGTGGAGCTTCTTGTCGTTCGAGATCGAGAGCACGAGCTTGCCCTCGGGATCCTCGATGTTCTTCGCGGTCACCGTCGGCAGATCGATGTCGACGCCGGTGTTCATCATCGGCGCGGTGATCATGAAGATGATCAGCAGCACGAGCATCACGTCGACCAGCGGCGTGACGTTGATCTCCGCGTTGAGATCGTCGCTTCCTCCGGCGCTCATCCCCATCTGATCACCTCAGGAAGTGACGCTTGATGATGTTGAGATAATCCTGCTCGAAGGTCTCCATCTCCGAGCGCTGCACGCGGATCCGCCGCATGAAGTAGTTGTAGGCCATGACGGCGGGAATCGCGGCGACCAGGCCGATCGCGGTGGCGAACAGCGCCTCGGCGATGTGGGGGCCGACCACCTTCAACGTGGCGGCACCACTGGCCTCCGAGATCTCGATGAAGGCGAACAGGATGCCGATCACGGTGCCGAACAGCCCGATGAACGGACCGGCCGAACCGGTGGTGGCGAGGAACGGCACCATCGATTCGAGCTTGGTCATCTCGACCGTCTGGGCGCGGCGCAGCGCGCGATCGATGTTGGCGAGGTTGCCTTCGCGATCGCCCTTGAGGTTCTCGTCGGACGCGAGCTTCGCGAGCTCGGTGTAGCCGGCGACGAACATCTGCGAGATCGGGCTGTTTCGAAGCGCCTGGGCCTGCTTGTAGATCTGCTCGATGTCGCGCGATCGCCAGAACGACTCGGTGAACCGAGCCGACTCGGAAGCGGCCCGCCTCACGTACATCCACTTGTAGATGATGATGTAGAGGCAGACGACGAACATCACCATCAACAGGATCATCACGGCCTTGACGATCCAATGGGCATGGTCGAACAGGGCAACGATGTCCAGGTTTGCCGCGAGCGCGGATGCTGCAGAGCCTGGCATACTCGACGGCGATAGAACCATGCGCGGGAAGTCTGGGTCAAATCACGCCATGGTCGCGTTGCTGTGCGCTGGCGCCGCATGCACCGATGTCGACGGCGGCGCGGCGGAGCTATCATGGAAGTTACGACCCGCCTCGAGTGCGCTCGAGGACAAGTTCGTCGACTGCGATTCGCGCAAGGATGGCGCGGGGGCCGTGAAAAAGATTCGCCTCGACTGGTCCGTGGCCGTCGAGGTCAATGGGCAAATCGAGCAACAGGTCGCCTCGGAAGAGTGGCCCTGCAACGACAGTCATGGTGTGACCGGATTCGTACTCCCCGAGGGATCGGCGCTGTTCTCGATCGTACCGGTGTGTGATCTGGGCGACGCCGACAAGGCGTCCTATATCGCCCCGGCCGTCGAGCAGCGCCGCGTGATCGTTGGCGATACCGTGAGCTTGGGGGCGGTCGAGCTGGTGGTTCAGGTCTCGGACTGCGCCGTACAAACCTGCATTTGTGAAGAAGTTTCCAGCCCCTGAGTTGAGGCTGGCGCGCGGTTTGCCTTCATGGCACTTCGAGAAAGAGGAGAGAGACCCATGAAGAGGCTGATCTTGGCTTCGCTGCTCGCGGCATCCACCACGGGCTGCATTCTCGAAACCGACGGATACAGCGAGGAGATCGGATTCATCGATACCTCGTGGTCCTTCCGTATGGCTGACGGCACGCCGCTGAGCTGCCCGGCGGGCTTCACCACCGCCGAGGTGACCGCGGTGTCGCGGACGTATGGCGACGCGTTCATCGATCTCTACGATTGCGACGCCCTCGGCGGCAGCGCCGCCTACCCGGTCGACGAGTACGACGTCACCATCGCGATCACCAACACGAGCGGCAGCTCGGAGTACGCGCACGGGCTGACCCAGACGCTCGACATCTTCCGCACCGACGCGACGATCGGCGAGGACTTCATCCACGACGGCGGTCGCATCCTCTTCGACTGGGTGCTCGTCGATGCCGATACCAACCGGCCGCTCGAGTGCGTCTCCGCGGGCAACCCGAGGGAGATCAAGGTCGACGTGTCGAGCGGCGAGACCTCGATCTCGACGTCGCTCGCCTGCGGCGACGGTTTCGGGATCTCGAACCCGCTCCCGGCGGGCGCGTACACGGCGACGATCTTCGCCGCCAACCAGGCGGGCCAGCCGCTCGGCGCGCCGGTGAACGAGCCGGTCGCGGTGCGCGATCGCAACGACTACGACGACCTCGGCACGATCACGCTGCCGATCGGCAACTTCGTCCCCGATCCGGAGCCGCCGGCACCCGAGTGACCTGCCCGGACCGACGGTGCGCCCACGCTTCGTCGTGGGCGTTGTCATTTTCGGCGTGTGCTAAGGTCGGAAGGTGAGCGCACGCCGCGGCCCTTCGTTCGGTGACCGGTTCGCCGGTCTCAAGATCACGCGCGGTGCGCTGGTCCTCGCGGCGCTCGAGGTCGGGCTGTCGCTGGTCTGGCTGATGTCCAACCCCGATGCCCGGCGCGGCATCGAGGACTGGCTCGCGGCCACCCCCAGCAACGTGTTCGAGCACGGCCGCGTGTGGACGCTGGTGACCAGCGTGTTCCTCGAGAAGAGCTTCCTCGGCCTTCTCCTGCACGTGATGGTGCTGTGGATGTTCATCCCCACGCTCGAGCGGTTCTGGGGCACACCGCGGTTCTATCGGTTCGCCGCGATCACCTCGATCGTCGGCACCGCCGCGGGCGTCACGCTCGGCTACGCGATCGGCAGCAACGAGCCGATCCTCGGCCTGTCGGCGTTCACCTACGCGGCGATCGTCGCGTTCGGCATCGTCTACGCCCGCCAGCCGGTGCAGTTCTTCGGCGTGCTGCCGCTGACCGGCCGCCAGCTGATGTACGGCATCATCGGGTTCGTCGCGTTCTTCGTCGTGATCCAGCAGTTCTGGCAGCTGGCGGCGGCGTTCGGCGCGGCGATGATCGCGGCGGCGATCATGACCTCGAAGCGGTTCTCGCCCGGCCTCGCCTGGCGCAAGTGGCGGATCGCGCGGGCGCGCGCGAAGCTGTCGGTGATCGAGGGTGGCAAGCCCCGCGAGAAGAAGCCCTCGGAGAAGTGGCTGAACTAGCCTGATCGCGCGGGGTTCGCCCCTGCGGGAGCGGCGGCGTGATACGGTGAGCCCGCTATGGAAGAGGGTGATCCGCAGTTCGAGTCCGGCACGGGACTCACCACGCTGTTCGAGGGCGAGTGGGCCACGGTGCGCCGCCTGCGCAAGGGCAAGCTGGTCGTCATCAGCGGCGCGGATCAGGGCAAGGAAGTCGAGATGCTCAAGCCGCGCGTCACCGGCGGCCGCTCGATCATCAGCGACCTGGTGGTGCAGGACAAGGCCGTCTCCGGCACGCACTTCGAGGTGTCGGCTCGCGACGATGGCTACCGGCTCCGCGATCTGAACTCGCGCAACGGCATCTTCGTCGGCGACCTCCGCATTCGTGAGGTCTACCTGCGGCCGGGCACGGTGTTCCGGATCGGCCACACCAACATCCAGTTCCAGACGATGCAGGACGTCGTCGAGATCGAGCTGTCGAAGAAGGATCGCTTCGACATGATGCTCGGCTCGTCGCCGGCCATGCGCGAGATCTTCGCCCATCTCGAGAAGGTGGCGCCGTCCGAGCTGACGTGCCTGATCACGGGTGAGACCGGTACCGGTAAGGAGATGGTGGCGCGCGCGCTGCACAACGCGTCGCAGCGCAAGTCCAAGCCGTTCGTCGTGCTGGATTGCGGCTCGATCCCGCGTGAATTGATCGAGTCCACGCTGTTCGGTCACGAGAAGGGCTCGTTCACCGGCGCGGTGAGCCAGCACGACGGCTGCTTCATGCAGGCGAACGGCGGCACGATCTTCCTCGACGAGATCGGCGAGCTCGATATCTCGCTACAGCCCAAGCTGCTGCGCGTGCTCGAGCAGCGCGAGATCAAGCGCGTCGGTGGCGACCGCACGCACAAGGTCGATGTCCGCGTGCTCGCGGCCACCAACCGCGACCTCCGCGAAGAGGTCAACAAGGGCACGTTCCGCGAGGATCTCTACTTCCGCCTGTCGGTCGTTCACGTCGAGTTGCCCGCGATGCGCGAGCGCCGCGAGGATGTCCCGGGCCTGGCGAACCACTTCCTGCGCGAGATCGCGAGCCGCCGCGGCATGACGATGTCGTTCTCGCAGGACGCGATGGCCGCGATGATGTCGCACTCGTGGCCGGGCAACGTTCGTGAGATGCGCAACGTCGTCGAGCGCGCCGCGGCGCTCTCCGATGGTCCGGTGATCACGCGCAGCGATCTCGTGTTCGGTCGCGAGATGGGGCCGTCGATCGTGGTCTCGCACGATCTCGCGCAAGCGGGTGCCCAGGCGGCGCAGCGTGCGGCGGCGCAGATGTCGGGCGTCGATCTGCCGCAGCAGAGTGGCCCGGCGGTGTTCGATGCCTCGCTGCTCCGCGCCGGCCTCGGCTTCAAGGGTGCGAAGCAGAGCGTCGTCGACGCGTTCGAGATCGCGTACCTCACCGCGCTGATGGCGCGCAACGAGGGCAACATCACGCGCTCCGCCCAGGAAGCCGGCCTCACGCGCTATCACCTGCGCGAGCTGCTCAAGCGGCACGGCCTCAAGGGCGGCGACTCCGACTGATCGACGGGGGTTCCCGAGGCCGCACCGGCGGGGCCGGGAACCGACGAGGAGCAGATGAAGCTCCCGACCCCCGCCAGCACGAAGCTCAGTGCTTGCGATCGAGGCACTTCGCGTCGAGATCGCCCTTGTACTTGAGCTTGAGGGCGTTCGCGATCACGCAGCGCGCGCGCTCCGACGGATCCGACATCTCGATGTTGACCCAGACGTGCAGCGCGTTGCCCTTGATCGCGATCGCGGCGGTGGGCGCCTTCTTGTCGGCGTACTCGCAGACCACGGTGTTGATCTTCGACAGGCTCGCCTTGAGGTTGGCGCGCAGGCTGTCGACCTTGCCGTTGTCCTGGCAGACGTAGCGCAGGCCATCGGAGACGTTGCCGCACGCGGTGTCGCCCTTCTTCGAAGGCGTCGCGACGCGGCCCAAGAACTTGTAGCCGACGCCGGTCATCTTGCCGCACTCCTCGCTGGTCGACTTCAGCTCCTCGGTGAAGTCGTTGTCATCTTCTTCGTCGGCGTGAGCGACCAGCGGCATGGCGAGCGAAGCGAACACGAGAGCAGTGGACACGAACGTGGCGACCTTGATCATCGAAGCTCCTCTGCAGCGTCGTTGTGCTGCGAGGGGATGTAAGAGCAGTTGTCACGCCAACGTGATCTGCGCGGAACCTCTCGGTGGCGAGGTAGGCGCTGTCCGCGATCTAGACGAGCTGTCCAGCTTCTAGACAGTTCACTTCTTCTTCGGGCGGGCGAGCCCGAACTGCTCGATGCGCTTGATCAGCGTCATCCGCGCGATGCCGAGGCGACGCGCCGCGGCACTCTGGTTGCCGGCGGTGGCGGCCAGCGCGTCGACGATCTTCTGGCGCTCGAGGTGCTCGACGTTGCTCCACAGCCCGTCGCCCGGCACCCCTGCGGGCGCGGCCTGGCGCTCGAGGTCGAGATCGGCGGCGCGCAGTGCAGCACCGTTGCGCATCACCACCGCTCGCTCGATCACGTTGCGGAGCTCGCGCACGTTGCCGGGCCACGCGTGCTTCTGCAGTGCGCTGATCGCCTCGGCCCGGATCGTCGGTGCCGGGATGCCGAGCTTGGCCGCCATCTCGGTCGCGAACCGGCGCGCGAGCGGCTCGATATCGGCGGTGCGCTCGCGCAGCGGTGGGAGGACCAGCGTCGCGCCATCGAGGCGGTAATACAGATCCGAGCGAAAGCTGCCGGCCTCCGCCCGCGCGCGGAGATCGCGATGGGTGGCGGCGACCACGCGCACGTCGACGACCTTCGGCTTGACGCTGCCGAGACGCATCACCTCGCCGCTCTCGAGCACGCGCAGCAGCTTGGCCTGGGTGCCCGGCGACATCTCGCCGATCTCGTCGAGGAACAGCGTGCCGCCATCCGCCGCCTCGAACAGCCCCGCCTTCGCAGCCACCGCGCCGGTGAACGCGCCCTTCTCGTGCCCGAACAGCTCGCTCTCGAGCAGCCCCTCGGCGAGCGCCGCGCAGTTGATCGCGAGGAACGGCTTCGCGGCGCGCTGCGATCGGGCGTGGATCGCGCGGGCGATCACTTCCTTGCCGGCGCCGGTCTCGCCGAGCAGCAGGATCCGCAACGGGCTCGCGGCGACGACATCGATCACCGCGTACAGCTGCTTCATCTTCGGATCGGCGACCACGACGCCATCCGGTGCCGTGGTCTCCGCCCGGCGCGCTCGCGCTACCTCGACGAACAGCTGCACGGCGCCGATGCTGATCGGTTCGCCGAGCTCGATCTCGACGGGCGTGTTCGCCGCGATCTTGCTGCCCCGCACCACCGTGCCATTGCGACTGCCGAGATCCTCGACGGTGAACGGCGCGCCGCTCCGCAACACCAGATGCTTGCGAGACAGCGCGTCGTCGTCGATCACGATATCGCTCGCCTTGTCGCGACCGATGATCGTGGCGCCGTTCGCGAGATCGAACAGCTCGAGCGCGTCGCCGCGCCGGACCAACGCGACGTGACGATCGCCGGCCTTCGCCGCCGGCCGCGCGAGGCTCACGGTCGAGCGTGCGATGCTGCGGCCGCGACGGGTGGTCACCACGGGATCTTACTTGCAGGCGGCGCGCCGCAGGGGCGACAGCTCGTATCTCTGCACAGCACGCCGATGGCGCTCGACATCTCGAGGGGCGGCTGGCGCCGCGGGACCTGACAATCGAGGCACGCTACGCATATCGCGCAACAATCGAGTCGGACTCGATCTGCGGTTGCTGCATCACGACTCGACCTTGCAGGCCGTCCGCGCCGCCGGAGCGAGGCCTCGCATCTCTGCACAGCACGCCGATGGCGCTCGACATTCGAGGCGATTCTGGGGCCGGTGCTCGCATCTATGCACGCGCCGGACCGCGACATCTCGACGCGATCTTGCGGGTGCGCGCCGCGTCGGGGCGGCAGGCGGCGCGCCGCAGGTTCACTTGCAGATCTCGGCCTTGCGAAGCACGTCTGCGAAGTCGCGACACTGCTGGCGCTCGGCGTCCGTCGCCGCCCGGGTCTGGCAGCCCCGCGAGATGCCGGCACAGCCGAGAAGCGCGAAGCGCCCGCACTGGAGCGGCATCGGGCCGTCGTTGTTGGGAACGACGAACAGCGGCGCCGTGCGCGCACGATTCAGACACCAGGTCTCGATGGCGGCGATCTCGGTGTCCGGAACGGAGCGGCTGGCTGGCTTGGTGGACGTGCCGGCATCGCGCGGTACAGCGGGCCTTGTCGCGACCGCGCCTGCATCTGTCGCCCGCGAGGCGTCCGCGGGGTTGGTCGTCACCGCGATGTCCGCGTCGCTCGTTGCGGTGCTCGCGACGCCAGCTTCGGTCGTCGTGGTCGTGGTGATCGCGGCGCCGGCTTCGGTCGTCGCGGTCGTGCCACCGGAGGGTGCGTCGGTCGCAGTAGCAACATGCGTCGCATCGTTCGAGGTCTTGCTCGGGCTGCGCTGCCAGATGACCACTGCGATCGCGATCGCCACGCC
>JAEYYY010000631.1 GCA_023430775.1 Pseudomonadota bacterium
CCGGCGCCCGCAAAGATCGCGTTGTTCTGGCCCGAGGCGATCTTGTCGAACTCGTCGAGGCAGACGATGCCGATCGAGGCCAGCATCGGGTTCTCGTCGGCGGTGTGCAGCAGCCGGGTCAGGATCGTCGACGGGTCCTGGCCGACGTAGCCGGTCTCGCTGTAGGTGGTGATGTCGACCAGCGCGGTGGGGAGCTTGAGGATCTTCCCGAACAGCGTCTCGACCAGGAACGTCTTGCCCGAGCCGGTGGGGCCGACGCACAAGAAGTTCGACTTGCGGGGCAGCTCGGCGCGATCGACGCCGTCGACGTAGATCCGCTTGATCCGGCGGACGTGGCGATAGGCCATCAGACAGAGCGCGCGCCGGGCATGATCCTGCCCTCGGTAACCGGCGTCCTGGAGCGCGGCGAACATCGCCTGGGGCGATGGACAGGGCAGCTCGCGCACGAACTTGATGAAGTGCTCGAGCCCCTGCTTGCGGACCTTCCGGTTGGGCTCCATTACGGACTCTCGGGATCGTAGCGCGGGGGATCCGTTTGACCAATCACCTTCTTCGGTGGGCATGATACGGATCGTGGAGGTGACTCCCTCGCCCAGCCTGGTGCGCCCGTTTCTCGATGCCGCACCTGCGGCCGTTCGGCCCACGCTCGAGGCGATCGCGGACCTCGATCGACGGCTGTGGACGATCGTCGCCGAGGGGCGCTCGGCGTGGCCCGATCTCGCGGTCGATGCCGTCGAGGTGGTCGCGTTCATCGCCCGCCAGGTCACCGAGGAGCTGGCCGACGCCGCGCTCGACGGGCTGCGTCCGGCCGACCTCTACCTCGCCTGCGGTTGCGCGAAGCAGCTCCCCGCGGCGATCGGCGCGTTCGATCGCGACTACATGCGCGAGGTCGACATCGCGCTGGCCCGCATGCGGATCCCGCCCGCGCGCGTCGCCGACGTCAAGCAGCTGGTCCGCCAGCGGTTGTTCGTCGGTGGCGGCACCGCCGGCGCGCCGACCAGCCCCGGCAAGATCTCCGAGTACGGTGGGCGCGGCGATCTGCGTCGCTGGGTGCGCTCGGTCGCGGTCCGCACCTGCCTCAACGACCTCCGTAAGGGCAAGCGCGAGATCCTAGTCGACGACGATCATCTGATCGCGCAGCACGCGGTGCCCGGCGACGATCCCGAGGTCGAGTACATGAAGCGCACGTACTCGGCCGAGTTCAAGGCCGCGTTCTCCGAGGCGCTGGGGGCGCTCGGACCGCGCGAGCAAACGCTGCTTCGCTATCACCACGTCGACAACCTCAACATCGACGAGATCGGTGCGATCTATCGCATCCACCGCGTCACCGCGTTCCGCTGGCTCGAGAAGGCGAAGGAGCAGCTGGTGCGCGGCACGCTCGAGATCCTGCGCGGCCGGCTCAAGCTGCCGGCCAACGAGCTCGACAGCGTGCTGCGCATGATCCGCAGCCAGATCCATCTCTCGCTGGTGCGCCACCTCGGAGGTCCGTCCGACACCGTCAGCAAGGACGACGACGGCGCGATCGAGCTCGATCCCTCGGAGCTGGAAGAAGTTCCGTGAGAGTCGCGGGGGGCCGGCGGGCGGCGGAGATGGCGATCGCGGCGCTGGTGATCGCGGTGGTCGCGATGCTGATCGTGCCGCTGCCGACGGCGCTGCTCGATCTGCTGCTCGTCCTCAACATCGCCTTCGCGGTCTGCCTGCTGATGGCCGCCGTGTTCTCGCCGCGGCCGCTGCGCTTCGCGTCGTTCCCGACGCTGCTGGTCATCACCACGCTGTTCCGCGTCGGCCTCGAGGTCTCGGCCACCCGCCTGATCCTGCGCGATGCCGACGCCGGCGAGGTGGTCGCCGCGTTCGGTGGCTCGGTCGCCGGCGAGTCGCTGATCGTCGGCCTCGTCGTCTTCGCGGTGATCACGATCGTGCAGCTGATCGTCGTGTCGCGCGGTGCCGAGCGCGTCGCCGAGGTCGCGGCGCGGTTCGCCCTCGATGCCATGCCCGGCAAGCAGATGGCGATCGATGCCGAGCTGCGCGCCGGTGCGATCGATAGCGAGACCGCGCGCGCTCGCCGCGCCGATCTCGAGCGCGAATCGCAGCTCTACGGCGCGATGGATGGCGCGATGCGGTTCGTCAAGGGTGACGCGATCGCCGCCATCGTCATCGTCGTCATCAACCTGATCGGTGGCCTCGCCATCGGCGTCGGCTCGCGTGGCATGTCGGCCGGCGATGCCGCGCACACCTACTCGCTGCTCTCGATCGGTGAAGGTCTGGTCGCCCAGATCCCGTCGCTGCTGGTCGCCGTCGCCTCGGGTCTGCTGGTCACCCGTGTCGCCTCGGCGGGTGATCGCGCCCTCGGTCACGATCTCGGCGAGCAGCTCGGCGGTCAGCCGCGTGTGCTCGCCGCCGCCGCGATCCTCCTCGTCGGCCTCGGCCTGGTGCCCGGCTTGCCGCTCGCGCCGTTCCTGCTGCTCGGCCTGCTCGCCGCCGCCGGCGCGTTCGTGGTCGCGCGTGCCCGCCCCGCCCCGCCGCCGGTGCTCGAGGAGGAAGGTGCCTCGCTGGTGCGCGGGCCTCGCCTGACCCTTCGTCTGTCGCCGCAGCTGCGCCGTGATTGCCAGCCCGGCGAGCTGACTGCCGCACTCGCCAAGGCGCGGGCAGCCGTCTCGAAGACCACCGGTATCCCGGTGCCACCGTTCGCGATCACCGTCGACGATTCGCTCGACGAGCGCGAGGCCGCGATCGCGATCGATGCCACGCCGGTCGCATGGTTCGGCGTCGGCGATCTCGAGGCGAGCTCGCGGTCGGCGCAGATCGGCCAGGAGGTCGAGCTCGCGCTGAGCAAGCTCGCGCCCGAGCTGCTCGGTGTCGATCGCGTCGCCCAGCTCGTCGACGCCGCTGCCGTCCACGCGCCGGTCACCGTCCGCGAGGTCATCCCGAAGGTGATCGCGCTGCCGCGGCTCGCCGAGCTGCTGCGCGAGCTCGCCCGCGAAGGCATCTCGATCGAGGACACCGCGGCGATCCTCGAAGCCATCTCGCTGGCACCGGATACCAAGGATCTGTCGACGCTCGTCGATCACGTGCGCACGCAGCTGCGTCGCCAGATCACGGCGCGCTGGGCACCGCGTGGTCAGCTCGCGGTGTTCACGGTCGATGCGATGATCGAGGATGCGGTGCGGACGTCGATCGATCGTCGCGATGGAACGCAGATCCTGGCGCTCGAGCCGGCGATCGCTTCGGACATCGTCGCGGCCGTGAAGTCGAAGCTCGGCGACACCGGCGTGATCCTCGCGAGTGGCGACATTCGCCGTCACCTGCGCGCGCTGCTCGAGCCCGAGCTGCCCGGTGTGGCCGTGCTCGCCGCGCACGAGCTCGCGCCGAACACGACGGTCCGGACCTCTGGCCGCATCGAAGTTTGAGTACGGTCGCGAGTCATCGGCAGGACGTGCGCGCCCTCGGCA
>JAEYYY010000751.1 GCA_023430775.1 Pseudomonadota bacterium
CGGCATCGATCCCGCGACCGCGACCAACGCCAGCGAAGGCTGGGGCGGCGATCGCGCGATCGTGCTCGCGCGCGACGGCGAGACGCGGCCGGAGAAGGGCATCGCGATCGCGCGCACCGAGTGGGACAGCGAGGCCGACGCGATCGAGGCGCACGAGGCCACGGTCAAGGCGATCGATGCCGCGGTGATGGGCGCGGTGATCGAGCACTCGGCGAATCGCACCCGCTGGCTGTCCGTCGATGGCCTGGTGTCGCTGGTCGAGCGCAAGGGACCGTCGATGGTGATCGTCCACGGCGCGCCGCTGTGGGCCGCCGACAGGATGCAGACCGAGGTGTGGACCGCGACGCGGATCCCACCGGTGTCGATCGAAAAGAAACCGACGAAGAAGAAGTAGGAGAAGCCGCCGGTGTCGGCGCACGGCCGAGCGGGGCGGTCTCGCGGGAGATCTCCTACGCCGCCGGTGATGCTCGATTTCCTTTGCCGGTGCGCCGCCGCGCCGTGGCATGCGGCATGAACCACCGGCGAGTCGGAGGCTCGTATGCTGAAAGAGTTTCGCGACTTCATCATCAAGGGCAACGCGCTGCAGCTCGCCATCGGCGTCATCCTCGCCGTCGCGTTCGGAGCACTGGTGGTGGCGTTCACCGAGGGTGTGCTCATGGCGTTCGTCGCCGCCATCGTCGGTCGTCCGGACTTCAACGCGCTCGCGTTCGATGTCAACGGGACGCCGATCCAGTACGGCCGGGTGCTGACGGCGCTGATCAATCTGATCTTGATCGGCGGCGTGCTGTTCCTGGTCGTCAAGGCGGTCAACCGCGTGCTGCCCCCGAAGCAGGCGCCGGAGACCGATCACGAGCTGCTCGCACAGATCCGCGACGAGCTCCGCAAGCGGCCGACGGTCAGCGCTTGATCAGCTTGATCGTGAACGGGAAGCAGACCGCGCTCGGCTTGCCGTCGCGAATCACCGGCTTGTAGCGCCAGCTCGCGAGCCCGCGCTTCAGGTCGTCGAGGATGTCGGGCGACGCCTTCGACGTCACGCTGGTGACGCGCCCGGACTCGTCGATGCAGATCTTCGCGGTGATCATGTCGGCGTCGCCGGCGTTGCCGCGCAACACCGGCACCTCGCCCGACAGCTTGGTGACCGCGGATGCGGGGACCATCGGCGTCCGCGCCGGCTTCGGCTTCTCGGGGATGACCGGCGGCTTCTCCGGCTTCTCGATGACGATCGGTTGCGGCTTCTCCGGCGGCTTCTCGGGCTTGTCGGGCTGCTCGGTGATGACCGGTGCCTCGTCGGGCGGCTCGGGCTTGCGATCGATGCGCGGCGTCGTCGGCTTCTTCTGCGTCGGCCGCGGCGGCCTGCGCGTTCCCGCATCGGGTGTCACCGCGGGCTCGATCGGCTCGGGATCGGGCTCGGTTGGCTGCGGCTTCACCTCGGGCTGCGGCTTCACCTCGGGCTGCGGCTTCGCCTCGGGCTTGGTCTCGATCGGCTCCGCGGTGGTCGCAGAAGCGTCGGGCGTGACCGCCGGCTTGTCGAGCGCCGCGAGCTTCTCGTCGTCGCCGCCGCGGCCGACCAGGATCGCGATCAGCACGCCGGCGACCGCGAACAACAGACCGAGCACCACGAACGGCGCCGTGCTGCGCTGGGTCTGTGGCGGCAACGTCGACGGGTGTGGCGCGAGCGGCTGGCTATGCTGCGCGCTCGCGGGGAGCGGCGCGGGCAACGGCAGCGGCTGCGAGTGCTGGTGCGAGTCGTACGTGCCTGGCGGTGGCGTGCTCGGACGCGCTGCCGGCCGCAGCGGCAAGCTCGCCATCCGCGCGTTGTGCGCTTGCGGCAACGAGATCACCGAGCCGTGGGTGGCGGCTCCCGATGCGCGCAGCGGCGGCGGCACATCGCCGCGACCCCCTTCCGGAGCCGGGGTTGGCGTGCGAGCCAAGCCGGGACTCGGCGTGCTGTGCGCGAGCACGCGCGTCGACACCGCGTTCTGGCCCTCGATCGCCATCCCGCCGGCGTCGTACGGGAGCGACGACTGGACATCCGCGATCGAGAAGTCCGGTCCCGGCGCCGGTGCGAGCGATTGATCCTCGCCCCAGATCTCGGTGGCGAGCGCGACGTGCTCGGCGGAGCGACGCAGCTGCGGTGGCCGGCTCGGCGTGCGCGGCCGGCTCGGCATCTCGGTGCGCCGCGCCGAGCCACGGATCAGCGCGGTGGCATCACCGACCGGCGAGTTGCGGTTGGTCGGCGGCTTCGCGCGTTCCGACAGCCGCGGCCAGTTGTCCTCGGGCTGTGCGAAGCGACCGATCCACTCGACCACCGAGCGCGCCGAGATCGAGATGCCGTTGCGCTGCGCGATGTCGTCGAGCCCGGCGCGGAACGACGCTGCCGACGACAGCCGCGCGCGCGGCTCGCGCTCGAGCGCGGCGAGGATCAGCTGATCGAGCTCGGGCGGGCAGGTGGGGTTGTGATACGAGGGCGGCGCGATCGTGCCCTCGCGGATCCGCTGCATGGTCTCCATGTCCGTGCGCGTGGTGAACAGCGGCGATGCCGTGATCAGCTCCCACGCGACGACGCCCGTCGAGAACATGTCGGAGACCGGCCCGGAGTTGAGTCCGAGCGCCGCTTCCGGAGACATGTAGCCGAGCTTGCCTTTGACCTTGCCGCTCTCGGTGTGGAGCTGGCGGCTCGACG
This sequence comes from Pseudomonadota bacterium, assembly GCA_023430775.1. Taxonomy (GTDB): domain Bacteria; phylum Myxococcota_A; class Polyangia; order Haliangiales; family Haliangiaceae; genus JABFXX01. The sequence goes on from JAEYYY010000751.1 coordinate 2,684, forward strand.
CCTTCGCGATGCCGAAATCGATCACCTTGAGGTGACCGGTCTGCGCGACGATCAGGTTCGACGGCGAGATGTCGCGATGGACGATGTCGAGCCGGTTGCCCTGATCGTCGACGAAGTTGTGCGCGTGATCGAGCGCGTCGCACAGCTCGCCGAGGATCGACATCACGACCGCGAGTGGGATCGCCTCGTTCGCGCGGCTCGCGTAGCGCAGGAGCTTGCGGATATCGAACCCGGCGACCAGCTCCATCGCGATGTAGTAGATGCCGCGGATCCGACCGAAGTCGTAGACCTGCGCGATGTTGGGGTGAACCAGCAGCGACGCGACCTTGGCCTCGCGGACGAACGACTCGACGAAGGTCTGATCCTCCGCGAGGTGCGAGAGCATCCGCTTGAGCGCGACCGTCTGCTCGAAGCCCTCGGGGCCGCGCTTCTTCGCGCGGTGCACCATCGCCATGCCGCCCATGCCGAGCCGCTCGTGGACCTCGTACGGTCCGAACTGCTCGGACGGGTCGAGAGCGTTGCCATGGAAGGACGGCACGGAACCCTCAGCGTGCCAGATCGAGGGCGCCAAAACCCTTAGAAGAACGTCAACTCGAGCTTGCCGTAGTAGAAACCGCCGTTCTGGCCGAACTGGCTGACATTACGGCTGTAGATCAGCCGCCCATCGGAGATGTTGGCCGCCTTGGTCTGGCGGTCGGGGAACGTGTTCAACAGGTTATCGGCGCCGACCCGGAACAATAGGTTCTTGGTGAACTGGTAGCCGATGTCGACATCGAACAGCACCTTGCCGCCGAAGTGCTCGTCGTTGTCGGGGTTATCGGGCTTGAAGTCGACCGGGCCGTAGTAGTTCGCGCGGCCGAGCAGCGACACCTTGTCGACCGCGTAGCGTGCGGCGAACGTGCCCTTCTGGCGCGGCACCGAGTCCTCGAGCCGGTTGCGGGCGAGGCGGCCGAAGAAGAAGGTCTGGAGCTGCCCGGGATCGGATCCGAACCGCATCTCGAGATCGTCCGGCGTGTTGATCCGGGTGACCACCGTCTTGGTGAAGTTGGCGGAGCCGGTCAGCGTCAGGTTTCCCGGCCCGGCGTCGGTCTGGTAATCGACGACGACATCGATGCCCGCGGTATCGGTGTCGACCGCGTTGGCGAAGAACTGCGCCTGCGCGACGCCGGGGAACGGCGCGAGGATGTCGGCGACGATCGGGTTCGAGTCGGTGAACTGGCTCGTCAGCACGATGCGATCGAGCAGCCGGATGAAGTAGCCATCGACCGTGATCGACAGGCTCTCGCTCTGCCGCACCACGAAGCCCGCGCTCGCGTTGATCGAGCGCTCCTCGCGTAGCCGCGGGATGCCGAACGCGCGGGTCACCGGGCTCTCGTTGTTGCTGGTCAGCACCTGGGTCGGCGTCAGCACGCCGCCGACATCGACGAACTGCGTCGAGATGTTCGAGAACCACAGCTGGTGCAGCGACGGTGCGCGGAAGCCCGTGCTCGCGGCGCCGCGGATCGACAGCGGTCCGCCGAGCTTCGCGCGGGCGGCGACCTTGCCGATCAGCGAGCGACCGAAGTCGCTGTACTGCTCGAAGCGGCCGCCGATGTCCATCGCCACTTGCTTCGACAGCGCACTCTCGAAGCCGGCATAGATGCCGATGTTGTCGCGCGTGCGATCGACCTCGTTGCTCGGCTGGAAGCCGGGGAACACCTGCGCGCCCGGCACCTTCGGATCGCCGGTGTCGGTCAGCGCGCCGCCGCTCGCGAACGACGCCTCGTCGCCGCGCACGATCTTGTAGTTCTCGACGCGCAGCTCGCTGCCGACGACGAACGACAGCGACTTGACGAGATCGGTGTTCAGCGCGCGGACCAGATCGAGGTTGGCGACGGTCTGGCGGAACGCCAGCGTGCCGGCGTCGAACGTCGTCGGACTCGCGGTGTCGAGCGACGCGTTGACGCTGTTCTCGATGTTGAACTTGAAGTCGTTGCGGCCGTGCGTCAGCGAGGCGTCGACGGTCCACGTTCCCTTGCGGCGCACACCGACGGTGAGCGCGGCGTCGTCGATCGTCGGCTGGATGATCGGCAGGAAGCCGTCGGGATAGAACTCGCTGACGGTCTGGGTCTCCTGCTTGGGGAACCGGTAGAAGCCGGCGGCGCGGCTGCGGCGATGGGCGATGTCGCCGAACGAGTAGAACTTCGCCACCTCGGAGACCGGCAGCTCGAGGTTGAACGCGCCCATGCCGGCGGTCGCCGAGGACTCGCCGATCTTCATGTCGAAGCGATCGCGCGTCAGGTTGCGCTGGTCGAGGATCTGGGCGTCGAGCGCCGGATCGTCGCCGTAGATCGTGCCGGTGTACGCGCCGGTGCGGTTGGTCGGCGTGCGCCGCAAGAACTCGCCGGTCAGGTTCAGGAAGCCCTTGCTGCCGACCTTGAAGCCGTAGTTCGCCGACGTCTTGAGCTGGAAGCCATCGCCCGAACCGGTGACGCCGGTCTCGCTGGTGACCTCGAGCAGATCGGTGACGTCCTTGGTGACGATGTTGATCACGCCGGCGATCGCGTCGGAGCCGTACTGCGAGGCCGCGCCGTCGCGCAGGATCTCGATGCGCTTGATCGAGCCGACGGGGATCGCGTTGAGGTCGGTGCCGACGGTGCCGCGGCCGAACGTGCCGTTGACGTGGAGCAGGGCGCTGCGATGGCGGCGCTTGCCGTTGACGAGGATCAGCACCTGATCGGGACCGAGGCCGCGCAGGCTCGCCGGATCGACGTGGTCGGTGCCGTCGGCGATCGTCTGCGGCGTCGAGATGTACGACGCGGCGAGCGTGTGAAGCACGCGGCCGGTCTCGGTGCGGCCGCTGCGCGCGATCGCATCGGACGTGATGACATCGACCGGGACGGTGGTGTCGGCATTGCTGCGCGGCGTGCGCGAGCCGATGACGACGATCGTCTCCTCGGCGGTCTGCAGCGTCGATAGCTGGAAGCTCGGCGTCGCCGGCGCGTCGAGCGTGACGGTGACCGAGCGCTCGTCGCTCTTGAAGCCGGCGAAGTCGGCGCGCAGCTTGTACGTGCCCGGCGGCAGCTCGAGCGTGAACTTGCCCTCGTCGTCGGTGGTGGCCGTGGTCTCGGTGCCGAGCACGGTGACCGTCGCGCCCGCGAGTGGGGCATCGAGATCGGGCGCCTCGACGGTGCCGTTCACGGTGCCGGTGGTCTTCTTCTCCGGCGCCTCCTGGCCGTCCTCGACGGGCGTCGGTTCCTCGTCGGGGGCCGGCTCCTCGGGCTGTGCGTACGCCGGGGACGCGAGAAGCAGGAAGACGAGTGCTCGTGGCAGGGCACGCACCCGCCGAGTCTATCCCAGCAGGTAGCGTTCGAGGCCGACCAGGCGCGTGACGTCGTGGACGTCGTCGCGCATCAGCGGTACCTGGACGAGCAGCCCACCGGCATTGCCGGCATGACCGGGCTTGCCGGCGGCCGACTGGAGCTGGCCGATCGCCATCCGGTCCGCCACGGCGAGTGTCTCGAGCTCGCCGTGTGCCGCGAGCAGCGACGTCGCGGCCATCGTGTGCGTGGTGCCGGCGAGGCCGAGCGCGGCGATCGCGGGCTCGGCGGCGAGCGCCTGCTCGACCTGCGCGACGGTGACGCCGGGCAGCGGGCGCGACGGGTGGACCTTGTTGACGACGAAGCCGACGAACGGCATGCCGGCGGCCAGCAGGCGCTCGTGAAACGCGAGGGCCTCGCGCACCGCCATCGGCTCGGGGCTGGCGACCAGCACGAAGCCGACGCGCGGCTGGCGCAGCAGCGCGAACGTCTCCTCGGCGCGCTTGCGGAAGCCACCGAGGATGTCGTTGAACTCGGTGAAGAACACGCCGAGGTCGTCGATGAACTTGCTGCCGACGAACTTCGCGAGGCGCTTGAGCACGAACGAGCCGGTCTTGCCGACGAGCGACCATCGCGAGCCGCCCTGACCCTGGAGCTTGCGGAACCAGTCGATCGCCGGCGAGTCGATCGCCTCGCCGAGCTTGCGCGGGGCATCGAGGAAGTCGAGCGCGTGCGCGGTGGGCGGCGTGTCGACCACGATCAGATCCCACTGCCCGGTGCTGTCGAACTCGTGGAGCTTGGTCATCGCCGCGTACTCCTGCGCGCCGGCCAGCGAGCCCGAGATCTGGGCGTAGACCGGGTTCGCGAGGATCCGCTTCACGGCGACCGGATCCTTGGCGTGCGACGCCACCATCTCGTCGAACGCCCGCTTCTGGTCGAGCATCATCGCGTGCAGCTCGCCGGTCTGCGACGGAGCGTTCTCGCGGACCAGCGCCGGATTGACCTGCTGGACCTCGTGACCGAGCTCGGCCAGGCCCAGCGAGTTGGCGAGCCGGCGCGCCGGATCGATCGTCAGCACGAGCGTCTTCTTGCCGCGCCGTGCGGCCGCGAGGGCGAGCGTGGCGGCGGTGGTGGTCTTGCCCACGCCACCGGAGCCGACACAGATCAAGATCCGGCGCTCGAGCAGGACATCGATCAGGCGAGCTGACACTGCTCCGTGGATAGCAGGCAACGTCGGGGTTTTCTACGGGCGCTCGCGTGATATGACGTCGGCCGTGAAACGCGAGCTGATCGTGACGGCCAACGGCCGCGATCGCACGGTGGTCGTCGACGGGCCGCTCGAGGACGGCAAGTTCCGGGTCGCGATCGACGGTGCCGAGCGCCTCGTCGATGCCAGGGCGCTGCGGCCGGGCACGTGGTCGCTGATCATCGATGGCACCAACTTCGTGGTCGATCTCGATCCGCGGCGCGCCGGGGTCGCGGCGTCGGTCGGCGCGAGTGAAGTGATGCTCCAGGTCGAGGACGCGCTGCACAAGCGCCTCGCGAAGGCAGCCAATCCGCGTGCGGCGGCGCGCGGCGAGACCATCCGGGCGCCGATCGCCGGCAAGGTCGTGAAGCTGCTGGTCGCCGTCGGCGATCAGGTCGCGCCGGGTGCGCCGGTGATCGTGCTCGAGGCGATGAAGATGGAGAACGAGCTGATCAGCGAGCGCGGTGGCGCGGTCAGCGCGATCCACAAGACGGCAGGCCAGGCCGTCGACACCGGCGACGTGCTCGTCGACCTGACCTGAGCTCGAACCAGGTTCGAGCGGCTAACCTGAGCTCGAACCAGGTTCGAGCGGCTAACCTGAGCTCGAACCAGGTTCGAGCGGATCGCCCTAAGCGGTCTTGAGCGCCGGCGCCGGCAACGAACCGGGCAGCCCCGGCGTGCGGTCGTGCGGGATGTGGTAGCGCGTCAGGATCCGCGGCGTCGCCTTCCGCACCTCTTCGCTGTCGAGCATGATGATGCCGCCCGACGTGGTCTCGATCTCGACGACGCCGCGCGCCGCCGACAGCCGCGCCACGAAGTCCTCGATGTCGCGCGGTGGGACGCCGTCGAGCTTGGCGACCGCCTCGTTGTAGAGGTGGCCGTAGCCGACGTTGATCTCGTCGGCGAGGATCTGCGTCAGGATCACGACCTCGTGCTGCTCGGGCGTGCGGTAGCCCAGGTAGTAGTAGTTGAGGAACTCCTTGGGGGCCTTGTTCCACCACTTGTCCCAGGACGTCAGGTAGTCGCGCGTCAGCCTCTGGAACACGACGCCGCCGTAGACGAAGTAGGCGGGCGGCTGGTCGTAGCGCGAGCGCGGCACCAGCGGCTGCCACGGCTTGAGCGTGAGCTCGATGTCGCGCGCGATCCCGCCGCGCTTGATCTCGAGCTGGACGATGTCGCCGATGTAGCGGTGACCGAGCACGACGTCGTAGCGCGTGCGGTGAACGCCCATGTACTGGACGGTGCCGTTGTTCGCGATCGGCAGGCCATCGATCGACGTGATGACATCGCGCGGCATCAGGATTCCATCCGACGAGCCGGCGTAATCGACGTGCAGCACGACGACACCGCGCTCGCTGGCGTTGAGCCCGAGCTGGCGACGCAGCAGCGGGTTCTCGAGGTTCTGCGTGGTGATGCCGAGCGCCGGGATCACCGGCTG
>JAEYYY010000787.1 GCA_023430775.1 Pseudomonadota bacterium
GATGAGAAATAGGGGACGGACCCCATTTTCGCAGCGGATGAGAAATAGGGGACGGACCCCATTTTCGCAGCGGATGAGAAATAGGGGACGGACCCCATTTTCGCAGCGGATGAGAAATAGGGACGGACCCCATTTTCGCAGCGGATGAGAAATAGGGGACGGACCCCATTTCGTGGCCGCCGCGTGTTGTCCGGCTGTCGGACGGCAGATGCACGGATGCACGGATCTCCGTCCAGAGCGTGGTGCCAACACGAAGCTCACGGGCGCGGTGAGGGCTTCGCGTGAACGTCACCGTCGGTCGATCGTCGTCTGTGGGGTGCTCGCGGCGATCTCGCGCGCGAAAAAATGAATTAACAATCCGGTTCAGCAAGCGCTAAGGTAGAGAGATCGCTGGAGAATCACAGTTCGCGCACGCACATGCACTCACAGCGTGAGGAAAAGCCCGCGCGAATCAGTACTTGGCTAGTTAGAATCGTTCTTGGTATCAGGGCGCCACGACGGTGACGGTTCAGTCGAAACGAAGCCTCAAGATCGAGAAGCTCGCGCGGATCTACGACGAAGAGATCGCGCCGGTGTGGGGCACTCGTTTCGGCAAGATGCTGCTGCGCAATCTCGCGTTGCCCGAGAAGGGGCAGGTGCTCGACATCTCGTGCGGCACCGGGTACCCGACGATCGAGATCTTGCGCCGGATGCGCGAGGGCTCGCGACTGATCGCGATCGATGCGTCGAGCGCGATGCTCGATGTCGCGCGCCGCAAGGTGAGCGAGCTCGGGCCGCTCGGCAAGAAGGGCATCTTCTTCCGCACCGAGAGCGCGGTGCCGAAGCTGTCGTTCGCCGACGACGTCTACGACCTCGTGGTGTGCAACCTCGGCCTCAACGAGATGCCGAGCCTCGAGGTCGCGCTGCGTGACTTCGCGCGCGTCTGCAAGAAGGGCGGCGAGGTCCGCTGCACGCTGCCGCTCGCCGGCACGTTCCAGGAGTTCCACGATCTGTTCCGCGAGGTGCTGATCAAGCACGACAAGCACGAGGCCCTCGACCGGCTCGATCGCTACGTCTCGCGGTTGCCGTCGATCGATCATGTCGAGCGCTGCATGAAGAGCGCGTCGCTCGACGGTGGTCTCGAGGTCGAGGAGTTCACGCTGCTGTTCAAGAGCTCGCGCGAGTTCTTCTTCGCACCGGTGATCGAGTACGGGCCGCTCGCCGAGTGGAAGGAGATCGCCGGCGCCGGTCAGGAGATGCAGGACGTGTTCTGGTACATCAAGGAGGCGATCGACGCCTACTACGATGGCCGGCCGTTCTCGGTGACCGTCAAGGCGGGCTGCCTGATCGGTCGCAAGCAGGACATCATGCAGGCGGCGGCCGTCGTCCACGAGGTCATCGAGATCGAGTCCTACGAGGATATCGACGACGATGTCGATACCGGCCTGCCGTTGCCGCCGCACAAGATCGCCGCGGGCAGCGTGAGGGTCGCCGATCCAGAGGATCTCGAGGTCGAGGAAGTGCCCGACGACGGCAGCTTCGAGGTCCAGCTCGATGTCTCCGCCGAAGCCGAGCTCGACGCGTTCATCGAGGGCAAGAAGCGCCCGTCGCACCTCGATTCGCTGTCCGTGATCGACGACATCGAGGACTGAGTCCCGCCTGCTCGCGGAGGCGTGCGTGAGCTTGCGCGATCCGCGCCTGGTCTCGCGGGATAATCGGCGGCATGGCGCTGAAGGCAATCTGTCCGAACTGCAACGTCGAGAACCAGCCGAACGCGACCAACTGCGAGGTCTGCAAGACGGCGCTGGGCGCGCTGCTCGTCGACGAGAGCAGCAAGGGACCGGTGTTCTTCGGAGCGAGCCTCGGCGCATCGCTCCTGCTCTACGGGCTGTGCTGGGTGTTCGAGCTGCACCCGATCATGCTCCTGGTCTCGGTGTTCTACGGGACCCTGCTGACCTCGTACTTCGCGAAGCACAACGTGGTATGGGCCTCGGCGATGGGCGGGTTGACCGCGATCATCGTCGTGCTGGTGCTGGCACTGGCCGCGAGCTACGCCAAGACGAAGGGCATGTTCATCGCGATCGCGGGCGGCTCCGCGGAGCACCGCGATCCCGACGGCAAGGCCAAGGTGGTGATGGGCGTGATCGTGATGTTGCTCGCGCTGTTCCCGCTCAGCTTGCTCGGTGCGTCGGTCGGCGAGCACCTCTCGGTTCGCCGCCGCCACAAGCGGTCCGCTTAGCCCCGCTCCGGACTATGCTGGCGCCGCCATGGCGGACCAGTCCCGATATGTACAGCTCGTCGGCGAGCTGACCGAGCACGATCGTCGCTACTACGTCGAGGCCAACCCGACGATCAGCGATGCCGAGTACGACAAGCTCTACAAGGAGCTGGTCTCGCTCGAGACCGCGCATCCCGACTGGATCGTGCCGTGGTCGCCATCGCAGCGCGCCGGCCACGCACCGATCTCGGAGTTCCCGAAGGTCACCCGCGCGGTCGCGATGCTGTCGCTCGACAACACGTACAACGAGGACGAGCTGAAGGCGTTCTTCGATCGCGCGGTGAAGGGCCTCGACGGCGAGGTGCCGGTGTTCTCCGTCGAGCCGAAGATCGATGGCTTCGGCATCGAGCTGACGTACGAGCAGGGCCTGCTGACGCTCGCGGCGACCCGCGGCGACGGCCGGATCGGCGAGGACGTCACCGCCAACGTCAAGATCATGGTGCGCGGCATCCCGATGCAGCTGCGCGAGCCGGCATCGCTCACCGTCCGCGGCGAGATCTACATGCGCAAGGACGAGTTCGAGGAGATCAACAAGGCGCGCGCGGCCCGCGGCGAGGAGACGTTCAAGAACCCGCGCAACACCGCCGCCGGCTCGATCAAGCTGCAGGATCCGAGGGAAGCGGCGAAGCGCCCGATGCACGCGATCCTCTACGAGGTGATCGACGGCGAGAAGCACGCGTCGGGTCACCTGGCGTCGATCGACTTCATCAAGCGACTGGGTATCCCGGTGAGCCCGCACAACGCGAAGGCGTCGTCGTGGGACGAGCTCGTGGCACTGGTGCGGTCGTGGGAGAGCAAGCGCGATTCGCTGGTCTACGAGCTCGACGGCCTGGTGATCAAGATCGACGACTTCGCGTCGCGCGGCGCGCTCGGCACCACCGCGAAGGCGCCGCGCTGGGCGATCGCCTACAAGTTCCCGGCGCGTCAGGTCACCACGATCGTCAAGGGGCTGATCCTGTCGGTGACCCGCACCGGTGCGGTGACGCCGACCGCGGACCTCGAGCCCGTCGAGGTGTCGGGCACCACCGTCGCCCGCGCGACGCTCCACAACTGGGACATCGTTGCCCAGTTCGGGCTCGGCACGGGAGATCGCGTGCTGCTGCACAAGGCCGGCGAGATCATCCCCGAGATCCTGCAGGTCACCGAGAAGGGTCCGGGCCCGGCGTTCGCCGTGCCGGAGAGCTGCCCGAGCTGTGACACCAAGCTGATCCGCGAGGCCGGCCGCGTCGCCTGGATCTGCCCGAACCACGAGCACTGCCCCGATCAGCAGACCGACTGGATCGAGTCGTTCGCGTCGCGCAAGCAGATGAACATCGACGGCCTCGGCGAGAAGGTCGTCCGTCAGCTCGTCGAGGCGAAGCTGATCGACGACGTCGCCGATCTGTTCACGCTGAAGGCGGAACAGGTCGCGGGCCTCGATCGGTTCGCGGCGGGCTCGGCGAAGAAGCTGGTCGCCGCGATCGAGAAGGCGAAGAACGAGGCCACGTTCTCGCGCCTGCTCGCCGCGCTCGGCATCGATCTCGTCGGCACCGTGCTGGCGAAGCCGATCGCCGCGAAGTACGGCAAGCTGTCCGCGCTGCGCCAGGCGGCGAAGGACAAGGACAGCGCGCAGCTGATCGAGGAGATTGACGCGATCGATGGCATCGGCCCGGCCGTCGCCCGCGCCGTCGACGAGTTCCTGCGCACGCCGTGGATCGGCAACATCCTCGACAAGCTGATCGCGAACGGTGTCGATCCGGAAGAGCCGGTCGCCGCGACCGTCGACGGTGCGCTGTCCGGCAAGGTGTTCGTCGTCACCCGCACGCTCAGCAAGCCGCGCGCCGAGGTCCAGAAG
>JAEYYY010000801.1 GCA_023430775.1 Pseudomonadota bacterium
GCGCGGGCCCGCACTGGATCGTCTACTTCCACGGCGGTGGTGGCGTGATCGGATCGGTCCGCGGCTCCGAGCCGATCACGCGGCTGCTCGCGGCGCAGACGCGCTGCACCGTCGCTTCCGTCGAGTACCGGCTCGGCCCCGAGCACAAACATCCCGCCGCCATCGACGACTCGGTCGCCGCCTTCACGTGGGTTCGCGCGCGAGCACCGGGCAAGGTCGCGGTCGCCGGTGACAGCTTCGGCGGCTTTCTCTCCGCCCACGTGTCGCGGCGCGCGAAGCCCGATCTCCAGATCCTGATCTATCCGATGACGGATCCGACGATGTCGCTCCCCTCGGTCGATCGCCACGCCGAGGGCTACCTGCTGACGCGCTCGATGATCCAGTGGTTCCGCAGCAACTACTTCCACGCCGACGACGATCGCCGCGCCGCCGCCCCGCTGTTCTGGACCGACCTCCGCGGCGCACCTCCTGCCATCGTCGTCACCGCGGGCTACGACCCGCTGGTCGACGAGGGCGATGGCCATGCCGCGGCCCTGTCCTCGGCGGGCGTCCCCGTCGTCCACCGGCGCTATCCCTCGTTGATCCACGGGTTCCTGAGCCTCGGCGGTGCCGTCCACGCCGCCCGCGCTGCCATCGACGAGCTCTGCCGGGACGTCGTCCGGGAACTGACCTGAAAGTTGGCCCCGGCGCGACGCCTGGTACGATCGCCCAAATGACCGCGGTCCTCATCGCTCTGGCTGACATCGGCCCGGCGATGCCGCTCGAAGAGCAGCTGAGCGCCGCCGGCGTCGCCGCGAAGTGGGACGCCCAGCAAGCCGATGGTCCGCGCGGCCCGACCGATGCGATGGTCGTGCTCCTCGATGCCGATCACCTCGGCGCTCGCCTCGCCGAGGTCGCGGAACGCTGGCGCGCCCAACCATCCGTGCCCGGTGTCGTCGCGTTCGGCGTCTCCGCGGTCGCCCGCGACCAGGCACCTCGCGCGCGCGTCACGCTGCTGTCCTCGAGCGCCCGCATCGAGACCATCCTCGCCGCGATCAAGGAGGCGGCGAAGATGCGCCTCGCCTCCGGCATGCGCTGGCCGGTGCTGCGCGCCGCCGCCGGTCTGCCGCCCGTTCCCGAGGACCGCCGCCACTGGCAACCGACGCTCGCCGCCGCGCGCGCCGTCGATATCGAGATCCCGCGCGCCACGCTGCGCTGGCACGCCGCGCACTACGTCACGCCCACCAAGAAGCTCGACGAGCTGCGCGAAGATCGCGTCCTCACCGTGCCCGAGCTCGAGGCCTCCAAGGTCATCGACGGCACGCGCACCGTGCAGACGCACGTCAAGGCCGGCCCTCTCGATCCGCTGCAGACCGCGCGCATGCTGTGGGCGCTCGGCTCGATCGGCGCGCTCGACTTCACCCCGGAGGTCCGCGACGTCGCCACCGGTCCTCGCCGCCTCCTCTCCGATCTGCGCGAGCACCTCCGCGCCCGCATGAAGCGGCTCGAGAAGAGCACCTTCTACGACGTCCTCGAGCTGACGCCGCTCGCCGAGTACGAGCACATCGAGGCCGGCTACCAATCGGTCGCGAGTCGCTTCTCGCCCACCGTGCTCGACGCCCACGATCTGTCGGAGCTGCAGCCGCAGGTCAAGCCGATGTGGGAGCTCGTCGAGAAGGCGCGCTCGGTGCTCGTCGATCACGCGGCGCGCGGCCGCTATCACGACTGGCTGCGCAGCAAGATCGACTCGCTCAACACGATCTGGGCGATCGATCCCTCCGCCGCGCAGGCCGCCGAGGTCGCGGCCATCCGTGGCCAGCGCGCGCTCGGTGAGGGCGACGTCCACAAGGCGATGAGCGATCTCGCGATCGCCTGCCGCCACTTCCCCAATCACCCCGAGTACGAGGCCGCGTTCGCGTGGGCGCGCTATCGCGTACAGGTCTCGTCGGGCCGCGATCGGGTCGAGGGCGCCGTCGCCGAGCGCAAGCAACTCGAGGCGCGGCTGCTCGGCTGCCGGCCATGGCCCAAGGCGCTGGTCCCGCTCGCGCTGCTGTGCGCGGCTGCCAACGATGCCGACTCGGCGCGCTGGCACCTGCACACCGCGCTGACGATCGATCCGACGATTCCCGCGGCGGCGCAGCTCGCGCAACGACTCGGCATGCGGCGCTACTAGAGGTTCCAGTCGACACGCACGCGCTCGACGATCGCGCGCAGCTCGTCATCCTCGATCGCGCTGGTCTGCGCGCGGATCGCTTCCTTGTCCCCGGCGGTGGCAGACGTTGCGTGTCGCGGCGACGGCCGGCGCGCTTCTTCCTCGCGACGCAGCCTCGGCAAGAGGTCGTGATCGACCGGCTCGCCGCGCGATGGCCTGTCGAGCGAGAACCGGATGTCGGTGATCAGATCCGGTCCGCCGACGAGGCGCTGGATCTTGCCGAGCATCCGCTCGCGCAGGAAGCGCAGCTCCTGGAGCCAGGTCGAGCTGCGCGCCTGGACGCTGAGCACACCCTTCGAGAGCGACACCGGCGTGGTGTTGCTCGCGACCTTGGCATCGAACAGCTCCTTCCAGAACACGTAGACGCGGTACTCGCGCATCGCGTCGGTGAGCTTGTGAGTGCGAACGACGTGCTCGATCAGGTCTGCTACGTGCAGCTGTTGCCGGTGGTGCGCGTAGCGTGGCCGCGCACGCAGCGGGCGCCAGGGCCGGGCCGCAGCCACCATCAGTGGATCCCGTGCTCGCGACAGCAGTCGCAGCAGCGGCGAAGCGCGTGATGGATGAGCGCGCGATAGATCGTGATGTACGCCTCGCGGGTCTGGAGCTCGGCCGGACCCTGCTTGCGATCGATGCCGACGAGCTCGGTCAGGTGCGGCTTCACCACCTCGGGGAAGTAGTGCAGCTCGGCGCACCAGCCCTCGGTGGGATCGACATCAGACTCTTCCTCGTCGTCGTCGCGATCGGGAGGGGACGCGAGCTGGCACAGCTCCCACAGCCAGATCAGGCGCGGCTCGAGCTGCGCATACTCCGCGAATGCGAGCTGCGCTTGCTCGGCTGATGCGAAGGGCTGCATCCGATCGCACTGTAAGCCGGAGGTCTGACAAGGCCAGGAAGCGATCCCATTTCGAGGAGTTGGAGCTCCGTCCTCGATCGCGCGACCTGTGCGTGCGAGTCGTCCGCCGGGTGGGATCGAAGCAAGAGGCGGTCGTTCTCGTTATAGTCGCGACGTGCGCGACATCGAGGACCGGCTACACGCCGCACGGCCTGGAACGATCGAGGCCGAGCTGGTCGCGATCGCGCTCGAGGCGACCGGCGCGGAGCACGGCGCGCTGTTCGTGTGGGACAAGGAAGCCGACGGCCTCGCCCTCGTCCATCACGTCGTCAACGGCGTCACCGTCACGCTGCCGCGCGTGGTGAAGAAGTTCGAGGGCGAGCCGGAGAAGCCGGCCTCGCGCTCGTCGTCGCCCAAGCTCGGCGAGGAGGTCCGCTCGTCGACGAAGGCCGGCATCGCGCTCCACGTGTTCGAGAGCGGCGAGCCATACCTGTGCCCCGATACGTCGCGGGACCCGCGCTACACCCGCTATCTGATCGACGTCGGCGCGATCGCGGCCGCACCGCTGCGCTATCAGCGCCGGGCGATCGGCGTGCTGACGGTGTCGTCGATCAAGCCGCGCGGCCTCGACGACAAGGCGCTGCGCGCACTCAGCGCGATCGCCGAGGTGGCCGCTCCACTGCTCCGCCGCGCCCAGGTCGACAAGCTGTCGCGGCAAGCCACCGGGCGCCCGCTGATGATCAAGGGGCTGTCGCCGGCGTGGCACGAGGTCGAGCGCAAGCTCGAGCTGGCGGCGCCCACCAACGCACCGATCTTGATCCGCGGCGAGAGCGGCACCGGCAAGGATCTCGTGGCGCGCGCGATCCACTGGAACAGCCGCCGCGCCGAGAAGCCGTACGTGGTGGTCAACTGCGCGGCGATCCCCGAGACGCTGCTCGAGTCGATCCTGTTCGGCCACGTCAAGGGCGCGTTCACCGGCGCCGTGATCCACAAGGTGGGCGAGTTCCAGAAGGCGAACGGCGGCACGCTGTTTCTCGACGAGGTCGGCGAGCTGCCGGTGATGCTGCAGGCGAAGGTGCTGCGCGCGGTGGAGCAAGGCGAGGTGCAGCCGCTGGGCAGCAACGAGCCGCCGGATCGGGTGGACGTGCGGCTGATCTGCGCGACCAACCGCGACCTCGAGGGGATGGCGAAGACCGGAGCGTTTCGCGACGATCTGTTTTACCGGCTCAGCGTGATGACGCTCGAGCTGCCGCCGCTGCGGTCGTACAAGGACAACCTCGAGACCCTCGCGAACGTCTTCCTCGAACAGTCGGCGAGCGTGCACGGCAAGCCGGCACCGAAGCTCGGCACCGCGGTGCTCGCGCGCCTCAGCGCGTACGACTTTCCCGGCAACATGCGCGAGCTCAAGAACACGATCGAGCACGCCGTGATCCTGTGCACCGGCGACGAGCTCCAGCCCGAGGATCTGCCGAAGCCGTTACAGACGGCGACCACCGCGCCCGCGAAGCCGGCGAAGGAGAAGCAGCAGACGCTCGCCGACGCGCGAGAGAGGTGGCTCGAGCCACTCGAGCGTCAGTATCTGACCGAGCTGCTCGCCAAGCACGGCGGCAACGTCAAGGTCGCCGCGCGCGCCGCGGGCATCAACACGGTGACGCTCTATCGCTTGTTGAAGCGGCGCGGCCTCCAGCTCGGCCGCACCGTCCGGGCGCAGGATTGAAATCGAGCGGCGATCACACCCGGGGTCGCGACTTCCGCACCGAGAACCGCGCGTCCGCCGGGATCTCCGGATCGGTGGCGTCGTCGCGGTTGCTGATCACGCCCGGCGGATTTGGCGACGCCGCGCGGGGAATCGGCGGCGGCGTGGTGCCACGCGCGACGCGGAGCGGCGCGGGCGGCGGCGTCGGCAAGGTGATGTACGGGTTGCTGACCGGCGGCGGTACGGAGAACGAATCGACCCGGTTGCGGCGAACGCCGAACAGCGCGCCACCGAGGTAGATCGCGAGGCCGACGGTGGCCAGGAGCGAGATCAGGAACACCGCGAACAGCACGCGCGACGAGGTTGCAAGGGTCGATCCGGGGTCTGGCGTGTGCAAGTCCGCGGTCCTGCACGCGATGGTGTGCACCGACCGTACGGTGCTGGAGTCTGCCGTGACCAGCGGCAATCGCCGGCACCTCACCTGCGTCTGGCTTTGGGCTAGGTGTGGGTTAGGCGACGCTGGTGACGATGAAGTACACGATCTGGATCGCGCTGTTGTCTGCGTGCGGTGGTGGCGGCGGCGGCGGGGTCTCGCCGAGCGAGTTCCCGGCGGCGATCGCCGAAGTGACGTGCAGCAGGCTCGCCGAGTGCTGCACCACCGAGGAGTTCATGGACGAGACGCTCGGCTCGGATGACGAGGCCGAGTGCAAGGCGATCTTCACCGGGTTCGGCGGCTTGCTCGCGGACGTGATCGAGGATTCGGTCGCCGCAGGCCGGCTGATCTATCACGGCGATCGCGTGCAGACTTGCCTCGACGTGATCGCCGGGTTGTCGTGCGCCGACTTCCAGACCGAGGCCGATATCGAGGGCAGTGCCTGTCAGGATCCGTTCGAAGGTCTGGTCGAGAACGGTGGCGAGTGCGCGAACGACTTCGACTGCGTGTCGAACTACTGCTCCGGCGACTCGCTGGACTTCGAGGGGAACATCATGTTCGGCGCGTGCATCGACGCGCCGGTCGCCGGCCAGCCCTGTGACGACAACGATTGCGCGGACGGCGCGTTCTGCGATCGCTCCGGCGAGACACCGACATGCGCGCCGCTGCTCGCGGATGGCGCCTCGTGCAACCTCAGCAGCGAGTGCCTGAGCGACAACTGCGACGACACCGGCACGTGCTCCGCGGAGCGCACGTGCGACGGCATGTGATCACTTGCGGACGGTCATGCCGGTGACGGCCCAGTTCTCGCCGCGATAGGCGAGATAGGTGGCGCTCGCCTTGGCGACGAACGCGAGGGGAAAGCTCATCCAGACGCCGAATTCGTCGAGGCCGAGCCCGAAGCCGAGCAGGGCCGCGAGCGGGATCTGGACGAGCAGCGTGGTCCAGATGTTGATGCGGAGGCTGACGCGGGTGGCGCCGGCGCCTTGCAGCATGCCGACGAGCGCGATGTTGATCGCGGCGGGCACCATCGCGAGGCCGAGCAGTCGCATCCACTCGACGGCGTAGATCTCGAGCTGGGTCCCTTCGTCGACGTCGAAGATCGTCACCAGCGAGTGCGCGGCGATCACGATCATCAGCGCGAGGAACCACATCATCGCGGAGCACAGCACCATCGCCGAGCGCGTCACCGCACGAGCGCGCGGGATGTCGCCGGCGCCGAGTGCCTGACCGACCATCGCGCCGGTCGCCTGCGCGATGCCGAGGCCGGGCACGAAGGCGAGTGCCTGGACGCGCATGCCGAGGCCGTGGGCCGCGACGAGGACGCCGTCGAGCTGACCGAGCATGCCGATCACGGTCAAGAACCCGGCGTTGAGCACCAGCATGTCGAGCGCGGCGGGCCAGCCGATCTTGAACATGTCGCGCGCGAGCGCCTTGTCGATCGCACGCGGTACGAGCGGCAACTTGATCCCGGCGATCACGCCGCGGCGGAGCACGGCGACCAGGATGACGACGTTCAGGAACTGCGCGACGACGGTCCCGATCGCCGAGCCGGTGACGCCGAGCGACGGCGCACCGAGGTTGCCGAGCACGAGCATGTAGTTGAGCAGCGCGTTGACCACGTTCGCGATCAGCGCGCAGACGAACGGGATCCACGTGTTGCCGACGCCGCGCAGCACGCCGGCGTAGAGCAGGCCGAGATAGAAGAACGGCGTGCCGAGCATCAGGGGCCGCAGATACTCGGCACCGAGCGCGGCGACCGCCGGTTTCGCGCCCAGGCCACGCAGGATCAGCTCGGCGAAGATCGCACCGAGGATGCCGACACCGACGCCGACCAGCACCGTCAGCTGCGAGGCCTGGACGAGGAGCTCGTTGACGCGGTCGAGTGACTTCGCGCCGTACGCGCGGGCGACCAGCGCGACGGTGCCGACCATCAGGCCGAGCATCGCCGTCATCAACAGGAACACGACCTGGACGGCGAAGCCGAGCGCCTCGAGCGCTTGCTCGGACTCCGGCAACCGGCCGCATAACGCCGAGTCGACCGCCAGCATCAACACGGCCAGGACGTTGATGCCGATGATCGGAAGCGCGAGCGAGAACAGCTGGCTCGGGATGCTCTTGCTGTTCGACGGAGGAGGTACGGCCGACAGGTTGCCTAGCTTACGCTCAACCATCGAAAGCGAAAGATCTGGGTGCCTCGACGAACGGTCAGTGTCGAGCATCAGGACAGCTGTCGGACGAGGCGACACCGAAACGCCGCCCGGGGGGGGGGGGGGGGGCACCGGGAGGTGGCTCATGTCGGTCCTCG
>JAEYYY010000838.1 GCA_023430775.1 Pseudomonadota bacterium
CAACAAGAGCCTGGCGCAGAACGTCCGCGAGCTCGGCATCGCGAACGAGCGCGCGCAGGCCGAGCAGCGCCGCGCGCGCACCGAGGAGCAGCGCGCGCAGGCGAGCGAGCGCAAGGCCCGCGAGGAAGAGCAGCGTGCGAAGAAGGCGTCGGAGCAGGCGCAGGCGGCGAAGCGCGAGGCCGAGCGCTTGCTCGCCGAGAAGCAGGCCGAGATCGCGCGTCTCAAGAAGCAGATGTCCGACATCATCAACGTCGACCTGACCGGACGCCGCAAATGAAGGCGCTGCTCGTGCTGTGTCTGCTCGCGGCGCCCGCCGTCGCGCAGCCGCGCGACGAGCCGTGGGCCGCGGGCGTCGCCGTCGACAAGCAGGATCGCGCGAACGCGCTGTACGCCGATGCCAACGTGCTGTTCGCGCAGCAGGCCTACGCGGCGGCGCTCGCGAAGTACGAGGAGGCGATCG
Source organism: Pseudomonadota bacterium (assembly GCA_023430775.1). Classification (GTDB taxonomy): domain Bacteria; phylum Myxococcota_A; class Polyangia; order Haliangiales; family Haliangiaceae; genus JABFXX01. The sequence continues at coordinate 461 of JAEYYY010000838.1, forward strand.
CACTCTGGGATCACCCGCTGATCCGCTTCAACATGGCCGTCACCCTGATCCGCATGGATCGCTACGTCGATGCCGCCGACGTGCTCGAGCGCGCGCTGCGCTTCGACAAGGCGCCGTTCCCGACGGAGGAGCAGTTTCGCCAGGCGGTCGACTACCAGAAGCTGATCGCCGGGCGCGTCGGTACGCTCGAGGTCGCGTGCAAGCAGAGCGGGGTCGAGATCTCGCTCGACGGCAAGCGCTGGTTCACCTGTCCCGGTACACGATCGATGCGGGTCGCCGCCGGCGAGCACGCGGTGGTCGCCGAGAAGCAAGGCTACATGACGCGCTCCGAGCGCCTCGTCCTCGGCGGTGGGGCGAAGAAGACCGCGTCGATCGAGCTGACCAGCGTCGAGGCCGGTCAGCTGGTCTATCCGACGCGGCGCTGGATCCCGTGGTCGACCGTCGCGGGTGGCGCGGCGGTGGTGCTGATCGGCACCGCGGTGTGGCTGTCCGGCAAGGATCAGATCGAGCGCTTCGACGCCCAGTTCGCGCGCGACTGCGCGATGCGCTGCGAGAGTGATCTGTCGGCGCATCCCGCGCTGCGCGATCTGCGCGATGGCGGCTTGCGCAAGATCGACATCGGCGTCGCGACGATGATCGCGGGCGGTGCCGTGATCGCCGGCGGTGCAGTGTGGGCGCTCGTGTTCAACAAGCCCCGCCGCGTGCAACCGCAGCTCGAAGTGACCCCTGCCGGCACGACGGTGCGGGCGGCCTGGCGGTTCTGAGGCACAGCGAGGACGCAGCAGCGACAACCGCGGACCGACCGACATCGTCGGCCGCGATAGGATCGAAGGGTGAGCTCGATCGTGCACGAGCTCGCAGACGGGAACGTCTCGTCACTTCTTCCATCACAACAGATCGTGCTCTGACAGTTGCGACACCAGCAGCCGCCGAGCCGTCCTCGAGGAACGCGTTCTTCGACGACGAGGGTCTGACGATCGGATCGAAAGGTGAGCTCGATCGTGCACGAGCACGTGCCACGTGCACGATCACGTGTACGTCGTCACTTCTTCCGCGGCCGGGGATCGTGCTCCGACATCCGCGACACCAGCGTCCGCCGCGAGGCCCCGAGCGGTCCTCGAGGAACGCGTTCTGGAGAATCTGACGACAGATCGAAGGGTGAGCTCGATCGAGCACGAGCAGGAGCACGAGCACGAGCACGCAGACGGGAACGTCTCGTCACTTCTTCCGCGGTCGCGGCAGATCGTGCTCCGACAGTCGCGACACCAGCTTGGGCTCGCCGGATCGGGCGCGGCTCGCCGGTGTCGGGGGCCAGCTCGTGGCAGTCGGGGACGCTCGGCATGTTCGACTGGTTGATCGAGTCCTGCGTGATCGTCTGCTCCAGCTCGTCGCGGATCCGCTGCTTGATCTCCACAACGGTGTGACAGTTGGGAGTTGCCGATCTAAAAAACCGACCCAGACTCACCGTCGAGGATCGAGGGAGTGATCCCCCGGTTATTGCGTCCGCCGCGAGTCGCCGAGCCGCCGTCGAAGAACGCGTTCTTCGACCGTGAGGGTCTGACGATAGGATCGAAGGGTGAGCTCGATCGTGCACGAGCACGAGCACGTGCCACGTGCACGAGCACGTGTACGCAGACGGGAACGTCTCGTCACTTCTTCCGCGGTCGCGGCAGATTGTGCTCCGACAGTCGCGACACCAGCGTCCGCCGCGAGATGCCGAGCAGCTTCGCCGCCTCGGTCTGGTTACCGTTGGTGCGCTCGAGCGCGTCGACGATCATCGCTCGCTCGCGCTCGGCGATCCCCGTTCGCAGCGGCGCCACCCCACCACCAGTCTCGGATCCCGACCACCGCAGCTTCTCCAGCGGCAGGTGCTCGGGTGCGATCGGCTCGCCATCCGCGAGCAGCACCGCGCGCTCCATGACGTTGCGCAACTCGCGCACGTTCCCGGGCCACGCATAGCGCTCGAGCATGTCGATCGCCTGCGGCGTCAGCTGCGGCGTGGTGGCCAAGCCGAGCGCACGCGCCGAGCTCGCGGCGAAGCCCTCGGCGAGCGGCTGGATCTCCTCGCGGCGCTCGCGCAGCGGCGGGATCATCAGCGTGATGCCGTTGAGGCGATAGAACAGGTCCTGGCGAAACGTCTGCGCGGCGACCGCCGCCTCGAGATCGCGATGGGTCGCGGCGATGAACCGGACGTCGATCGCGCGCGGCTCGAGCCCGCCGACGCGCATCACCCGGCGCTCCTCGATCACGCGCAGCAGCTTGGCCTGGAGGCCGAGCGGCAGATCGCCGATCTCGTCGAGGAACACCGTGCCGCCGCTCGCCGTCTCGAGCAGACCGCGCTTGGTCTCCGTGGCACCGGTGAACGCGCCGCGCTCGTGACCGAATAGCTCGCTCTCGAGCAGCGTGTCGGAGAACGCGGCGCAGTTGAGCTTGAGCATCGGCTTGCCGGCGCGCGGCGACAGCTCGTGGAGGCGATCGGCGATCACCTCCTTGCCGGCGCCGGTCTCGCCGTGGAGCAGGACGTTGATCATGCCGGCGGCGACGCGCTGGACCATGCGGTCGAGGTCCTGCATCGCGGCGCTCTCGCACACGAAGCTCGCCGCCGAGCGCTGGCCGCGCAGCCCATCGCCCGCGCGCCCGATCAGCACCTCGGGCTGCGTGCCATCGCGCGGATAGGCTGCCAGCGCGGCAGTCACCTTGCCTCCGACTCCGGCGAGCGTGCCGCGGATCGCCTTCAGCATGCCGTCGGCGACCTCGCGGGGCGTGTCGAGCGCGAGGATCTCGATGTCGGTCGGCCCGTAGCGCGCGACGATGTCACTCGCGCGAACGTGCTCGAGCACGCCGTCCTGGATCGCGGCCGCCGCCAGGCCCGTCGCCCGCACCCGCATCACCGCGAACACCGTCGTGCTCGGGTTCGCCTCGCGACACGCGGTCTCGACGCGCGCCTCGAACGCATCGTGCGACCACACGCGGCGCGGTCGTGGCGCGGTGGCCTGGCGCTGGACGACGAGCATCACCGAGCCGATCTCGATCACCTCGCCGGCCTCGAACGCGACGCGCTTTCCCGGGTCGAGCTGCTGATCGCCGAGCTTGGTGCCGTTCGAGCTCCCGAGATCCTCGACGAACAACCCACCGTCGAGATGGATCGACGCGTGCCGCCGCGACACCGACTCGTGCTCGACCCGGATGTCCGCGTCGGCGCCGCGGCCCAGCGTGATCGTCCCCGTCTCCGGCAGCGGATGGCTGCCGACGAAGCCATCCGCGAGCACGGCCAGGCTCAGCCGCGCCCCCTCGCGCGGTGTCGCCGCGTCGGCGGTGGGGCCCTCGGCCGTGAACCTGATCGGCACGCGGCAAGCGTAACAAGCAGCACCGCGCGTTGCGCGAATCCCGGTGCGCTTGCGCGAGGTCTTGCGCGATCGAACCTGCCCTGGTGCGCCAAGCCCGCGAGAAGTCGAGTGGCATCGCCGCTGCACCAGGAGCCGGCATGCGATTCATCCAGCTCGTCCTCCCTCTCGTCCTGCTCGTCACCCTCGCCAGCCGCTCGCAGGCGGCGAGCTTCCCGGCCGACAAGCCCACGACCGTCCAGCAGCTGCTGGCGAAGGACTCGCTGGTCCACGGCAGCAAGACGCGCAAGGCACCGAAGGCGACCTCGCGCCCGGCGCCGCGGGCACCGAGCCGGCCCGCGCCCCGCGCGACCTCGACGAGGCAGAAGACCACCGTGTGCTGCCCGCGCTGCTCGACCTGCCGCGCGCGAGCCGCCCGGAACGGCGTCCGCGTGAAGTGATACGCTCGCGATGATGCGTGGGGTGATCGCGATCGTCGTCGCGAGCGTCGGGTGCGTGCAGCCGAGCCTGGTCGACTGCGGCGATGGCACGTCGTGTCCCGGCGGCTTCACGTGCAGCGACAGCTTCGGCTGCATCTCCCCCGATCAGGTCGCGGCGTGCAGCGGCCTCGACGAGGGTGCCGCATGCACGGTGCCGTCGCTCGGTGATGGCGTGTGCGTCGACGGTGCGTGCATCGTCGCGCGCTGCGGCAACGCGTTCGTCGAACCGCCCGAGGCGTGCGACGACGCGAACGCCACCGACGGCGATGGCTGCTCGAGCAACTGTCGCTCGATCGAGGTGTGCGGCAACAGCGTCGTCGACCCGGTGACGCTCGTCGACGGATCGCTTGTCGCCAACGAGCAGTGCGACGACGGCGATGGCCGCGCTCACGACGGCTGCGCGAGCTGCGCGCTCGAGGCTCCGCGCTGGTCGTTCGAGGACGAGGTGATGGAGAGCCGGGGCGACAGTCGCCTCGCGTACGACGCGGCGCGGGGCCGTGTCGTCATGTTCGGAGGCTTCGGCGTCCAGACGTTCTCCGATACGTGGTCGTGGGACGGCGCGATCTGGAGCCGCGCAGCCCCGACCACCTCGCCACCGGGACGCGGTGATTTCGGCTGCGCCTACGACGCCGGCCGGCAGGAGATCGTGGTGTTCGGAGATGTCACCGGCATCGGCGACACCTGGATCTGGGATGGTGGCAACTGGACGCAGCAGTTTCCCGATCGCTCGCCTCCTCCCCGGTTCCAGAACCCGCTCGCTTACGATGCCGCGCGACGACGAACGGTGCTGTTCGGTGGCTTCTCGGGCGGCGCGCTCGACGACACCTGGGAGTGGGATGGCGTCACCTGGCACGAGCTTTCGCCGCAGAGCTCTCCCCCGGCTCGGCACTCGCACTCGCTCGCCTACGATCCCGTGCGCGGCAAGATCGTGCTGTTCGGCGGAGCATCCGCGCTCGGCCCGCCGCTCGGCGACACCTGGGAGTTCGACGGCACGACGTGGGAACAGATCGAGGTCACCGGGCCACCGGCAAGATCGCGCCACGCGATGGCATTCGATCCCGCACACGGTGTCGTGCTGTACGGCGGCCGGGCGACGGGCCCGTTCACCGATACGTGGAGCTGGAACGGCTCGTCGTGGCAACAGCTCGACGACGCCGGACCGCTCGTCCCGTTCACGTTCGGGATGGCGTACGACAGCGCGCGCGACCGGCTGGTCATCCAGGGCCCCGACCCGCTCGACACCTTCGAGTGGAACGGCACGGCATGGCTCAGGATCGCGCTCGCACCGCATCCTCCTCGGCGACTGGATCCCGCACTCGCCTATGACGCCCGTCGCGGCCGCGTCGTGCTGTTCGGCGGCGAAGATGGTGGGCTGCGCCTTGCCGACACCTGGGAGTGGAACGGCGAGTCGTGGTTCGACCGCACACCGGCGAGCCCGCCGCCGTCGCGCAGCCAGCACGCGATCGCGTACGACGCCAAGCGCGGGCGCACCGTCCTCTATGGAGGAGCCAGCACCGTCACCCTCGCCGATACCTGGGAGTGGGATGGCGAGACCTGGGAGCAACGGACGCCCGCGACCTCGCCGGGACCGCGCGCGAACCACACCCTCGCATACGATGCCGCGCACGAAACCACGATCCTGTTCGGCGGTGCCAATGCCGAGACGTGGCTCTGGGATGGCACCGACTGGACGCTGGCGACGCCGCCGGAATCGCCCCCGGCGCGGTTGAACCCGATGATGGTCTACGACCCGATCCGGCGCGGCGTGCTGCTGTTCGGCGGCCGGGTTGGCAACGAATCGCAGGACGATGTCTGGCTGTGGGACGGCGAGACGTGGACCGAGCTCCCGATCGATGCGCCACCGATGAGTCGCGCAGCCATCGCGTTCGATCTCGCGCGCGGCAACGCGGTGGTGTTCGCGGGTGGCGCGAACACCGACCAGACCTGGGAGGTCGGCGCCACCGCCTTCGAGTTCCTGTCGCCGCCGAGCTCGCCCCCGGGACGCACGCGCACCGGGCTCGCGTACCACGCGACCTCGAGAGCCACGCTGATGTTCGGCGGCGACGCTGCCGCGAACCGTCTCGGCGACACCTGGAAGTTCCGCTACGAGAACACGCTCCCCGACGAGAGCTGCGTGTTTGGCTTCGACTCGGATCGCGATGGCCTGATCGGTTGCGACGATCCGGACTGCGGCGGCTACTGCGATCCGATCTGCGAGATCGGTGGTTCCTGTAGCGACGCCGATCGCCCGCGCTGCGGCGACGGCACCTGCGGCCCGCTCGAGACCTGCCGGCTGTGCCCGGCCGACTGCGGCGACTGCCCGGTCCGGTGCGGCGACTTCGCCTGCGATGACGGTGAATCGGTCGCGACGTGCCCGGGCGATTGCAGCTAGGGATTCCAGCGCGTTACTCCAGACCGCGAAGACTTCGCGATGACGAACTGTGTATCTCCGCGACGTTGTGACGGAGGGTCGGTATCCTTACGCCGTGACAGCTGACGCGCTCGGGTCGATCAAGGTCCTGCTCGTGGAGGACGACACACGGCTCGCGCAATTGACGGCGCGCTATCTCGAGACCCACGGCGTGGTGGTCACCGTCGCCGGCGACGGCATCGAGGGTCAGAACGAGGCGCTGCGCCGGCAGTACGACTGCGTCGTGCTCGATCTCATGCTGCCGGGTCGCGATGGCATCGAGGTCACGCGCGAGCTGCGGTCGCGCACCGACGTTCCGATCGTGATGGTGACCGCGCGCGGCGAGGAGGCCGATCGCGTGCTCGGTCTCGAGGTCGGCGCCGACGATTACGTCACCAAGCCATTCTCGCCCCGCGAATTACTCGCCCGCATCAAGGCCACGGTGCGCCGCGTGCGCGGTCAGGTCGGTCCGGCGCAGAGCACGATCCAGGTCGGCAACCTGGTGCTCGATCCGGCGCGGATGACCGTGATGCTCGACGGCAAGCCGGTCGATGTCACCGCCTACGAGTTCGCGATCCTGCGCGCGCTCGCCCAGCGTCCCGGCCGGGTGCTGTCGCGCGAGCAGTTGCTCGATGTCGCGAAGGGCTCGGCCGAGCTGTCGTTCGATCGCTCGATCGATGTCCACGTCAGCCGGCTGCGCGCCAAGCTCGGCGATGACAGTCGCAACCCGAAGATCCTGAAGACCGTCCGCGGTGTCGGCTATCTGCTCGCCGGAGAAGCCGAGGGATGAAGTCCGGAAGGCTGGTGCTGCGGGTCTACGGATTCGCAGTGGTGCTGTCCCTCGCGATCACGCTGGCGCTGCTCGTGTTGCCTCGCTACACGCGCGGCGCGAGCTACCTCGAACCGCACGCCGCGTTGCTCCAGCACATGGTCGATCGCTGGTCGCTCAAGCAGCCCGCGCAGTTCGCCGAGGGCATGAAGCGGATCGAGACCCGCCTGCGCGGCAAGCTGACGCTCTACAACAGCCGCGGTGGCATCGAGTGGACGAACGTCGACCCGGCGCTCGAGATCCCGGACGAGGACGAGCGCATCGAGCTGCGCCACAGCAAGTGGACGCTCGCGACCGGCCGCATCGTGGTGCGCAGCGACGACAGCACGCTGCTCGCCGTCTATCACCCGAACCGCCCGGGCTTTCCGTGGAGCTACGTGGTGCCGATGGGGCTCGGGATCCTGCTCGTCGTCGGCGCGGCCTCGGTGTGGTTCTCGCGCCGGCTCGCGCGGCCGCTCGATCAGCTCGCCACCGCGGCGCGCAGGTTCGGCGACGGCGATACCAGCGCGCGCGCGAAGCTCGATCGCGTCGACGAGCTCGGTCAGGTCGGCAAGGCCTTCGACGACATGGCCGACCGCACGGCGGGCGTGATGCTCGCGCAGCGCCAGCTGATGGGCGATGTCTCGCACGAGCTGCGCACGCCGCTGTCTCGCATCCGCGTCGCGCTCGAGCTGGCCGCCGAGGATCCGAGCGCAGCCAAGGACGTGCTCGCCGATGTCGGCGCCGACCTCGACGAGATCGATCAGCTGATCGCCGACATCCTCACCACCGCCCGCCTCGATGGCGAACCTCACCTCGATCGCCGCCCGACGCCGATGTCGGAGCTGACGGATCGCGCCACCCAGCGGTTCACCGCGAAGCACCCGCGGCGCGCGCTCGAGCTCTCGGTTCTGGAGAACGTCGCTTCGCTCCGCGATCTCGACATCGAGTGCGATCCGGTGCTGCTGCGGCGGGCACTCGACAACCTGCTCGACAACGCCGCGAAGTACTCGGATGAACCGGTCAAGCTGATCGTGCGCGCGGCACCGAAGCCGAACATCACGCACGTCGTGTTCGAGGTCGTCGATCAGGGCATCGGGATGTCCCCCGAGGAGCTCGATCGCGCGTTCACGCCGTTCTGGCGGGCCGATGGATCGCGCACGCGCCGCACCGGTGGCGTCGGGCTCGGCCTCGCTCTCGCTCGCCGCATCGCGCGTGCACACGGTGGTGACGTCACGTTGACCTCGGCGCGCGGCGCCGGCACGACCGCCCGACTCGAAGTCCCGATCGGCGTCTAAGCTGGCGCAGATCCTCAGCAACAAATCGCAATACGTGAGCAACGCTGAGGACTAGGCGGGGTATCACCTTCCAGAAAGTCATGAAGCGTTGGATCCCCCGCATCATCGTGTTGGCCCTGGTCGCCGGTGGCGCGGCGTTCCTGTTGATCAAGAAGCCGTGGGCCAAGGGCGAAACCCCGATCACCTTCCAGACCGTCACGGTCGGCAAGGGCACGATCGCCGCCCAGGTCACCGCCAACGGAACGCTGTCCGCGCGCGGCACCGTGATCGTCGGTGCCCAGGTCTCGGGTCGCGTGATCGAGGTGCTCGCCGATTACAACGATCAGGTCAAGAAGGGCCAGGTGATCGCGAAGCTCGACGAGCTCGTGCTCAAGGCGCAGATCGACCAGGCGCAGGCCTCGTACGACCTCGCGGTCGCCAACATGAAGAAGGCGCAGGTCACGCTGGCCGATGCGAATCGCCAGTACGACCGCCAGAAGACGCTCAAGGATCAGCAGCTCGTTGCCGGTGCCACCGTCGAGGCAGCCGAGGTGACGCGCGATAGCGCGAACGCGTCGCTGTCGGCGGCGAAGGCGCAGGTCAGCCAGGCGGCGGCGAACCTCAAGCAGGCGCGCACCAACCTGTCGTACGCCACGATCTACGCGCCGGTCGACGGCATCATCCTGTCGCGCTCCGTCGAGCCCGGCCAGACCGTCGCCGCGTCGCTGTCGGCGCCGACGCTGTTCACCATCGCGGAGGATCTCGCGCGCATGCAGATCGATACCGCCGTCGCCGAGGCCGATGTCGGCCGGCTCGCCGAGAAGATGAAGGCGACGTTCACCGTCGACGCGTTCCCCGGCAAGACGTTCGAGGGTGTCGTGCGCCAGGTTCGTAACGCGCCGACCACGACGTCGGGCGTCGTCACCTACGACGCCGTGATCGACGTCGACAACGCCGACAAGACGCTGCGTCCCGGCATGACCGCGAACGTCACGTTCGAGCTCGCGAAGGTCGCCGACGCGATCAAGATCCCGAACAGCGCGCTGCGCTTCAAGCCGAGCCGCGAGCAGATGGTCGCGCTGCGCGAGCAGATGGGCATCACGCGCGATGGCTCGGGCGGCTGGGGCGGACGGCGTGGCGGTGGTGGATCCGACGCGCCCGCGCCGGGCTCGGGCTCGCCGAGCGGTCGCGAGGCCGGTGGCGGCGGACCTCCCGCCGGCATGGGCGGTGGTGGTCCCGGGATGGGTGCCGGTGGTCGTGGCGAAGGTCGCCGCGGTCGCGACTTCGGCGACAAGAAGCCGGTCTACAAGCTGGTCGATGGCGTGCCGAAGATGGTGCTGATCAAGCCCGGCCTCACCGACGGTTCGTCGACGGAGATGCTCGAGGGCGACCTGCAGCCCGGCGACCAGCTGGTCACCGAGATCCAGGGCGTCGACAAACCCGCCCGCCGCGTCGGAGCGTTCTGATGCCGCCGCTGGTCGAGATGCGCGGCATCACCCGCACCTACGTGATGGGCGACAACCTCGTCCACGCGCTGCGCGGTGTCGACCTGACGATCGAGCACGGCTCGTCGCTCGCCATCATGGGCACGTCGGGCTCCGGCAAGTCGACGATGATGAACATCATGGGCTGTCTCGATCAGCCCACCAAAGGCAACTACCTCCTCAACGGGCGCGATGTCGCGCGGCTGTCGCGCGCGCAGCTCGCCGAGGTGCGCGGCCGGATGATCGGCTTCGTGTTCCAGAGCTTCAACCTGCTGTCGCGCACCAGCGCGCTCGAGAACGTCGAGATGCCGCTGATGTACCAGGGCGTGTCCGCCGCCGAGCGCCACAAGCGAGCGATGCACGCGCTCGAGCGCGTCGGGCTCGCGCGGCGCGAGGATCACCACCCGAACCAGCTCTCCGGTGGGCAGCAGCAGCGCGTCGCGATCGCGCGCGCGCTGGTCACCGACGCGCCGGTGATCATGGCCGACGAGCCCACCGGCAATCTCGACACCAAGACCTCGTACGAGGTGATGGCGATCCTCCAGGGCCTGGTGAAGGAAGGCAAGACGGTCATCCTCGTCACCCACGAATCCGATATCGCCGCCTACGCGCGCCGCGTGATCACGCTGCGCGATGGCCTGATCGTCAGCGACCGCCAACAGGAGCCGCTCGATGCTGTAGCCGCCGCTGCCGCAGCCAAGCCTCCAGGGGATGCTGCCGCATGAATCCGCTCACCACGCTCAAGCTCGCGCTGCGCGCGCTGTGGCGGTCGAAGGTTCGATCGCTCCTGACCATGCTCGGCATCGTGTTCGGGATCGGCGCCGTGATCGCGATGGTCGCGTTCGGCCAGGGCGCACAGGCATCCGTCAAGGAAGTGTTCGCCTCGCTCGGCACCAACACGCTGGTGCTGTCGAACGCGTCGGGTCGCAGCAGCATGGGCCCGTCGGCCGGTGCGGCGGGTGGGCCGTCGATCACGTGGGATGACGTCGAAGCGGTCGCCAACGAGGTGTCGACGATCAAGATGGTCGCGCCCGTACTCGAGACCCGCGGCACCCAGGTGGTCTCCGAAGGCGCCAACTGGAACACCGGCGTCCAGGGCACCACGGCGAACTGGTTCAAGATCCGCGACTGGCACGCCGAGGAAGGCGCGGTGTTCGACGAGGACACCGGGCTGTCGAACGCGAAGGTCGCCGTGATCGGCAAGACCGTGGCGACGCAGCTGTTCCAGAACACGAGCGCGGTGGGGCAGACGATCCGCATCAACAACCAGCCGTACGAGGTGATCGGCGTGCTGACCTCGAAGGGCCAGGGCCCGCGCGGCGATAACGACGACACCATCCTGATCCCGCTCAAGGCGTTCCAGCAAAAGCTCGAGCGTCAGGGCGCCGCGAAGTACATGCGCGGTCAGCTGATCATCGCGATGAAGGAAGAGGATCAGGCGGAGACCACGATGTCGAAGGTCACCGCGCTGCTCCGCGATCGCCACAAGCTCGACGGCTCCGACGAGGATGACTTCCGGATCCGCAACCCCGCCGAGTTCGCGAAGGCGCAGCAGGATTCGACCGAGCGCATCTCGACGCTGCTCGCGCTGGTGGCCGGCGTGTCGCTGCTCGTCGGTGGCATCGGCGTCATGAACATCATGCTGGTCAGCGTCATCGAACGGACGCGCGAGATCGGGATCCGGATGGCCGTCGGCGCGCGCCCCACCGACGTGATGACGCAGTTCCTCGTCGAGGCGCTCGTGCTGGCGGCGATCGGTGGCGTGCTCGGCATCGCGGTCGGCTATCTGTTCGCCTGGCTCGGCGCCGACTATTTCGGCTGGAAAATGTTCTTCCCGGCGGCGACCGCGGGTCTCGCGTTCGCGGTGTCCGGTGGGGTCGGGGTGGTGTTCGGCCTGTATCCCGCAGTTCGCGCATCGCAGCTCGATCCGATCACGGCCTTGAGGTACGAGACATGAGAACCACGCACTGGTTGATCGCGGCCCTCGTCAGCGGATCGCTCTTCGCAGCACCCGCCGGCGCTGATCCGGTCGCAGAAGTTCTGACCCTCGATCGCGCGCTCGAGCTCGCGAAGCAGCAACAGCCGAGCCTGCGCCGCGTTCGCGCTCAGGTCGAGGCGTCGCGCGCGCAGGTCGATGTCGCGAAGGTGATCCGCAAGCCCACGCTCACCGCATCCGGCAGCGCGTCGGTCGGCTCGCGGCCGCAGCGGCCGTGCTCCGACGACCCGACGCAGATCTGTGCCGGCTTCTTCGATCCGAACGCGTCGTTCAACTTCTCGCTGCAGGCGAACTGGCGGATCTTCGACTTCGGGCTCACCAAGGCGAACATCCGCGCCGCCGAGCTCAATGCGATCGCTGCCTCCACCAGCATCGCCACCAACGAGCTCGATATCCGGCGCGATGTCGAGGTCGCGTACCTCGAGGCGGTCGCGCGCGGCCGGCTCGTCAAGGTCGCGGAAGCGACGGTGACGAGCGAGGACCTGCACGTCGATCAGGCGCGCAAGTTCGTCGCCGCGCAGGCCAAGGATCCGATCGAGGTCGCCCAGGCGCAGGCCCGCGCCGCCAACGCGCGCTCGACGCTCGCCCAGGCCAGGTCGTCGGAGGCGATCGCGCTGGCGAACCTGCGCGCCGCGATCGGCTGGGTCGATGCCACGCGCACGCCGGTCGTCGAGAGCAACTGGCCGGCGACGCCGCCCAACCCACCCGACCTCGCGACGCTGGTGGCCACCTCGCAGAAACAGCGCCCCGAGCTGGTCCAGCTCGATCGCCAGATCGCAGCGGCCGAGGCATCGATGACCGCGGCCGGCTATCGCAACCGCCCGGTGCTGTCCGCCAACGCGCAAACCAACTGGAGCCCGGACTCGCTCAACTACTCGCAGGAGCCGACGTGGGCGGCCGGCATCGCGCTGTCGTGGCAGTTCTTCGATGGCGGTCGTGCCGCCGCCGAGAAGCGGGTCGCGCGGGCGAACGTCGAGGCGGCGAAGGCGGATCGCGATTCGCTACTGGTCTCGCTGGTCAGCCAGCTCGAAGCGTCGCGCGCGCAGATCCTGGCGAACGGCGCCGCCGTCACCGCCTCGAACGAGGCCGTGACCGCCGCCCGCGCGCAGCTCCAGCTCGCCGAAGCGCGGTACGCGCAGGGTCTCGGTAGCCAGATCGAGCTCACCGATGCCCAGTTCGCGGTGACCACCGCCGAAGGCAACCTGGTGCAGGCGCAGTGGCAGCTCGCGGATGCCTGGGCACAGCTACGCCGCGCCCTCGGCGATCGCTAGCTAGCAACCGGGGCCGTTCCACATCTTCGAGAACACCACGTCGTGGCCGAAGCCGATGGTGAAGAACCACTTCGGCGTGTCGTGCATCGACGCCGCGTAGTAGGCGATCTGCGCCACCGCGTTGCCGGGTGCGCCCATGCCCGAGGCCTTCTTCCAGAGCGCCGCGTAGCTGCAGGTCGGCACCGCGACGCGCTTGGTCTTGCAGTCGGTCTTGAACATCGACGTGATCTCGATGCCGTCGGGCTCGCCGCTGATCCGGAACTCGCACAACCGCTCTTGCGGCACGCCGACCGGGATCTTCGGGTCTGGCTTGCTCGCCGCCGGCGAGATGAAGCGGATGTCGATGTCGCCGTGGGACGACGCGAGCGTCGGTAACGTCAGGTCGGCGTAGCCATCGGGCGACACCCCGGTGACGTCGACGCGCGTCAGCAGCGCATCGGGCATCGCCTTCTTCGCCTCGGCGAGCGCGAACTTGATGAACGCGCCGACGTCGACCTTCTTCGGGTTCCAGTTCGGATAGAGCAGCGCGCGGCTCTCGATCCACGCGGCCTTGTTGCCGGCCGGTGCATCGTCGGCGTCGGGATCGGCTTCGACCTGCTTCGGATCCGGCGCGACGCGCGGCGCGCCCTTGATCTCGGTCAGCGCGTCGTCGATCTGCTTCTGGACGTCCTTCGGCATGTGCTTGCGCGCATCGCGCAGCTGCTTCTCGATCTCCGCATCGACGTCATCGTCGTCGGTCGTGACCTCCGGCTGCTCGGACCGGGCGACCGTGGGAGGCGGGTCGGCGGGCTTCGGTGCGGGCGCCGGCGGTGGCGACGGCGTGTCGGCGACGGTGGTGGTGTCGTCGTCGGGGCGCGTCAGCGCGATCGCGACCACGCCGCCGAGCACGGCGACGCCGGCGAGCCCGAACCACAGCCCGCGCTTGCTCGACTTCTTCTCGGGCGCCTGTTTCTGGACCTGCCCCGACGACGCACTCACCGTCGTCGAGCCCCCGGGCTTGGGTTGCAGGTACTCGAGCGGCATCTCCGACGGCCGCGGATGCGCGCGCGATGGTTGCCGCGAGCTCCACGTCGCCGGTGCCTGCTGCTGCCAGCTCGGGATACCGCGATGCGTGCCCGACGCCGTGATCGGCATCCACTGCTCCGGCGACAGCTGCGCCGTGGCGTTCTGGATCGCCAGGCTCATCGCCTGCGCGGTCGCGAACCGTTGCTCGGGGTGCTTGGCCAGCGCACACAGGATCAGCGACTCGAAGCCGGGATCGAGATCCGGTCGATACGTGCGCGGCGGTACCGGCGGCTCCTCGATGTGCTTGCGCAGCAGATCGAACAGCGACTCCGCGACGAACAGCTTCCTGCCCGTCACGCACTCGTAGAGGATGACGCCGATCGCGTAGAGGTCGGCGCGGTGATCGACCGGCCGCCCCGCCGCTTGCTCCGGTGACATGTAGTGCGGCGTGCCGAGCAGCGAGCCGGTGCGCGTCGAGCTGTTGGCGCCCGGATCGGTCAGCTTCGCGATGCCGAAGTCGAGCACCTTGGGCCGGCCCGACGGCGCGACGAAGATGTTGTCGGGCTTGAGGTCGCGATGGACGATGTTCTTCGCGTGGGCGGCCTGCAACGCGTCGAGCACCTCGACCGCCAGCCGCGCGAGGCCGCCGATCGGCAGCGGCTGCTGGTGCGCCTGCGAGTGCTCGAGGATCGCCGCCAGCGGCGCGCCGTCGAGGTACTCCATGATGATGAACGGGCGGCCGTCCGGCAGCTGCGCGAGATCGAGGACGTTGACGATGCTCTCGTGCCGGATCAGGTTGACCGCGCGTGCCTCGGCGAAGAACCGCTCGACCAGATCGTGGCGGTCGGTGCACTCGCGCGACAGCACCTTGATCGCGACGCGGCTACCGATCGTCGGGTGCACTCCTTTATAGACGCGTCCCATGCCGCCGACGCCGAGCAGGCTCGCGACGCGATAGGCGCCGATCGTGGTGCCGAGCAAGACGTCCTCACCGATCGCCAGCAACGCCGTGCCGTCGACCGGGCAATGCCCGCCGGTTGGCTGCGGCCCGCCGCACTCCGTGCACACGAACATCGCCGTACGATAGCAGCTCGGCTTTGTCCGGTCCGGCCGCATTCCGGCCAGCTCGTCCTGCCGGCGGACAACTCGACTTGTAAACTCGTGATGTCAGGGACGCGATCCGCTGGCCCGACGCTTGCTGCCGTCACGCGCATGACCGCCGCACGTGAAGCCATCCGCGATTCCTCCTCCAACTTTGTTTCCGATCACCCACGAGATCGCTTGTGGCGTAGCGGGCCCGACACGCTCGGCGACCGCGAGCTGATCGCGATCGTGCTCGGCTCCAACCTGCGCGATCGCAGTGCCGATGATGTCGCCGGCAAGCTGATCGACGATGCCGGTGGGCTCGCGCAGCTCGCACGCTCCACACCGCGCGAGCTCTCGCAGCTCGGCCTCGGTCCCGCGCGCGCCTCGCGGCTGGCCGCCGTGTTCGAGCTCGGCCGGCGCGCCGTCGTCGCCGCGCAGACGCGCATGCTCGTCGGTCGCCCCGAGGATGTCTATCAATGCGTCGCGCCGCGGCTCGCCGGGCTCTCGCAGGAGGTGTTCCTCGTGATCGGCGTCGACATCCGCAATGGCCTGCTCGATATCGTCGAGTGCGGGCGCGGCACCGTGCTCGGTGTCGAGATCCATCCGCGCGAGGTGTTCCGTCCGCTGGTTCGCATGGCCGCCGCGGGCGCGGTGCTCGTGCACAACCATCCGTCGGGTGATCCCACGCCGAGCTCCGAGGATCTCGAGCTGACGCGGCGGCTGCGCGAGGTCGGATCGCTGCTCGGGATTCCGATCATCGATCACGTCGTCGTCGGCGATGGTCGCTTCCGCTCGATCGCCGAGTGGGCCGGAGCCGGAGATTGACGATGACCAAGAACCTGACAGGCCGTCTTCGGGGGAAAGGATCGAAGCATGTCGACGAAGCTCTCTCTGAAGGACCTGCAACAGAGCGCCTTGCGCCACCGCAGGATCGTTAAAGGCTCGGCTCGACGGCGAGATCGACGAAAGCACCCTCTCCCGGGTTCGTCCGGTTCACGTGCCCGATGACGAATCCCAGAACATCCTCCTGGACCCGCTTCCACCGGGATCCATCCGATTTGTTGATGATCGTTGATGGTGAGGTCACCGGTGCGAGAGGTTCGTTACGAGGAACAGCTCATCGTGCTCGACCTGATCGATCCGGCGCTAGCCGCCGATGGCTGATGGCGTCCGTGCCTCGCTCGATCTCGAAGACGTCGGGTGTGGTCATCGCTTTCCAGCGTTCGAAGCCGAAGGCGGCGTCGATCTCGCGCAGCAGGTGCGTGATCAGCTGGCCGTGAGCCGCGATCGCGGTCACCGCATTGGCACCATCGAGCGCGGCGATCAACGCGGGCCAGGCGCGCGCGATGACCTCGAGGCCGGTCTCGCCACCGCCGTAGCGCAGCGTTCGATCCTCGATCGATGCGCGCACCGCGGCGAAGAACTCGTCCTGGGTCGGGTAGCGCACGTCGCCGAGCTGGCGCTCGCGCAGCCGCTCGTCGAGCTCGATCTCGAGACCTGCGGTCTTCGCGAACGGCGCGACCGTGTCGATCGCGCGCTGGAGCGGGCTCGCCACGATGCGGTCGATGCCGCGATTCGCGAGCCAGCTCGCCAGCTCGGTTGCCTGCGCGCGGCCGGCTTCGGTGAGCGGGCAGTCGTAGCTGGCACCGGTCGACTGGCAGTGGCGGATCAACAGGACGCGCGCCATGTCACGCGATCCACAGACAGCGCTCGGCGATCCGCTCCGCCGGAACCCACAGGTTCGCCTCGAGGCGAGATGGCACGAACGCGAAGCGCACCGGCTTGTCGGGCACGTTGTAGCCCCAGTCGTACGGCGCGCCGTCCTTGACGATCAGGTTGAGCAGCCGCGTCGGGCCGGCCGGGAGCATCGCGACGATGTCGGGATCGCCGAGGATGTGTGCCGAGGCATTCGGCGTCGCGTAGCTGTCGATGCGCCGGCCGATCATCAGATCGATCGGGTTCGGTCCGATCCAGACGAGGTAGCGCGAGTAGCCCGGGAACTTCGAGAACGGTCCCGGCCGGGTGACATCGGCGAGGCTGACGCGAATGTCGTAATCGTCGCGATCCTGCGGCCAGCGCAGGATCTCGCGGGTCACGCCACCGCCGTTCTTCCACGGCTGCTCGCGCCACTCGGACTCGGGAAGGATCATGACCGATCGTTACTCGGGGTCGGTGTCGCCGGGCGGCGGTGGCGGCGGTTGCGACGGCGGATCCGGCGGCGGTCGCGACGGCCGCTCGCGCAGCCTCGCCTCCAGCTCCTGGACCCTGCGCCGCGCTTCATCGCGCTCGCGCTCGGCAGCGATCCGCGCCGCGCTGGCCGCATCGCGCTCCTTCTCGGCCGCGCCCTGCCCTTCGCGCGCCGCATCGCGCGCCTTCTCCGCCTCGGTGGCGGCGCCCTTGGCCGCGTCGCGCGCCTTCTCCGCGGCCTGCCGCGCCGCGACTGCACCGTCGCGCTCGCGATCCGCGTTCTCCTTCGCGCGTGCGGCGGCGTCGCGATCGCGCTCGGCGAGCGCCTGCGCCTGCTTCGCCGCGTCGCGCGCCTTCTCGGCATCGTTGCGACCGACGCGCGCGAGATCGCGCTCGCGCTCGGCCTCTTCCTTGACCCGCATCGCCTCCTCGAACCGCTTGACGGCCTCCTCGGCGGTGCCCTTCGCTTGCTTCTGGAGCTCCTCGGCGCGGCGACGCTTGGCATCGGCGGCCGCGCGCAGGTCCTCGGCACGCTTGCGCAGCGCATCGGCGTCCTTGCCTTCCTTCTGCGCTTGCTCGGCGAGTGCCTTGGCATCGGCGGCCTGGCGCTGCGCCTCGTCGGCCTCGCGGCCCTCGCGCTCGGCATCGGCGCGGGCCCCGGCGGCGATGGTCTCGAGCTCTGCCTGTTCCTTCGCGCGTCGCGACAGCTGCGCCCACACCAGCGCGCCCGCGATCACGAACACGATCAACGACACCAGACCGATCGCGGTCGCGCGATTGCGCCGCGCCCACCGCCCCAGCCGACCGGTCAGCGAGTAGCGATGCGAGAACACCAGATCGCCGGTCAGGTACTGCTTGAGCGCGCGCAGCAGCTGTTCCGCCGTGAACCGCTTCTCCGCATCGCGTTCGATCGCGCGCGCGATGATGCCCGAGAGCTCGCGATCCTTCGGCATCGCCGGCGGCGACGGCTCGTTCGATTGCGCCCAGTCGAGGAAACGCACCAGCTGCTTCGCGCGGCCCGCTTCGGTCTCCTCGTGCTGCCACTCGAACGGCGTGGTCCCCGACACCACCTCGTACAGCGTGATGCCGAACGAGTAGACATCGAAGCTCGGCTCGGCCTGGCGGCCCTGCGTCTGCGCGAACGGCAGGTACGGCGGTGTGCCGGCGCTGATCGTCACCATGCGACCGCTCGCCGACGGATCCTCGGCATTGAGCGCGGCATCGCCCTCGATCGCTGGCGCATCGAGATCGCGCGCGATGCCCCAGTCGATCAGCGTGGCCTCGCCGCGCTTGCCGAGCAGGATGTTGTTCGGCGTGCAGTCGCGATGGACGACGCGGCGCTCGTGCGCGTACGCGAGCGCCTCCGCGATCGACACCAGGTTGGACAGCAACTCGAGCCGCTCGCGCGTGCGCGGCTTGCCGTCCTTCTTCTCGAGCTCCGCGAGCTCGTCGAGCTTGTCGCGCAGCGACGTGCCCTCGACGCGCTCGAGCACGCAGAACGGCCAGCCCACCGTGGACTTGCCGAGCTCGTGGATCGTCACGATCGCCGGATGCTGGAGCTTCGCGAGGATCCGCGCCTCGGCGGTGACGCGGCGCTGGAACATCTCCGCCAGCCCGGCGGGCAGCTCCTCGCCCTCGCGCGGCGCCTTGAGGATGACGGTGCGGCCGAGCCGGCGATCTTCTCCGAGGAAGATCTGCGCCATGCCGCCGCGCGCGATCGGATCCGCAGGCCACTTGAACGCGTTCTCCGAGACCAACCCCTTCGGCAGATCGAGCGCGATCGGCGCGCTATCGATCGCGTCCGCGGCAACCACCGATTGACACTGCGCGCAGCTCTCCAGGTGTTGCGCGACGTCGGGATGCGACGCCTCGCGAAGCTGCGCGAGCGTGGGATGGCGCAGCCCGGAGGTCGACGGTTGCGTCGGTCCGCTTTCCATTCCGCGGAGTCTATCCCCGCCTCAGCGTGAACGCCGCTTTCGCAACACCATGCAACGTCGCGAGATTGCTGCCTAGGTCGCGAGACGCGATCAGTGGTCGTGATCGCAATCGGGGCCGTGCACGTGGCCCTCTTCGCCGTGCGCCGGCGCCTCCGGGATCGGCGTGCCCTGCTGGGTCAGCTTCTCGACCTCGGTGATGTTCGCCTTGCCGACGAGGAAGCCGAGCACCTTGTCCTGGCGCAGGCTGTACGTGACGTTGTCGAGGCGACCATCGCGCTGCCACTCGGCCTTGAGCTTCGCGGCGGCCATGTTGCGCGCCTTCGCGGTGATCTCGACGTGCTTGTTGATCTCGTCGTCGGTGACGACGATGTTTTCCTTGTCGGCGATCGCCTCGAGGAGCAGCTGACCGCGGACCTCGTCGGCGCCTGCCGGCCGCATCTTCTCGCGCAGATCATCGGTGAGCCCGGCGAGCGCGTTCTGACCGCGCTCCGGCTTCATGCCGAGCATCTGCCGCAGCCGCTGATACTGCATCTCGACGGCGCGCTCGATCAGCGACGCCGCGACCGGGATCTGGTTCTTCTTGATCAGCTCGCGGAGCACGTTCTCGCGCGCCTCGCGATCGATCGTGGCCTGCTCCTTGTCCTCGAGCTCCTTGCGCAGCGCCGCGCGGAGGCCGTCGAGCGTGTCGGCCTTGCCGGTGTCCTTCGCGAACTCGTCGTCGAGTGCGGGCACGTCCTTGGCGCGAACCTCGAGGATCGTCACGGTCAGATCGGCCTTGCGGCCCTTGATCGTCTCGTCCTTGTGATCGTCGGGGACGGTGATCTCGATCTTCTTGTCCTTGGTGTCGAGCGGAATACCGATCAGCGCCTCGCGCAGCCCCGGCAGCGGCTCGCGCTCGGCATCGTCGAGATCGACCGCGAACTGCGGCTGGTTGATCTGGTGCTCGCCGATCGTGCCCGTCACGCTGAGGCCGACGATGTCGCCGGCCGCGGTGATCTCGCGACCCTCGATCGGCTTGAGCTCGGTGTGCTCGCGGCGGAGCTGTGCGATCGCTTCATCGACCGCCGACTCCGGGATGTTCAGCTTGCGGCGCTCGATCGCCAGGCCGACGTAGTCCTGCGGCGTGACCTCGCCACGCACCTCGATGATCGCCTTGAAGGTGAACGGCTGGCCCTTCTTGATCGGGGCCGCCTCCTCGACGCGCGGCTCGGCGACCGCCGCCAGGTTGTGCTCCTGGTTCGCGCGGAAGAACGACTCGCGAACCAGCTCGTACGCGACCTCGGCGTTGACGCGCGAGCCGTAGACCTGCTCGAGCACCGGGCGCGGCACCTTGCCCTTGCGGAAACCCTTCAGCGCGACGCCCTTGCCGAGCTCGCGATACGCGTTGCCGAGTTTTTGAGAAACCGTTTCCCACGGAATCTCGACAGACATCTTTTTCTCGACGGGCGAAACGTCTTCGATGGAAACCTGCATGGCGGCAGGCGGCTTTACCACACGGAATCCCGGGTGTCCTAGCGCCAACCCGGCTCTCTTACCGTGCTCGTTCTCGTTCTCGTTCTCGCCGACTCCAGATGTTCGATGAGTTTCGTGATGGTCGAAACAATGCGGACCAGTAGCTGCTTGCCGACGGCCGCCTTGGCATCGTCGACATGCCCCTTCAGGACCAGCACGTCGGTGCACGCGGCGCACTCGAACGCTGAACCTCGGGCGATTTCTAGAAACCGCACGCGATCTGGCACCGAACGTTTTCCATTGCCCTCTGCGATGTTGAAGGCGATCGACGAGCTCGCGTCCTCGAGGTGCCGCAATGCGCTCACCCGCCGCGTGGTACTGACGGTCGCGTCGATCTCGTGTGCCCAGGAGATGAAATCGATCGCCAAGCGGTACGCATCCAGCTTCTCGTGGTCGAACATGCGGCCCACCTCGGCCGGACCCTGCGAAGGTTGCTGCTCGAGAACGAGAACGAGAACGAGAACGATCTCAGCGACGTAAGCGATACGTCGGCTCGTCGCCCTGCGGGTCGCCGGGCTCGACGAGGTCGAGGTTGTAGCTCTCGAGCTTGCGGGTCAGCTCTTCCATGTAGGAGACCGCATCCGCGAGATCGAGCATGTGGCCGATCGCCCGCGCCGTCATCGGCCCCTCGCCGAGCGCGTTCAGGATCCGGCGCTCGCCCGGATCGATATGAAAATCGGCGGGAACCACGCGATCGACCAGCCGCCCGAGCCGGGCCGACACCGACGGCGCGAGCCCGAGGCGGACCAGCGCCGACTGCGCTCCGGAGCCCGAGGTGTAGCCGAGCGCCGTTCGCGCATTCGGGCTCATCGGCGGCTGTCGGGTGGCGTTGCGCCGGCGCGGCAGCGGGGTCTTGTGGAGGTCCTGCCCGACCGGCGACACGGCGGGAGCCGGCACGTGATGAGCGACCTGCATCTGCGGGACGATCGTCGCCGCCTGGTGGACCGGGATCCGCGCCGCACCGACATTCTCGACGAACGACACCGGCGGCTGCGTGTGACTACCGGGACGCTTGGGCAGGATGCGCGGCGCACCCGGGCCCCAGTTCGCCGTGGGCTCGCGCTCGAACGTGGATTCCTCGTCGGCGAGCCGCGGCGGGTTGCCCTTGCTGCCGGCGAGCCGCTTGGCCGCCGCCTCGAGCTGCTGCTTGATCTCGCGGGCGCGCTCGTCACCCTCGCCGACCTGCGCGCCGACGTGGATGCCCCACGGACCGTTGACGTCGGTGCCGGCGGGACCGATGGCGAGCTCCTGGCCGTGCAGCACGATCGTCGGGCAGGTCTGATCGCGGCTATCGGCGTACGCCCGCATCAGCACGCGCTGCTCGGCCCACTTCTCCGAGACCACCATCACGGATCGGTAGTGGCTGGGAGCCGACGCGGGGCTCCGCATCCAGTAGTCGACGATCCGGATCGCTGCCATGCAGGACTTTATCTTACGACATCCGGACCGGAACCTCGAAGAGCCGCCGCCGGATCTGGCAAGGTCTTCCTGCATGCAGCGGTGGCTCGATCGCGGTGACCGCGCGCTGTTCATCGGCGCGCTCGCGATCCTGGCGTTCGGCGCCGCCGGTGGCGCCTGGGGTGCCGCATCGGTTCACGCCTCCATGGCGGCGCAGCTCGAGCGCTCCGCCCTCGCGCCGCTCTACGGCGTGCTCGCCGGTGTTGCGGCGCAGCTGCCGATCGGCGAACCGTGGTTCCGGGTGGCCGCGCTGAACGCGCTGCTCGGCGCCGTGCTGCTCGTCGGCGTGGCGCGAGCAGCCCGCGCCCTGCTTCCCAAGGATCCGATCGCCGGCTATGCAGCCGCGCTCGCGCTCGCCATCGCTCCGCCGTTTCGCGATGCCGCCGCCTTCCCCGGTCCGAGCATCCTCGCGGCGTGCGGTGTCGTGTGGTTCGTCGCGTTCGCGCTCGAGCACGCGCGGACCGCGAACCGCGAGAACGCGTGGCGAGCGCTCGCCGCGATCGCCGTCGTCGTCGGCTCGGCACCGTGGCTCGGCCTCGCACTCGGCGTGCTCGCGGTGGTGTGGCTTCGCAAGGCCGCCGCCCAGCCTGTCGCGCTGGGCATCGGCGCGATCGGTGGGCTGGTCGTGATCTGGTGGTTCGGCGCCGACGGCAGTCTCCCCGAGCTCGGCTGGGATCTGTCGGCGACGATCGAATCGACCGGCCGCGGTGCCGGCGCCGTCGCGATCGGCGCGGGCCTGCTCGGCATCGCGTTCGCGGTCGTCACCGATCTGCCGTACGCGCGCCGGCTCGCCGCGATCGTCGGGCTCGTCGCGCTGCATGCCGTGGTCGGAGATCACGCGCCGGTCACCGTGCTCGCGAGCTTCGCGATCGGGCTCGCCGTGATCCCGAGCGGCATCGTCCGCGCGGTGCCGAGCGGCAGCGAACGTCGCCACGCGGTCGCCGCGCTCGCCGGCGCGCCGCTGATCGGCGCAGCGCTCCTCTCGGGTCCGGCATTCTCCGTCGACGATCCCGGCCATGCACCGGCGCGGGTGGCGTTCGATCTCACCGTCGCCGTCCCTCCCGGTCCCGGTGTGCTGGCGACGGCTCGTCCCCAGACGTGGACCGCGATCGCGTACGCCCAGCGGGTCGCCGGTGCGCGTCCCGATCTCCAGCTCGTGCCGGTCGATCGCTCGTCCGATGCCGCGCTCGCCGGAAAGTTTCGCGCCGGCTCGGTCGTCGCCATGGAAGTGCCGGCGCTCGGTCGCATCGACCTGAGCTCGACCTATCCGCGAGGTCGCGCGTTCCTCCTCGCCGCGGCGCCTCCCAGGATCGCCGAGCGCACGATCCCGTCACCGGCGCATTACCGATCCGCGATCGGCGAGCAGCTCGCGGTGCTGTTCGCCGTCGATCGCGCTCGCTACGAGGCCGGCCACGGTCGGCTCGGTGATGCCGCGCGCGCCGCCGGGTTGACCGAGCGGTTCGGTGCCGCGGATCTCGCGATCCTGTCGACCGCGGCACCTGCGCGACCAGCGTTCTTCGGCTTCATCCCCGCGCTCGAGGAGCTGCCGCCCGGGCGCTGGCTCGTCGATCTTCTCGGCGACGATCTCGCGTGGGTCGCCGGCATCGATCCGCCGGTCGTCGAGGCGCCGCGCGCGCGCAAGCTTCACGCTCTCTGGCGAGCGATGTGGCGCGGCGAGATCAAACCCGACGATCCGCAGATCACCGCACTCGGTCCCGCTGCGGTGAAGGCGACCGGCGAGCTGGTGGACGAGTTGAAGAAAGATCGACCTGGCGAACCCAGGTGACTCCGGAAAAAAAACCGCCGGCAACCTTGGGGGAGGCTACCGGCGGGACCCGCTGGAACGCGGGGGTCGTGGCGACGCTGCCCGTGTGGGTGGAACACGAGTCAGGCGCCGTGTGAAGCGCATCGAGTTGGTGCACGACCGGTGCCGCTGGCGCCGGCACTGCGATTCGAGCGGGTTGCGGACGAGGGTCAATCTTGTGATCAATCGGCGCTCGTACGTTCGCGCCTCACTGGGCGCTCTCGCTCATTTCAGGTAGATGGGCTCGAAACGGAGAGCGTGATCGCACAGACTGCCGCGCCTCGCCGTCACGGTGAGCGCGTACGCACGCTTTCTCTGCGCATTCGCACGCTAACTGCGCGCGATCGCATCTCGGGAATTTCGGCATCGTACTGGCATTGGGCTCGCAGCGTTCCAATGCAATTAGCCTGGAGTAATAGCCATGTTTTCTTGGGCAATTGCATTCTTCATCATCGCTCTTCTCGCTGCGATCTTTGGATTTACCGGGCTGGCCGCCAGTGCAGCCGGTATCGCCAAGATCATCTTCGTAGTCGCCTTGATCCTGGCGGTTATCAGCCTGGTGGCTGGTCGCCGACCGGCGGTATAGCGGCTCGGGGATTCCAGGCCCTGCCTGGACGCGACGAGGGGTAGAAAGGTATGACCTCGCCGTGAACGGAAACATCTTGATCGTCGACGATGACGACGACACCGCAATCCTCTTGCGAGATTCGCTCCGCAAGCGTGGTTTCGATGTCGACGCCGTAAACTCTGCGCCGCAGTGCCTCGAGCATCTCCGGACCGAACCGGCGGACGTCGTTGTCACGGACGTCCAGATGTCGGGGATGTCCGGAATCGATCTCTGCCAGGAGCTGCGGCAGCGCTATCCCGATCTCCTCCCCATCGTCCTCACCGGACAAGGTGGGCTCGAGACCGCGATCGCCGCGATCCGCGCCGGCGCGTATGACTTCATCACCAAGCCGGTGAAGGTCGACGC
>JAEYYY010000870.1 GCA_023430775.1 Pseudomonadota bacterium
ACGCACGACGGTGTGGTCAGGCAGTCCGGCGGCAGCCCTTCGGCGGGCAACTGCCGGCGCACCTCGAGACCACCGGCGGCATCGATGTCGAGCTCGCTCGCGAGGGCATCGGCGAGATCCTGGCTCAACGCATCGACGCGCGCCGAGTCGAGGTTGACCGCGATCCCCGGCACCACCGCCACCTTGATCCGCCCCGGCGCGTCTGCGTGCCCGAGGGAAGTCATCGCGATGACGAACGTGATGGCCAGGAGCGACTTCACTGACGACATCCTACCGACGGTGAAACGCGAAAATAGAAGGTCTGGCTTACACAGGGAGTGAGTGCTGCGTTAGAGGCCCCACACGGACCCCGATCACCCACCTGGCGGCAATTGTTTCTTCGTCTTGTCGCGATCGAACAGCCGCTGGCGACCGCCCTTGCGGTTGTAGTTGAGGGCGTACAGCACGCCGGCGATTCCGGACAGCGGCATCGCGACCATGAGCACCGGCATGAGCAGGAACATCGGGATGATCTTGCTGGCGAGTGCACCGAACGCGAGCCACGCCGCCGACGCGGGCACCGCCTCGCGGAACGAGCCCGCGTACAGCCAGCCGAGCGGCCCGAGCAGCAGCGACGCGACGCCGGATTTGACCCACGACTTCTCGCCCGCCTTGGGCGACTTCTGGAGCTCTTGCTTGACGCCGTGCGCCTTCTTCGCGAGCGCGAGCGTGCCGCCGATCCCGTCGTCGTCCTCGTCATCGCCGCCGAACAACGCCAGCGACTTCGACTTCGACTTCGGTTCGGGCTCCGGCTCCGGAGACTTCTTTCTGGTGACCAGCTCGGCCTGGCGCGAGCGCAGCTGATCGCGCTCGGCCTGCTGCTTCGCGCGTTGCTCCCGGACCTTCGCCAGAGCGGCTTCCTTGCGCGACCTGTCCGCGTCGGCCTTGGCCTTGACCTCGGCTTCCAGCATGGCGAGCCGCTTCATCACGGCTTCGTCGTCGTCGGACACCTTCGGACTATGGCATGATCCGACAGATGTCGCTGTCGAGCGTACGGTGTCTGGCAATCGCCTTGCTGGTGGGCTGCGGCGGTGGGAGCACGGCGACGAGCGCGAACGAGCCGAAGACCGCGAGGGAGAAGCAATACGCCGAGGCCAAGAAGAACGGCGAGCTCGACGAGAAGAGCGGCAAGAGCTGGGGCACCTGGAGCTACTCCGGCGACCAGGACGATTGCTTCTACGTCGTCGGACGGAAGTGCTTCAAGACCAAGAAAGCCGCGTGCGGCTCGCTGGCCTGCAACAAGAAAAAGAAGAAGTGCAGCGCGGTCGGCGGTGGTCCCGCGACCGTCAGCTGCAAGTAGCTCTCACGCCGCCTTGGGCGCGACGACCTTCGGGATGCGGACGCGCGGGCCGATCTTGAACGTCAGCTTCGAGACGTTGCGATAGAACTCGCCGTCGATGATCGGCGCGAGCAGCTCCTCGCCGGGATTCGCCTCGACGATCATCTCGCGGCACGGCCGATCGAGGATGTCGCGGCCGCGCATCTCTTCACCGCGCGCCATCCGCGGCAGGTTGCGGATGATGCCCCACGGCGACGGCGTCCCGACGAGCGCGTTCATCAGGCCCGGCTGATCGGCCTTGCCGAAGAACCGGAGCACGTTGCCGAGGTTGATCGACATCGACGCGACGTGAACGCCGGTGAAGCGATCGCCGGGCAGGCGCATGCCGTCGAGCGTGATCTTGCACGGCTGCGGATCGAACAGCTCTTTTGCATACGTCCGCCACGCGCCGAACGGCAGCTTCGCCAGCGGCGAGTACGCGATCGGCGCCGAGCCGATCGCGTTGGCGACGACCTTCATGATCGTCTTCGGGTTCGGATCCTCGGCCTGGTAGTACTTGTTGAAGAAGCGCTGGCCGACGCCACCGGGCGCTGCGGCGAAGCCGTAGGTGCGGAACGGCGTGTCGACGCCATCGATGCGCTGCACGCCATCGATCACCATCGAATCGACTTCGGTCTCCTCGATGCGCGATCCGTACTCGACGTTCCGGCGCAGCGTGGCGAGGATGCCCTCGGCGTCGCCCTGAATGCCGACGTTGTTGGCGACGAAATCGATCGTGCCGCCCTTGGTGGGCAGCGTGGTCGGCAGCTGCACCGACTGGCCGACGAACTCGTCCTCCTGGAGGACCTCCATGCCCATGCGGAGCATCCAGTGCAGAGCGCCATCGCCACCGTCGGCGACCCAGTACCGGGCACGCTTGCGGAGGAACTCGCGGAGGACCGGCTTGATCGACTCGAGCGAGCTCGTCTGGTGGACTTCACCGATGTTCCCGACGATGCGCTGGAGCCGCTCCGCCCGGTCGGGGCGGTTCCGGTTCTTCCGGCTGTTCGGGTTGGTGATGACGCCGATTTCCATTGCCCTCCAAACACAGCAATAGTCAGGCCCGTCGCCGCAGTGCGTAACCCTTCGAGTTCCGGTGACCGAAACAGCACTTAGACCCGCTACCGCGTAGTCGGTTACGCGGTGTCCTGGATAGCCGGCGAAGCGGCTCCTGGCATATTCAAGTAACTCTCTGTGCGAGCTTCACTGGCAGCGGTCTGCGTGACATTTGCTTGTAGCGGTCCTCCGTCGAGGACGGCCACGCCGATCGCGCCAACGGTTGCCGTGACGGCGCCGGTGTTGCCGAGCGCCGAGTTCGGGGTGGTGCCCGCCGAGCTGGCCGATCCCGGGATCATCGATCGCATCCCGCATCGCACGCGGCTGCGCCGGATCGGCAACGCGTGGATGCGCGAGGCCGAGGGCGAGCCGGCGAGGACGCGACACAGCAGCAGCGATACCGACCTGGTGTTGCCGGTGATCGGCGAGACCCGATCGCGGATCCGCGTCGCGTTCGAGGATGACGATGCGCGGCTGGCGCTGTGGATCGCGCGCGACGACACCTGGCCAGTCGCCGCGATCCCGATCCAGCTCTCGGATGCCGCCGGCGAGGCGGCGCGCGATGCCGGCGTGTTCGTCGTGCGCGGTGCACCGCTCGAGCTCGGCGAGGCGGCAGGCAAGCGGCGCGAGGTTCGCGTGCGCGACGATCAGCTCGAGCTCCGCGGATATGTTCCGGACGCCGTGATCGCGCACGTCTGGATCGCGGGCGCCGGTGATCCACCGGTGTCGTTCGAGCACTCGTTTCGCGAGAGCTGGTCGCCGCCACCGGATCTGCGAACGCGCGTGAAGCTGCTGATCGATACCAAGATCCACAGCGCCCCCGACGGCAAGTCACCGGTGATCGTCGCCATCGACAAGCCCGACGTGGTCGGCGTGATCGCGAACAACCTCGGCGAGTATCGCCAGATCGAGATCGTGCGCCCGTACGCGCGCGTGCGCGGGTTCGTGTCTGCCTCCGAGGTCTCGCACACCGCCGAGGAGCTGAAGTCGCATGGCAGCGGCAGCGGGCACGGCTTCGGGATGAGTCACGCCGATCAGATCGACGTGCCGGCGGGCACCTGCTTGTTCGATCGCGTCGACGGTGAAGTGGTCGGCGTGCAGACCAAGGAGACCACGCGGCTCGGCCGGCGCGGACGCGATGCCGACAAGTGGAGCGAGATCCATATCGGCACCAGCTGGACGGTCGCCTCGGTCTACATCCGCGATCTGGGTGACGATCCCGCGCAGCCGCGCTGGGAATCGTGCACGCAGCCGGTGCATCGCTGATAATCGTCGTGGTGCGCAGCGCCCTCGTTCTACTGGTGGCTTGTGGTGGTGCGGCGCCGGCCGTGACGCCTGCGCCGGGTGATCCGAAGCCGAGCGTCGCCCGGCCAGCGGCTGAAGAACCACGGGTGCCGATCGATCCGATCGCGGTGCTCGCGCCCGTCGACGATCAGCCGATGTCGTGGCTGTCACCCGGTCCGGTCCAGCTCGAGCTCGGCGGGCCGACGATCGCGTCGCCGGGTGGCAGTCGGCCGATCGAGGTCGCGCTCGTCGACCACGCGAGCAACTTCGTGCGCGCGGTGGTGCGGTTGCCGCACGCACGGTTCTCGCTGTGGAGCGAGCGGAGCAGGCTGTTCGGCGTGCTCCAGAGCGATCATCGCGTCACCGCGCAGGTCGGCCGGCCCGGTGACATGTTCGTGGTGCTGCGAGCGGGCGCGCGGGTCAAGAAGCTCGCGCGCAAGGACAAGCGCACGCAGATCCGCTTCGTCGGCGCGCTCGAGGTCGAGACCTGGGTGCCCGACGAGCTGCTCGTCGATCACGGGCGCGGCGGTCCGCGGATCGGACGGATGCCCTCGGGTCGGCGGCCGGTGATGATGCTACCCGGCTCGATCATCCGCAGCGCGCCGCAGTGGACCGCGCCGCAGCTCGCCATCGTCGCGTCGGGACAGATCCTCGACGCCGTGCAGGAGATGAACGATGGCTGGGTCGAGGTCGTCTACAACGATGGCGACGTGTCGATGCACGGCTTCACCTCGAAGCGGTTGCCGCCGGGGCGCGTGCATCGGCCGAAGGATCCCGACGTCGCGCCACCGGTGATCGCGCCGAACGCGAAGGTGGCGAGCGGCACCTGCCTCTACCTGGGCCGCGGCGGCGAGGCGATCGGCTACATCGTCGGCGATCGCGACGTCCAGCTCGACGATGCCGGCAGCGGCTGGTGGACGCTCTCGATCGATACGCCGTGGGGACCGATCGCGTTCGCGGCGAAGGGACCAGCGGCGGGCTCGCTGACGGCGTGTGCCCCGGCCGGCAGCGTGCCCGATCCCGGCGCGCCCTAACGAAGCAGCGCGTCGATGTGCGCGGTCAGCGGCGCGAGCTCGCGATCGCCCTCGTAGGGCTTGCCGTTGAAGAACAGGAACGGCACGTACTCCACCTCGGCTGCCTCGGCATCGCTGGTGTCCTTCGCGACGCGGGCGCGCAGCTCGGGATCCGCGAGGTCGCGCTCGAAGCGTGCGACGTCGAGGCCGATCGTCGTCGCGTGACCGCGCAGCGTCTCGGCATCGAACTTCGAGCCCATGTCCTTGGCAGTCGCGAACAGCGCGCGGTGCATCGCGAGGAACTGACCCTGGCGATGCGCGGCGAGCGCGGCGACGGCGGCGTCATCCGAGTTGGCCCACATCGACAGCCGCAGCGTGCGGTACTGGACGAAGATCCGATCGCCGTACCTGGTGACGAGGTCGTCGAGGATCGGTTCGAACGTGATGCAGTGCGGGCAGCGATAGTTGTAGTAGCTGACGATCTTGACCTTCGCGGCGGGGTTTCCCGTCGACGGGATCGAGTCCTTGTCGACCGCCATCGGCTGCGTGGTCGAGATGTTCGACGGTGCCGCCGGCTGGCTCGAGGAGCTCCAGCACGCCGACAGCAAGAGGAGGACGAGGAATCTCACGCGCCGTCGATACCACTAACGGCCGGTGAACTGGGGCGTGCGTTTCGCCAGCAGCGCGGAGATGCCCTCGCGCGCGTCATCGGTGACGAGCGTCTCGGCCTGCGCATAGGCCTCGGCATGCGCGGCCTCGCGAACGTGGAGCTCGAGTCCGCGGCGGATCGCTGCCTTGGTCGCGCGGACCGCGAGCGGCGCGGCTTCGGCGATCTGGCGCGCGAGCTCCTGCGCGGTCGCGAGCACGTCGGCGGCGGGCACCGCGCGATTGAGGATGCCGAGCGCTTCGGCCTCGCGGCCCTCGACGAGCCTGCCGGTGAGGAGTAGCTCGTTCGCACGCGCGAGCCCGATCAGACGCGGCAGCAGGTAGCTGATCGCCATGCCCGGTGCGAGTCCGAGACGCACGAAGTTGGCGCCGTACTTCGCCTCGAGCGCGCCGATCCGGAGATCGCAGACCAGCGCGAGCCCGAAGCCGCCGCCGACCGCGTGACCGTTGAGCGCGCCGATGATCGGCACCGGGATGTCGAGCAACGACAGGAACGGTTCGTACATCGCGTACGACTTCTCGTTCGGCGCGCGGCTATCTCCTTCGCGCTGGAGCGTCGACTTGAAGTCCGCCCCGGCCGAGAACGACGTGCCGGTGCCGGTGATGATCAGGCAGCGCGCGCCCGCATCCTCGCGTGCCGCGCGACTCGCGGTGACGAACGCGTCGAGTAGCTCGGGCGTCATGCTGTTGCGGTTGTCGGGCCGCTGGAGGGTGAGCGTGCCGATGGCGCTGTCGGTGGGGCGTGCGTAGGCAACAGCCGTCATGACCGAGGAGCGTATGCGAAACCGGCAGCGGGCCTGCGACTCGCGCAGGCAAGTTAGGTGGTTTCTCGCGTCGGTCCAGCGAGTTAGCTCGTGGCACGCAGCGAGCAGTATCTCCGTCTCGTAGCGCTGGTTTGGCGCTCTTTGGAGAATGTCATGAACCTCAAGGCTCTCATCACCACGCTTGTTCTCGGTTCGTCGTCGATGGCCTCGGCCGATTCGATCTCGCTCTCAGGCTCGGTCTCCGTGAGCCTTGGCAACGCGGCTCCCGCGTATCGCCCGGCGCCCTCGGCTCCGGCGTATCGCCCGGCGCCGTCGACCCCGGTCGCCGCGGATGACTGCCACGACGAGCCGGTCTATCAGCCGGTCCCCGTCACGCCGGTCTATCACCCGACGCCCGCCGCGCCGGTCTGGCAGGCGCCGATCTACCGGATCACCAACACCACGGTGTCGCGGACCGGCAGCGTCTACAAGGGCACCGTCGGCACCTCGAAGATCCTGAAGCTGCCGCCGGCGACGCCGAAGCGCTACGTCGGTGCCCACGCGTTCGCGATGGTGAAGCCCAAGCCGACCCAGGCGTGGTTCGATCTGACCGAGGCGACGCGGATCGACAGCGGCCGCGAGTTCTTCACCATCGGTGCCAAGCACGGCCTGTTCAACACGCTGCAGCTCCAGGCGCTCGGTAACGGCAACTCGCGCATCACGCAGGTCCTCGTCGAGTACGCGGATTCGCGTGGCAAGACCTCGCAGGTGTTCAAGCTGAACAACCAGCTGATCAACCGCACCAGCTCGACCATCACGCTCGACCTCGACGGCGAGTACCGCTCGATCAAGCGCATCGTGGTCTACGGCGCGACCGACCAGGGTTCGGCGTTCAAGCTCCTCGCGAAGTAGCTTCGCCGCGCGGTGCAGCGCATCTCCCTCATCGACATCTGCACCGCGCGACTCGCACAGCCCCGTGACCCCCACGGGGCTGTGCCCTTTTCGGGATACATTTCCCCGGATGCCCGGGCGCTGCTCCAGCTGCGACGAGACCCTGCCCGCGCGGGCTCGGTTTTGCCCGGGCTGTGGCAAGAGCCTCCTCGCCGTCGGCTCGCTCGCGGGCGATAGCTCGCACACCGAGACCGATCACAAGCCGCGCACGCCGTACGTGCCGCCGCGGCTGATCGCGCCGGGCACGACGATCACCGACCGCTACGCGATCGATGGTGTGATCGGCGAGGGCGGCATGGGAGTGGTCTACCGCGGCCTCGATCAGAAGCGCGATCGCACGGTCGCCATCAAGGCGCTACACGCGTCGCTGATGGGCGACAACGAGATCCGCCGGCGGTTCACCCGCGAAGCGCAGCTGATGCTCGGCTGGAACCACAGGCACGTCGCGCGCGTCCACGACTTCATCGAGCACCACGATCTACTTGCCTTCGTCATGG
Source organism: Pseudomonadota bacterium (assembly GCA_023430775.1). Classification (GTDB taxonomy): domain Bacteria; phylum Myxococcota_A; class Polyangia; order Haliangiales; family Haliangiaceae; genus JABFXX01. The sequence goes on from JAEYYY010000870.1 coordinate 7,568, forward strand.
AGTATGTCGACGGCCCCACGCTCGAGGACTACGCGCAGCGCTGGGGCGGCAAGCTGCCGTTCGACGACATCCGCTCCGTGTTCCACGGCGTGCTGTCGGCGATGGCCGAGGCGCACGAGCAGGGCATCGTCCATCGCGATCTCAAGCCGCAGAACATCCTGCTCGATATCGACGACGCCGGCGTGCACCCCAAGATCGTCGACTTCGGCATCGCCAAGATCCTCGAGGGCACGACCTACACGATGACCGGCGCGATGCTCGGCACCTGCCGCTACATGTCACCCGAGCAGGTGCAATCGCCGACCGAGGTCGACCATCGCGCCGACATCTATTCGATCGGCGTCACCCTCTATCGCTGCCTCACGGGGCGCTGCCCGTTCGAGGGCAACAATCACTTCGCGCTGATGATGGCGCACGTCGAGCAGGCGCCCGAGCCGCCGTCGGCGTATCGCCCGCACCTGCCCGAGGCACTCGAAGCCGTCGTCATGCGCGCGCTCGAGAAGAAGCGCGAGGATCGCTGGCAGTCCTGCCGCGACTTCCTGACCGCGCTCGAGGCCGCGCTCGTCGATGTCACGCGGCAGCGCGCCGAGCGCGAGTCCGAGTATCCGCGCGTCGTCATCGAGGACGATGGCAACGAGATGATGCTGATCCCGTCGGGTGCGTTCCAGATGGGGCCGTCGCGGCGCACCGTGCTCGTCGATCGCTTCTATCTCGCGCGCTACCCGGTGACGAACAAGATGTTCGAGGAGTACGTCCGCCTCACGGGTTACAGGCCCACCGATGCGGAGGCCTCGCGCTTCCTCGCGCACTTCAAGAACGGCAGGTGTCCTCCCGGCCTCGAGGACCATCCGGTCGTCTTCGTGTCGTGGCTCGACGCGCGCGCGTACTGCCGGTGGGCGGCGCGCCGGCTGCCGTCGGAGGCCGAGTGGGAGAAGGCCGCGCGTGGGACCGACGGCAATCGCTTTCCGTGGGGGCGCGACGAGCCCACCACCGAGCACGCGCACTTCGGTCGCGCGCGTGGCAACGCCGGCACCTGTCCGGTCGATGCGCATCCGCGCGGGGCGTCGCCGTACGGCATCGAGGACATGGCGGGCAACGTGTTCGAGTGGTGCGAGGACGTCGACGACGCGTCGTTCTACCTCCACGGTCCCGAGCGCAACCCGCGCAACACCATCCAGCCCGGCGCCGCGCCATGCGTGATCCGCGGTGGCTCCTATCGCTACGACGCCCGCTCGCTGCGCACCTACGCGCGCGCGAGCTTCCCGCCGACCTTCCGGCTCGACACCGTCGGATTTCGCGTCGCCTTGTGAGTCAGTCGCCCGACGAGGGCACTTTCGGACACCACGCTTCGCACTTGCAGTCGCACGGCAGTCGTCCGGCCACGAGCTCCTGGCGCTCGGCCTCGAGGATGTCGTCTCCCGGGTTGTCGCCGTAGCACTCGACGCGCGGCTGATAGGAGCACCCCGGACCACGCGCGGCGCATGCGGCCTCGTCGAACCCGGGTTGTGGCGTGCACCCGAGATCCGTCCGCGGGGCGGGACCCGCTGGTTTCGACGAAGCTCCGCTGCACGCGATCACGAACATCACGGCGAGAAGGCGCATGACGAGCGCACTGTCTCACGTCTCCTCGCGACCCGAGGCTCGAACTTGTTGCACCGGTGTTGCTCGGGCATTGCCGGTCGCGGGCAAGGGCAGCGCGAGCGGAGTGGCGAGCCGCTGCTCGGCGAATGCGAGCCCGAGCGCACCCTGGCTGAAGCCCTCGGGAAACTCGGTGCTGAGCGTCATCGCGACCGGGGTCGCGGCGGTGGCTCGCGCGCGCTCGATCCAGCTCGGATCGCCGGTGTCCCGGTAGAGCTCGATCATCGCCTGCGCTTGACCGGAGCGACCGCAACAGAAGGTCGGTCCGCTGCAGGCGATGCGGTCGAGGCTCGGCGCGACCTCGTCGAGGAGCTCGCGGTACGCGGCGTCGGCGGTGACGCGATGGCAGATCGACAGCGCGAGTGCGATGCCCGCGACGCCGTGGCACCACGCGCCGGTGACGGTCGAGGCCGGGCCATCGGACAGCGGGGGCCACACGGTGCCGATCGAGGGTGCGATCATCCGCGTCGCGGCGAGCCGATCGAAGGCGCGTTCGATCAGCTCGGGATCGTGGCGGCGACCGAGGCGCGCGGCACCGACCTCGGCGGCAGCGAGCAGACCCGCGAGGCCGTGCGCGAAGCCGAGGAGGTGTCGGTTGGCGTCGAGCATGCGTGCGAGCGCGGCGAGGGTGCGACCGTGACAGCGATCGACGAACGCGTCCGGGACCGCGACCTTGTAGTCGGCGATCTCGGCGATCGCGAGGAGCGCGCCGGGATGGCCGGCGAGGACATCGTCGAGCTCGCAGTCGGTGCCGCACCACCGCGCGATCACGCGCGTGGCGAGCGGCGAGAACGCGGCATCGAGTGACGCGGCGAGCGCGGCGACGGTGGCCGCGCCGCCCAGGCCGAGTAGCTGGCCGGGCTGCAGTGGTTCGGGAGCGAGCGCGACCTCGTGCAGGCGCGCTGCGAGCTCGCGCGCGAGGCCGTCGTCCCACGGCGACTGGCCGGCGCGGACCTGGTGGAGGGTCACCCAGGCCGCGCCTTCCCAGCCGTGCGCGAGGCCGGCGAGCCGGCGCGTCATCCGTTGGTGAACGGATTGAGTAGCTCGGTGTCGAGATCGCAGCAGGGTTGCGAGCGCGGGCGAGCGCCGCCGCGGATCTGTTTCTCCTCGGCCGGCGTGAGGACGCGGACCGATTGACGCTGCAGCTTCAGCTTGCCCGGCAGGGTGTCTTTCTTCATGCCGTGGTGACGAGCAACGCGCGTACCCGATCCGCTCGGCCAGGATCCGCGGGCTTGTGGCGCGGTGACACGGAACGCCCGCACGAACTGCGCGCACAGATCGACGGTCCGGCGTCAGTGCGGCGCGCAATACGCCGAGCAGAATGACCAGCTCGCGCGATCGAGCGCGCGCGGTCCCTGACCGACGAGGAACGACACGATCTCGGCCGGGTCATCGCTGACCAGCACGCGGTCGCGCCAGCCTCCCTTGCCGAGCGCGTCGAGCAGCGGCACCACCGGTAGCTGCTGGGTCCAGTAGGTCGTACCGAGGAGCGCCATCGAGGACACCAGGCCCTTCACGGTGCCGTAGTGGTTCTGGCAGGCATCCTGGAAGATCTCCTGCACGGTACCCGCGCTACCGGGTGCGAACACGATGCCGTGGGTCGCGATGCTGACGAGACCCTCTTCGCGGATGCTGTTCGCGAAGTACTTCGCGTGATGCGTCGCGAACATGTTCGGGGGCTCGTGGCCGTAATAGAACGTCGGCACGCCGAGCGTCGGCACCGGCGTGCTCGCGAAGATGTCGGCGTGCTCGCGACGCACGCGCGCGGCCTGCACGAGCCAGTCGCGATCCGTGTACAGCGGCGCCTGCGCGAGCGTGCTCACCGCCGCGACCAGCGCCGCATCGTCGCGTCCCGCGAACCGCGCCCCGAGGTTGGCGGCTTCCATCGCGCCGGGCCCACCGCCGGTGGCGACCACGAAGCCGTGTCCGGCGAGGTAGCCGGCCATCCGCGCGACCTCGAGATACACGGCATCCGCGCGCGACAGGCCGTGGCCGCCCATGATCGCCATCACGCGCTCGTGCTGCCTCAGCAGCGTGTCGAGCCCGTGCGTGATGCCGTGATCGTGAAGACGCTGCGCGAGTGCCTCGAGCATCGAGGGCTCGGCCGCCGTGCTGGTCGCGCGAAAGTGCCGGTAGACGCGCGCGTCGAGCGTGTCGCAGTAGGTGCACGGCGCGCCGGCATCGAAGCCCGCGAACAGCTCCTCCGGCGTGTACAGGGTCGTGCGCCACGGCGAGTACGGCAGCCCGGGGAACGCCGGAAAGATCAGCGCGCCGGCCTGGACCACCAGCGCCAGGTCGTTCGGATCGAGGGCGCAGCCGAGCAGCATCGCGCCTCGCAGATCGCGCGTCGCGAGGATCGCGGCATGCCGGCGCAGATCGAGCCCGCACACCACGACGTCGGCGAGTGACCGCTGCTGGGCGAGCAACTCGTCGAGGCTCGCGAGGTCGTGGACTTCTTGCACGGGTTACGAGCCGAGCTCGTCGAGGAACTGCTGGGCATCGACGAACGCCGGGTCTTCACGCAGCGCCTTCTTGGCCCACAGCTCCGCCTTCGCGCGATTGCCGCGGGCGTGCTCGATCTTGGCTTCCCACAGCAGCGCCATCGGCCGCGTCACCGGGGATGGATTGTCCATCAGCGTGATCGCGCGCAGCGGCTTGAGCGCCAGCTCGTAGTCGCCCATCTCGGTGGCGAGCTGCGCGAGCTCGGCGGCGATCTCGGCATTCTTGCGATCGACGTCGAACGCCTTCTTCAGCCAGTTCAGCTGACCGTCCTTGTCGTTCATCATCGCGGAGACCCGGCCCATCCGTTGCTGGAGCACGGCGAGCTCGGGCGTGCGCTTCTTCTGCGCCTGGATCGCGGCCTCGAGCGTGCGCGACGCATCCTCGAGCTGCTGCGACGAGATCAGCACGTCGACGTTGAGCATCAGCGCGGCGTGATCGTCGGGCTGGAGCTCGAGCGCCTTCGCGGCCGGGACCTGCGCCGAGGCGGCATCCTCGAGGTTGTAGAGCAGCAGCTCGGCGGCACGCTTGTAGTTCGCGTAGCGCAGCGCCGCATCGGAACCGTGATCGGCGTCGGCCTGCAGCACGCCCGCGAGGAGGCGGTACTCACCTGCCGCCTCGTAGATCTCGCGCAGCTTGTCGCGCAGGACCTCGATGGCAGGTTGCGCCTGGTGGACGTACTCGAGCACCGGCACGGCTTCACCCGGACGGCCCGCGGTGGTCGATGCGGCGGCGGCGCGGAGCGCGGCGGTGACCTGCGCCTCGGACTCGGTGATGTACGCGAGCCGCGTGGCCGCGGCGGCGACACCATCCCAGTGACCGATCGACTCGTCGAGGTCGCACAGCATGTAGAGCGGCTCGGAGTCGCGCGGGTCGCGCTCGATCCAGGTGACGAGGAACTGCCGACCACGCTCGACCTCGTCGTGCGTGGTGAGGAGCTGGGCGAGGCGGAGCGTGGCAGTCCGCTCGGTGGGCATGTCGCCGTCGCGCTCGGCGCGGCTGCGCAGGCGCTCGAGACCGTTGACCAGCGCTTCGCTGCGACCCTTGTCGAGCTCGTAGGCTTCCGTCAGATCGGCGACGGCGGAGGCGTCGTCACCGAGTTGCTGGCGGAACGAGGCACGCAGGAGGAGCAGCGACACGCGGTCGGGACCCTTGACGGTGGCCAGAGCCTCGCCGATCGCGCGCTGCGCGGCATCGAGCTCGCCGGCGGCGGCGAGCGCGGCGGCGTGATCGGTGACCAGCTCCGGCACGTTCGGCGCACGCTGGCGCGCCTTGCGCAGCACCTCGGCGGCCTTGAGCGGTTGCCCGAGGAAGCCCGAGTAGGTGGAGGCAGCCTCGCGCAGGCGGCCGACGGCAGCGTTGTCGTCGGTCATCCGCTCGGCATCGCGGGTCATCAGCTCGGCAAGCTCGGACCACAGCTCGCGATCGCGATACCACTGCTCGAGGCGATCGTGGATCGCCTGATCGTCGGGGGCCGAGCCGTGGGCGAGCTCGAGCGTGCGCTGCACGCCCTTCATGTCGCCGGCGGCCTCCCACATGGTGGCGAGCTTGCCCGCGAGGGCCGGCGCGCGCTCGGGGGTCTCGACCGCGAGCAGGCGCTCCATCAGCACCGCGCCTTCGCGCGGGTTGTCGTTCTCGCCGAGGAGCTCGACGACGCGCCGCAGGATCTCGCGATCGTCGGGCGCCACGATCAGCGCCGCGCGATAGACACGCACGGCATCCGGCGAGCCGGACTTCTCGAGCAGCTCGCCGAGGCGGAGCGCGACGTCGACCGTGGAGTCGCGATGGCCACGCCGCTGCGCATCCTCGAAGCGCGACCACAAGAACTCGGCGATGCCATCCTCGTCCCCGAGGTTGCGCAGCGTTCCCTCGTACAGCTCCGCGGCCTCGAGGTTGTCGGGGTCGTCGGACAGCGCATCGCGCAGCACGTCGAGGGCGTCGTGGAAGCGCTTGAGGTTCTCGATCAGGAACTTCGCGTGCTCGAGCCGGAGGGCGTTGCGCTCGGCGGGCGTCACCAGATTTGGCAGCGTCGAGCTGATCACCGAGCCGAGCCGGTCACCGTCGCCGGTCTCGCGGTAGATCGTGAGCAGCGGCTGCCACACCGCGCGGTCGGCCGGGTTGCGCTCGCGCAGGAACTCGTAGACGTCGGCCGCGAGGTCGACGC
>JAEYYY010000881.1 GCA_023430775.1 Pseudomonadota bacterium
CTCTTTTGGGGGGGGGGGGGGGCGGGGGCCCCCACGGCCCCCGGACCCCGCCATCATCAACGGCATCAAGGGCCTGGCCGAGGGCGTCGCTGCGCTCGGCCAGAAGCGGGCGGCGGAAGAAGCCGGCCAGCAACAGATGATGGGTCAGGTGATGCAGCAGATGATGGGTCGCCGCGGTTAGGCGACTCACGACCACGCATCCAGCTCATGATGCGGCGAGCTCGAGGAAGACCTCCTCGGACTCGTCGCATTTTCGGCTGTCCGGAGGGCAAGGCACGGGCAGGGGAGATCGCGATCGCGATCGCGAGGACTCAGCTCGTCGAATCGAGTTTACGGAGGAGCGCGCGCAAGTCTTCGATCCGATTGCCGCGCGCGCAGGCACACGCTCTGCACTGCACTCGATCGCACTCCGAACCCCCAACCATCCCAACAAGGAACCTCTCACATGCAGACCATCACCACGAACGTCCTCGAAACTGTCTCCGGCGGCGCCTCGAAGAGCTCGGAGATCTCGTCCGCGATCAGCGCTCTCGGCAACGAAGTGAAGAGCATCGCTGCCAACAAGAACAGCTCGAGCAGCATGGACCCGACCATGATGCTCGTCCTCGCGATGACCATGGGCCAGAAGAGCTCGGGTCCGACCGTGGTGTCCGCGGGCGCGCCGGCGGCGCCGGTCGTCGCGGGTGGCCCGATCGTCAACATCTCGACCCGCGTTCGCCGCGGCTGGTAAAGGTAGTGAGCCCGATGTCGCAAACTCAGATCGGTTACGGGGGCACGGAAGTGCCAGCCGGCGGTCGGTAACTCACCGCGGCGGGCAACTACCAGTTCGAAGAAGGGCGCGTTCCACGGAACGCGCCCTTCGACGTTTTCGGCGGGGGCATGATCGAATTTTCTCGACGAGAAACTGGCTCGGAGAGTAGCCGCCTCTCGCGGTTGACGCGGCGATCAGTCGAGGCCACAGGTTCGCAGCGATCGCGCAGCGCATGTTCGCAGAACTCTTCACCGGTGATCGGGGCACGCACCGTGCACTACCGTTTCACATGCACGGAACGGCGAGCTTCGAGAGGATCAACGGGGAGCAGATCGCTACCCGTACCGATCTCCTGCTCGCTCGCGCTCGCACGGCGCGCTGCCGGCTGTCGAGCAACAAGGCGGCGTTCGCACACGATGTGCGGGTCCTCGCGCGCGGCTCGCAGCCAGCGATTCCGGTGCACCTGCCGCGCGCGGCCGAACCGACGCTGCTCGTTCGCGTGCAGCGCGCCGGCACCAGCACGACCACTGCAGCAGTTCTGGCGACCGTGTTCGCGATCGCCATCGTCCTCACCAGCATCCTCTAGCCCGCAAAACACAGAAAGCCCGCAAAACCAGTTCGTCTTCGGCGAGAACGATCGAGATGTGGTGACTCGATCGTGGGTGCGGTTCGGAATGGGCCCCGGACCGCACCCGCCTCGCTGATCCTTTTCATGCCGCGTTACCGCGGCTCCATGACATCGAGCTCGAGCTTGATCGTCATGTTGATCGGCCGCGTCGTCGTCGGTCTGACGGTGAAGCGGTGCGGTTTGCGGCCCTCCGAGTGGACCTCGAACGTCATCGGCTGGTTCAGCACCAGCTCGCGCTCGAAGTGGCGGCCCGAACCGACGCGCCGGCCGTTCGCGAGGATCGTCGTCGTCTTGCCGGCATTCTGGATGTCGAGCACGAGGCGAGTCGAGCGCTGGCGCGGCTGGATGACGCCGGCATCGGGGCGGGCGACCGCGGCATCGGCCGGTGGTGGAAGCACGGTCGCGGCATCGACGGCGGCAGCCGCGTCGACGACCACCGCCGCATCGGCAGGCTGGATCGGTTCGATGGAGACGCCTGCATCCGGCCCGACGGCCACGGTATCGGGTGACGGGGCGGTGTCGGCCACGGCGACGACGGCGGCGTCCGGCGTGCCGTCGCCACCCTTCAGCGCCTTGATGAGCGCGAAGGACAGGATCGTCGCGATGCCGAGGACGACCAGCGACACGACGATGTACAGGCCGCGCGACCGCTTGATCTCGACGGCATCTCGCTCGGTGTGATCTGCCGGCCCGATGATCGGCACGTCGACGACCGGCTCGACGGACGTGTGAGCTCCCGACACCGGCTCGGAGTAGCCGGCGAACGCCTCGACCGGCGCCGGTCCGGGCGTGAACACGGGAGGGACCGGTGCGACCGGCTGGGCGGACAGGTGCCGGGGCACCGGCGTTGCCATCCGCGGAGGCGGCGTATCGCGAATCATCGGCGTGGCGTCGTCGTCGCCGGCGCCCTGATACGAGATGGTCTCGGCATCCTCGAGGCGGATCGAGATCTTCAGCCGGTCGATGATCAGCGCGATGTCGGCGAGGGCAGGGCGGCGGGCCGGATCCTTCGCCAGCATCGCGAGCACCAGCGCGTCGAGCTCGGGCGGGACCGTCGGCACGATCGACGACGGCTTGACCGGTGGCTCCATCAGGTGCTTGGCCACCATCTCCATCGCATTGTCGGCGACGAACGGCGGGCGACCGGTCAGCATCTCGAACGCGATGCCACCGAGCGCGTAGATGTCGGCGCGCTCATCGATCGTGTGGCCCTTCGCCTGCTCGGGCGCGATGTACTGCGGCGTGCCGACCATGACACCGCTCTTGGTCTGCTCGACCCGGTGATCCGCCTTCGCCAGCTTCGCGATGCCGAAGTCGAGGAGCTTGACGATCGGCTTCTCGTCCGGGACCGCGACGAGGAACACGTTGTCGGGCTTGAGGTCGCGATGGATGACGCCCTTGGTATGCGCGGCGTCGAGGGCGCGAGTCAGCGGCTTCAGGATCGCCGCGACCTCGTCGGCCTCCATCCGACCGCGCGCGATCCGTTCGCGCAGCGTCTCGCCGACCAGCAGCTCCATGACGAAGTAGCAGCGGCCATCCGGCATCTCGCCGAACGCGAAGATGTCGACGATGTTGGGGTGACCGATCGTGTTGACGACCTTCGCCTCGTCGATGAACCGCTCGACGTTGAACGGGTTCGACAGCTCCTTCTTGAGCACCTTGATCGCGGCGCGCTTGCCGATCTTGGGATGGATCGCGGTGAACACCTCGCCCATCCCGCCGCCGCCGAGCGGGCCCTCGATCCGGTACTCGCCGAGCTGCGTGCCGGGCGACAGCTCGTACTCGCCGCGCACCATCCCGGTGTCTTCGCCGACCGGCCGCACGACGGCGGTGGGCTCGTCGGCCCCTTCCACCGGCGCGCCACCCTTGCGCTTGCTGGGAGTTACCGGCTCCACAGGCGACCGAGGATATCCCGGGCAGTCAAGTCATTGAAGTTAATGCGCCGATCCCTACGAATTTCGCCACATCCGACGGTGCGGGCTACGATCGCTCCGTGCAGTGCCCGTATTGCACCGGCGATTCGAGCGTGACGGAGACCCGCGTCACCGCCGATGGGCTGCGCCGGCGTCGCGTCTGCACCGCGTGCAAGCGCAGGTTCACCACCTACGAGAAGCTCGGCGCGCCCGGTCTCAAGGTGACCAAGCGCGATGGCGGCAGCGAGCCCTTCGACGGTGACAAGCTGCTCGCAGCACTGCGCCGCGTCTGCGCGCATCGCACGCAGCTGACCGATGACGATCTGCGCCGGGTCGCGCGCGACATCGAGGCCACGCTGGTCGACAGCGGACGCAAGGCGGTGGCGTGGAGCGACATCGTGGGGCTCGCGCTCGATCGACTGCACAACATCGATCCGGTCTCGGCGCAGCGGCTCGCCGCGAACTACACCGACGAGAGTGGCGCGGTGCGCTTCGATCACGAGGGTTCGGTCGAGCCGCGCAAGCAGCTCGGCTTGCCGCTCGCCGACGATGATTAGGGTGTGGGCAGCGTGCGCGTCAGCTGCCAGGTGACGCCGCGATCGCGCAGCTCGGCGGTGTAGACCGAGTCCGGATCGAGGCGGCGCGCGAGGCCGGTGGCGATCGCGGTGGCGAGCACGAGTGGCAGCACGACGGCGTAATCGCCGGAGACCTCGAACGCGAGGACCGCCGCCATCAACGGTGCATGGGTGGTCGCGGCGACTGCCGCCGCCATGCCGACGAGCACGTAACCACCGGCGGGGCTGACCGCGAAGCCGATCGCATCGAGACCGCTGTTGACCAGGTAGCCGGTGCAGCCGCCGATCAACATCGAGGGCGTGAACACTCCGCCCGGATTTCCGGCCGCCACCGACGACGCGGTCGCGATCATCTTCGCGATCAGCAACCACCCGACCATCGCGATCGCGGGTGCGTGATCGAGCAGCGCACCGAGCGGCTCGTAGCCGTTGCCTGCGACGCTCGGCAGGATCGCGACGACCCCGCCGGCACCGAGGCCACCGGCGGCCTGTCGCCACGGCGACGGAAGCCGCTTGAAGCCGCGCGCGGCGTACTGCACGAGGCGAGTGAACAGGAATGCGACGAGCGCGCAGATCACGCCGAGCATCGCGTACGCGATCAGCTCGCGCAGATCGGCGAGCACGAACGCGCGCTGGCCGTAGATCGGGCCTTCTCCGACGACGGCGCGGGTCAGCGCGGTCGCGATCACCGTACAGACCAGCGTCGGGACGACGGTCTCCATCACGATCACGCCGGCGATGACCTCGAGCACGAACACCACCGCCGCCAGCGGCGTGTTGTAAGCGGCCGCGAAGCCGGCTGCGGTGCCCGCGGCGATCAGGATGCGGCGCTGGTCGAGATCGAGCGCGAGCCACTCGCCGACGTCGTCGCCGGTGGTGCCGCCGAACTGGATCAGGGGACCCTCGCGGCCCAGCGATCCGCCGGTCGCGATCGCGAACCACGACGACGCGGCGCGCAGCAGCGCCGAGGTGAACGACAGATGGATTCGCCCGATCGCGACGGCCTCGATCACACCGCCGACCCCGGTGCCGCCGGTGGTGCGCCGCGCGGCGAACGCGACCAGCAGCCCGGCGAGCAGGCCGCCGCCGGCCGGCAACACGATGCGCAGCCACCACGGCGCGTTCTCCATCGCGGCGACCACGTTGTCGGCCTCGGCGGCGAGGTCCCACGTCCACCCCAGGGTCCAGCGGAACGCGATCGCGAACCCGGTCGCGATCACCGCGACGAGCAGCACGCCGAGCACGAACCGAGGCTTCGGGATCACCGACATCGGTACTTGGTCATCAGGCTCGGGCCATCTCCGCCGGTGTCCGAGAGTCGATAGATCATCTCGCCGCGCGCGGCGATCACCTCGTTGAAGCCGATGCCGAGCGAGCCGAGCTTGTCGACGTGTGCCTTCGCCGGATCCATCCAGTTGGTGACGCGATAGACGTTCGCGGCGTCGAACAGGTTCGCGCCGACGAACAGCTCGCCGCGATCCGAGATCGTGCAATCGGCGAGCGCGCCGCGCTTCCCGATCTTGATCGAGACGCTGCGATCGACGACCAGCTTGCCGGCCTGGTCGCGCAGGCAATACAGCGCGCCGTCTGCCTTCGCCAGCGCGAAGCCGGCGCACTGATCGCTGCCCGCTGCCAGACAGATGCCCTCGTAGTCGCGACCGCAGTTGGTCTTGCGCTCGCTGCACACCATCCCCGGATCGTCGGCGTCGGCGTAGCCCTTGTCGGGCAGGTTGACCGGGCCGAGCGGATACGGACCCTCGACGAGCGCGTAGCTCGCACCGGTCTTCTGCCACACCCGGATCCAGCCGGCCGACGAGATGCCGACGAGCTTGCCGTTCCACATCGCGAGGCCTTCGATGTCATCGGTCCCGCTGCCGATCGGCAGCTTGCCGGACTCGCGCTCCTTGCCGGTCTCGGGATCGAGCACCACGTAGGCGCCGTCGTGACCGGAGTCGGCGATCACGATCAACCCACCATCTGCGAGCCAGGTCGCCCCCGATGCCTCCGGCAGCGTGGTGGTCTCCGCGAACGTCACCTGCTCGCAGGTCGGAATCGGTGGCGGTACCGGTGCCGGTGCAGCGGAACCCTTCGCGGTGGCGGAGCCGACCGGTGGTGGTCCGGCCTCTGGTCTGGAGCCACCACCACAAGCCATCGAGATCGCGATGATGGCGATCGTGAGGCTGCGGCTCATGTCGGCACTCTGTCACGAACGAGTCAGAGAGTGAGCATCTGTGATCGTTGGACTTTGGGCCGGTCGGTCGCCCGCGATAGAACCGCGGTCATGTCGGACGTCACCCCGAGCGTTGCACTCTCCGGTCCCATCCTCGAGCCCGTCGGCGCCAATGCCGGCCGCGCCTGCGTGGTGATCCGGTTCGCTGCCGCCGGCGATCGCGATGCCAAGCAGCTCGCGATCGAGGACATCGTGCGCGAGGTCGACAAGCTCGACACCGTGCGCAGCTATCGCGTGGTGGTCACCGGCGCTGAAGCGGCGGAGCGCTGGACCGATGCGCTCGCGGTGCCACTGCGCCGCGCCGGGTTCCGCATCCTCCTCGAGTCGGCGGGGACGCACGCGCCGGCGGGTGCGATCGACTGGCACGCGATCACGCCGGTGCGCGGTGCGCCCACCGTGAACATGCACGCGGATGAGGTGCGCGTGATCGTCGACGCGAAGACCGAGGCCCACGAGCTCGATCAGTACGCGGCGCGCTGGCGTTGCGATCACTATCTGGTGCAGCCGCGGACGCGCGATGACGTCGCGCACTGCGCGCAGCTCGTCGCGCAGCGTCCGCGCTGGCGGTTCACGCTCGATCTGCGCGAGGCCGTCGCGCTGCCGCAGCGGCTGTCGGCGATCGGTTCGAAGATCGATCTCCAGCCCGGCGCCGAGGCCGAGACCACGCTGCTGGCCTGATCATCGCCTCACCTTCCTCGGCCGTCGCCCCACAGCATGACGTGGAGGCGCGTACCGAAGCGCAGGCCGCGCGCCTGACACAGCGGCACCAGCGTCGTCGATCGCTCGACGAGCGTCGCCGGATCGGTCGCTTCGGGCATCACGATCACGCGATCGCGCGGCAACGCATACGTGGTGATGATCGATTCGATCTCGTCGAGATCCGCGGCGCCGACCGCGACGAACTTGAACGTCGCATTCGGTAGCGAGGCGAACCTCGTCAGCGGACCGACGCGCAACCGCGCCGTCTTCTTGTTGCCCGAGCTGTCGAGCTTGGGCGACACGTTCCACTGATCGACCTCCCGGATCAGCGCGTCTCCAGGTTCGATCGCGCCGTTGGTCTCGACCTCGATCCGCAAGTTGCGCGCGCGCAGTGCGACGGCGAGCGCGGTGAGGTCCTCCTGGTGGAGCAGCGGCTCGCCACCGGTGAGCACGACGTTCTTGATCGACGCACCGGCGAGCGCGATCACGCGGTCGTAGACATCGGATAGCGCGAGCTGCAGCGTCTCCTTGTCGCGATCGTACTTCTGCCAGTCCCACGTGTACCGGGTGTCACACCACGTACAGGTCAGATTGCACTCGGCGACGCGCACGAACACGCTCGGCACGCCTGCCGAGAAGCCTTCGCCCTGGATCGAGGCGAACAGCTCGGGCTCTCCCGACGGCATCCGGCTGAGCAGCACGCGCGCAGCTTAGCGCGAGAACGAACAGACGAACGGTAGGGTGAATCCGCAGTTGCGATCGTCCCAGGTGCCGCCCTTGCCACCCTCGATGATCAAGCAGTCTTCCTGCCCGGTGCCGGCGCCGTTGTTCGGCTCGCCGGCGCGAAAGTTCGCGAACACCAGCGGCGTGTTGTCGGGCCACAGGAACGTGCCCTCGGTGACCGCGTCGGTGGCGCCGAGCCAGGTGTCGAGGCCGACGATCAGCGACTGCACGGTCGCGTTGCTGTCGGCCGCGTTGACGATCGCGAGCGTCATGTCGAGTGCCTCGCACGCAGCCTCCGCATTCGCGCGCGTCTTGCGATTGGCGGCGAGCTTGAACGCGACATAGCAGTTGCCGCTGCCATCCTCGGCGTTCGCATCACCACCCTCGCACGGCCGCGGCGGCACATCCGGCGGCGCATCCGGCATCTCGACCGGCGCTGCATCGACCGGCGGTTCGTTCTCGATCGGCGGCGCGGCATCCGGCGCGATCACGCAGAAGCCTTGCTCGCACGTGCGACCGGCCTCGCAGTCGGTTTCGGTCGCACACGCGAGCTCGTCCGAGCGCGTCGGAAAGCATCCGGCGAGCCCGGTAAACACGACGAGCACCTCCCAGCGCATCCCAGATCCATCGCCTGTCGGGGGCGATGTATTCCGGGCGCAAGTCGGCGCGATCCGAGGACAAGGCCTCGGGAAGCTTCCTCGTCGAGCGACGTAGCTAGCGGGAGCCGCCCTGCTGGCCCGGCGCCGACGTCGGCGGGCTGTTCTCCCAGTAGCGCGTCGGGCGCGTGCCGTTCGGGTTATCCGGCGTGCAGACCTGCGGACCCTTGTTGCCGCCGCTGACGCGATCGAGTTGTTCGGTCGAGAGTTCCTTCATGGCTCGCTCCTGTTGGGGGAACCACTTTTGGTGCACCGACCAGGCCACCCGTAGACGCGCGAATCGACTCGCCTGGCGGTCAGCGAGGTGTTTGCACGAGATCACAACGCTGGCGAGTCAGCTCACCATCGCCATGAACTGCTCTTCGTTCAGGCACTGCGTTCCGTACTTCTTCGCCTTCTCGGCCTTCGACGAGCCCGAATTCGGATCCGCCATCACCAGGAACTGGAGGTCCTTGGTGACGCCCGAGAGCAGCGTGCCGCCGCGCGACTCGACCATCTGCTCGAGCTCCTTGCGCGGCCGGCCGAGCGCCCCGGTGAAGCAGAACGTCTTGCCGGCGAGCGGACCACCGGCGGCCTTCGCGACCGGCACCACGCCGGCGGCGAGCAGGCGCTTGATCTCCGCCTTGCGCGACTGCAGCCCCTCGAACGCGGCCTTGCCCTTCGCCGGACCGACGCCGGGGATCGCGGCGAGGTCGGCTTCCTTCGCCGCCTGGATCGCCTCGAGCGTCTCGAGCTTCGCGGCGATCGCCTTCGCCGTCTGCAGGCCGCAGTTCTCGATGCCGAGCGCGGCGATGAACTTCGGCAGCGACAGCGGCAGCTGGGCCTTGAGGTTGTCGAGCACCTTGGTGGCGATCGTCATGCCGCGGCGCTCGAGCCCGGCGATCTGCGCGGGCTTCAGCTTGTAGAGATCCGCGGGCTCGCGCACCAGCTCCGCCTCGACGAGCTGGTTGATCAGCTTGTCGCCCCACTCGAGCACGCCGAGTGCCGCGATCCAGTTCTCGATCCGGCCCTCGATCAGCGCCTGGCAAGCGGTGTAGTTGCGGCACGAGATGTACTCGCCGACGCGCTCGAGCTTCGCCTTGCAGATCGTGCAGCTCGCCGGCGGCTTGGCAGGCTTGCCCGCCGACTTCACCACTTCCTCGACGTACGGGATGACGTCGTTGCGGCGCGACACCAGCACCTCGTCGCCGATGCCGATGCCGAGCTCGGCGACGTTGCCCGCGTTGTGGAGCGACGCGCGCTGCACGGTGGCGCCGGCGAGCACGACCGGCTCGACGATCGCGACCGGCGTGACGCGGCCCGAGGAGCCGGTCTCCCAGATGATGTCGAGCAGCTTGGTGACCTTCGCCTGCGAGGCGAACTTGTAGGCGATCGCGGCGCGCGGCCGGTTGCCGAGCTCGCCGAGCATGTGCTGGACGCGGATGTCGTGCGCGCGGACGACGAGACCGTCGATCTCGTAGTCGAGCTTCGCGCGCCGGGCCTTCGCGTAGTCCTCGTGGATCTTCTGCGCGCCCTCGAGATCGGTGGCCTCGCCGAACGGCACGATCAGGCCGAGCTCGGTGAGCCGCTTGAACTTCGCCGTCTCGGTCGGCAGCTCCTCGCCGTCGAGGTCGTAGAACATCACCGTCAGGTGCTCGCAGCCCTGGCCATCGAAGCGCTTGGACGTCCCGGAGGCCTGGTTGCGCGGGTTGGCGGCGCCCGGGAACGCCTTCTTCATATCGGACAGCTTGAGGATGATCTCGCCGCGGACGGTGACCGACACCGGCTTCTTGAGCTTCGCCGGCACGCCCTTCATGCGGCGCGCGTTCGCCAGGATGCGCTCGCCGACCTGACCGTCGCCGCGCGTGATCGCGTCGGTCAGCGCGCCCTTCTCGTAGGTCACCGCGAGCGACAGGCCGTCGAGCTTCTCGGTGACGAACAGGTCCTTGGTGATCGCCTTGAGCTTGTCCTTCTTGCCGAGCTCGTCGCAGCGCGCCGCCCACTGGCGGAACTCTTCCTCGGAGACCGCCTTGTTGAGCGAGCCCATCGGGATGGCGTGGTTCGCCTTCTCCCACGAGGTGACCGCCGCGGCCGGCGCACCGACGGTGGCGAAGAACTCGTGATCGGGGGCGAGCTCGCGGAGCTCGTCTTCGAGCGCGTCGTACGCCGCGTCGCTGACCAGCGGCGCGTCGTTGTAGTAGGCGTCCTTGTACTTGCGCAGCAGCGCGAGCAGCTCGTCGACGCGGCCACCCGACTTGCTGGTCTTGGTCACCTTCCTGGACGCGGTGGTCTTCACGGCTGCTTTCTTGGTCGCCATCGCGTCGATCTTTACCTCGGATCCGGCTATTGCTGCGCGCATGCGATGGCTTCTGATCTCGATGATCGCGATGGCGTGTGGTGGATCGGCGCCGGCGCCCCAGCTCCCGGCTCCGACCGAGCAGTCCACACCCGACGACCTGGTCGACGTGATGACGCGCGGCGCGGGACCCAAGTACACGCTGCGCTACACGCTCAGGACAGGGCAGGTCGAGGACGTCGACTTCGACATGCGGATGACGCAGGTGATGAGCTTCCAGGACGCGGTGATCGGCAACCGCGATCAGCGCACCGAGGTGCCGACGGTGCGCACCCGGATCCGGATGACCGTCGACGGCATGGAGCCGAACGGCGATGCCAGGGTGTCGTTCGTCTACACCGCGTCGGCAGTGGCGCCGGAGGTCCAGGTCGACCAGAACATGCGCGACGCGGTCGACGGCGTGATGCAGCAGTTCGTCGGGACGCGCGGCTCGATGGTGGTGTCCGCACGCGGCGCCTCGAAGGACGTCGAGGTCAAGCTACCGGATGCGGCGAGCGCGCAGATCAAGGAGCTGGTCGCGCAGACGATGGAATCGCTGAAGCGGATGTACATCGCGTTCCCGCGCGATCCGGTCTCGATCGGTGCGCAGTGGGAGATCAAGGCGCGCCTGCCGATGATGGGTGGCTCGGTCGACACCACGTATCGCTACAAGCTCGTCGAGGCCACCGACAAGTGGGTCAAGCTGTCGGTCGAGATGCTGCAGACCGCCGGCGCGCAGCCACTCCAGCAGGGCATGCTCAAGGGCAAGCTGGTTCAGCTCACCAGCAAGGGGCAGGGCACCGCATCGATCCCGCTCGATCACCTGGTGCCGGAGTCGAAGATCGATGCCACCACCGAGTTCGCCTTCACCGTCGGCGACAGCGACGAGATGAAGGTCAACGCGACGATGGTGATCGGCATGGCCGTGCGGCCCGTGAAGTGATCACGACGGCGAGAACGACAGCGGGTAGCGCACCGTGGTCGCGGCTGCCCTCGGGAACGCGACGCGCCGGATCACGCCGGCGACGCAGCCGCCCGTCGAGCCGAGACCCGCGCCGTCGGCGGTGATCACGGTCCCGTCTTCCCCGATCCTGACCTCGACGACGACATCGCCGCGCGACGCCAGCCCGGCGCGCTCGTAGCAGCCGAGGATCGCCTCGTCGTGGCGGGCGATCGCGGCGCGCACCGCGTCTCGCGACAGGCCGCCGGTCGCGCTGCACGCACCGACACAATGCGCGACCCGCGGCACCGGCCGTGCCTCGGCCTCGCCCGGCAGCGCGTAGTGATCGCCGGCGGCGCGGCCCTTGTCCACCGTCGCGTAGCGGCCGGTCGCGACCGAGCCCCAACCCTCGCGCTTGGTCGGATCGAAGCGGCGGCCACCGCCGAAGCCCTTCTCCTGCGCCTCGTAATCGCGATACACGGGCCCGACGTCCGAGAGCTCCTCCTCGATGTTCCGGGTGCCCGTGATCGCGCGGATGTCCTCCGCCGAGAAGCTGCCGCCGAGGATGCCGGCGCGGCGCGCACCTTTGATCGCCCGCGCCTTCGCAGGTGTCGGATCCGGATCCGTCTCGATCGGTGCCGGTGCCGGCTCGACCACCGCGACCCTGACCTGTTGTTGCTTCTTCGCACGCCGGCGCGGTGCCAGGTTCCTCGCCTCGGCCTCGGTGAGCGGCGGCGGCGGAGGCTCGGGCACCCGAGGCAGCAGCGATACCAGCGACAGCCGGATGCCTTCGGGCTCGGGCTCGGCGAGCGCATCGATGGCGATCAGCGCGATCAGATGCGCGACCAGCGCGCCGGCGATCCAGCGCGGCCACATCATGTCGAACCGCGGCCTCGGCAGAGGCGCCGGGCGAGCAGCGAGCTCGATCGCGATCTCGACGCTGCCGATCGCGACCTCGACGCGCTCGCCACGCGCGAGCACGATGGCGCCGTCGAGCGGCGTGCCGACGCCGGCGACCAGCTTGCGCGCCGCGATCCCGGCGGGCACGCGCACCATGCATCCGCGATCGCTCCAGTCGACGAGTGGAAAGCTGGTCAGCCCCGGGACCGCGAGATCGACGTCACGGCCGGTCCCGATCCGAAAGGCGCCGCTCGCCAGCTGGCGGTTGTCGAGGGTCGAGTCCCCGAAGCGGACCGCGATCTCGGCGACTTGCATGTTCGATTCGACACCCGGCGTGGTCGCAGGTTTCGTTGCAACCGTAGCGTCTCGCCACTGTCTTCAAACCAGCTCTCGCACCACACCGATCACGGCACCACCCGCGATCAGCCACGTCGCGTTGACCTTCCACACGATCAACACGACGGCCGCGATCGCGGTGATGCCGACCGTGATCGGATCGATCAGCGCACCGCGCGCGATCTCGAAGCCGGCGACCGCCATCAGCGCGAGAGACGCGATCGTGACGCCGTCGAGGAACGCGCCGGCGGTGGGCGACTTGCGGAGCTTCGGAACCAGACGTCCGCTGAGCGCGACGAAGATGAACCCGGGGAGAAAGATGCCGGCGGTCGCCACCAGCGCACCCGGGACACCGCCGAGCATGTAGCCGATGAACGTGGCCGTGGTGAACACCGGGCCCGGCGTGACCTGACCCACGGCGACGGCATCGAGCAGCTGCGCCTCGGTGATCCACCTGAAGCGCTCGACGAGATCGCTGCGCAGGAACGCGATCAGCACGTAGCCGCTGCCGTACAGCACCGCGCCGACCTTCGCGAAGAAGGCGAACAGCGCCGGCAGGCTGAACGTCGTGGTGGCCGGCGCTCCGGCGAGCGAGAGCAGCGGCAACAGCATCACGGCGGGGCGCCGCTTCGCGAGGGCAAAGCCGATCGCGCACGCACCGGCGGCGAGCAGCACGATCAGCTCGTGAACACCGAGCGCGACGGCGATCAGCGACCACGCGGCGATCACGCCGAGCTGCCAGGTCTTGATCGCGCTGCGCCCGAGGTTCCACAGCGCCTGGGCGACGATCGCGAGGATCACCGGCTTGATGCCGTAGAGCACGCCCTGCGCGGCGGGCAGCGTGCCGTACTCGACATACGCCCAGCTGATCCCCAGCACGATGAGGACGGCGGGGACGATGAAGCAGACCCCGGCGACGATCAGTCCGCGCCAGCCGGCTTGCTCGTGGCCGATGTGAATCGCCAGCTCGGTCGAGTTCGGGCCCGGGATCAGGTTCGCCGCCGCGACCAGATCGAGGAACTTCTCGCGCGTCAGCCACCGCCGCCGGGTGACGACCTCGTCCTCCATCATCGCGATGTGCGCGGCCGGGCCGCCGAACGCGGTGGTCCCGAGGCGCAGGAACAGCGCGGCGAGCTGGCCGAGGGTGGCGCGCGGTTCCACGCCGCCAGTGTCGCCGATCAGCGATGCGGCCGGTAATCGCGGCGGACCATCGTCAGGGCGATGCCGGTCGCGGCGAGCATCCCGGGGATGATCATCGCGGTCCACAGCCCGATATCGGCCTGGCTACGGATCTTCGGGGCGCCGAACAGCATCACCACCCCGAGCACCCAGCTCAGCGCGCACAAGAACGACCACGCGGCGCGCGACTGCCGGATCAGCGATAGCACCGCGAGCGCGGGATAGAGCAGACCGATGATGACGAGCGAGACCGTCAGCGCGTTCGGCATGCCGGCACGCGCCGCGAACACCGCGCCGACGATCGACGCGAGGCCGATCAGCGCCGACGCGCCGTGACCGACCCACTTGGGCGCGAACATCGCGGCGCACAGCGTGGCCGCGGTGAGGCCGGTGAAGATCGCGAACGAGATCCGCGTGCCGTTGACCGTGGCATCGGTGATGGTCGACATCAGGCCCTGCGAGGCGCGTTTGTCGTCGTAGTAGAAGCCGCTCAGGAAATAGAACAGCACGTTGAGCATCAGCGCGGCGACCAGGATGATGATCGTCAGCTGGACGGCGAGCTTGTTGTCTTCACCGTCGTCGGTGGTCGTGGGCGCAGTCATCGGAGGAGCAACCAGGATGCGTTACTTCCGCTTCCTGAACAAGGATCCCCAGAAGCCACGAGGCTTATCGCCGTCGTCGTCAGGAGGTGTTTCGGGGGGCTGGGAATGATTCGGGTTGGTGGGCGGGTTGCCTGCCCTTCCGATGCCCTGCATGGTGGGCCGGTGGAGCGGATCGGTGGGCGGCGTGGCGATGATGATCTGCGGGCCGGTCAGCGGCGCGCGCGGCTGCGACTGCGAGACCGATAGCGACATGCTCGCGCCGGGTTCGGCCTCGAGCGCGAGCTGGGTCTCCTCGAGCTCCTTCGCGTATTCCTTGCGGAACAGCTGGCGCATGAACTGGCGCAGCTCCTTGGGATCGAAGCGATAGCTCGCGATCAGGGCATCGAGATCGGCGGACAGCTGCTGCGCGCTCTGATAGCGATCGGCGACATCGCGCGCCAGCGCCTTGAGCGTGATGGCGTCGAGCTCCGGGGTGACGCGACGGTTGAAGCTCGACGGCGGCGGCACCTCGGCCTTGCGAACTTTTTCCATCAGCGCGAACTCGGTGTCGCCGCGGAACAGCTTCTCGGTGGTCAGCATCTCGTGGAGGATGATGCCGGCGGAGAACACGTCGGTCCGCGCGTCGAGCGGCATGCCGCGGATCTGCTCCGGCGACATGTAGCTGAACTTGCCCTTGAGGATGCCGATCTCGCTGGTGAACTTCATCAGCGCCTGCGCGATGCCGAAGTCGAGCAGCTTGACCTCGCCGTCGTACGACAGCCGCACGTTCGATGGCGAGACGTCGCGATTGACGATGTTGAGCAGCCGGCCGTCGGGACCGGCGAGCGTGTGCGCGAAGTGAAGGCCCTCGGCGATCCTCGCAGCGATGTACACGGCGTGCGGCACCGGGATGCGCTGCTGCGATTCCTGACAGCGGCGGAGGACCTGCGTCAGATCGCGGCCGCCGATGTACTCCATCGTGATGTAGTGCTTGGCATCGTGCTGGCCGACCTCGACGGTGCGCACGATGCAGCGGTTATCGAGCAGCATCGCGAGCTTGCCTTCGCGATGAAACATGTCGATGAAGCGCGCCTCGCGGGCGAGCTGCGGGCGCATCACCTTGAGCGCGAGCAGCCGCTTCTCGTCGTGGATGCGCGCGCGATAGACCTCCGCCATGCCACCGCGCGCGATCAGGCCGAGCAGGTAGTACTTCCCGAACGGCACCGGATCGGTCGGTGCACCGGGCGACATCTTTCCTTCCTGCGACGGACGCTCCGACACGATCCCTGGCGCGGACCTTACCACGCGTGTGAGAACGCCCCGTCGGTCGGCCCGCTGGGATATAACGGCGTAAATGGTGTTTCAGGCTCATCCTGGGGACATCCTCGCGGGCAAGTACCGCGTCGATCGAGTGCTCGGGATCGGCGGCATGGGCATGGTCGTCGCGGCCACACATCTCGAGCTCGATCAGCCGGTCGCGCTCAAGTTCATGCTCGGCGAGCTCGCGAATTCGCCGAACCTCCTCGACAGGTTCCTCCGCGAGGCGCGTGCGGTCGCCAAGCTGCGCGGCGAGCACGTGTGCCGGATCTTCGATGTCGGTCGGCTCGACAACGGATCGCCGTACATCGTGATGGAGCTGCTGAAGGGCGAGGACTTCGCGGCGGTGCTGTCGCGCGAAGGCAAGCTCGCGCCAGCGGTCGCGGTGACGTACTTGCTCCAGGCGATCGAGGGCGTCG
Source organism: Pseudomonadota bacterium (assembly GCA_023430775.1). Classification (GTDB taxonomy): domain Bacteria; phylum Myxococcota_A; class Polyangia; order Haliangiales; family Haliangiaceae; genus JABFXX01. The sequence goes on from JAEYYY010000881.1 coordinate 16,162, forward strand.
CCGAGGCACACGCCGAGGGGATCGTTCATCGCGATCTGAAGCCCGGTAACCTCTTCATCACCACCGATCGCGACGGCACGCCGCTGGTCAAGGTCCTCGACTTCGGCATCTCGAAGTCGCAATCGGCACCGGCCACCAGGACCGGCGACGTGATGGGCTCGCCCGGCTACATGGCGCCGGAGCAGATGAGCAACGCGAAGGCGACCGACGCGCGCACCGATGTCTGGGCGCTCGGCGTGATCCTCTATCAAGCGCTGAGCGCGCGGATGCCGTGGGTTGGCGACTCGCTGCCCGCGCTGTGCATGAGCGTGATCAGCGATCCGCCACCGCCGCTGCCCGATGACGTGCCGGCGGGGCTGAAGGCGATCGTCGAGCGCTGCCTCGCGAAGGACAAGGAGGGCCGGTGGCCGAACGTCGGCGAGCTGGCGCGCGAGCTCGCGAAGTTCGGCGATGCCGAGGCCACGCAGACCGCGACCCGGATCGGCAAGATCGTGACGTCGGCGAACCTGCCGGCGCAGGTCGCGCACGGCACCGGTGCGGGTGTGCCGGCGACGGTGGCGAGCGGCGATACGCGCCTGTCCGCCGGAGTACCGGTCAACGGCGAGTCCGCACCGGCGGCGACCGAACCCGATCGGCCGAGCAACCTCGACAAGCCGGAGCTCGCGACGGTGGCCGCGAGGCCGCAACGCGACGACAGGCCGATCCGTCCGATCAGCACGATCTCGTCGAGCGCGGCCGAGCTGAGAGTGCCGCCGATCGAGACGCTCGCGCCGCCGCGCTCGCACAAGAAGCTCGCGATCGCGGGCACCGGCGTGCTCGCGCTCGGTGGCATCGGGCTCGCGTTCGCGCTGTCGCGCGGCGGCAACGAGCCCGAGGAGACGCCGCCCGTCGCGGCCGTGCCGCCGCCGCCGGAGAAGCCGCAGCCGCCGCCCGAGGAGCCGCCGCTCGTGATCGGCAAGCGCGTGTTCGAGACCAAGGGCTGCGCGGCGTGCCATAGCATCCGGCTGCCCGCCGAAGGGGCGAACAGCGTCGGGCCGACGTTCGCCGGTGCGTGGGGCAAACAGGTGCCGCTGTCCAATGGCACCAGCGTGGTGTTCGACGAGATGTACTTCCGCGAGTCGATGATGGTGCCGAACGCGAAGATCCGGCAGGGCTATCCCGCGACCCAGCCGAGCTTCGAGGGGCAGCTCACCGAGAAGGAGATCGAGGGCCTGATCGTGTACGTCAAGTCGCTCGCCAGCATCGAGCCAGCGGTGGCGAAGGTCGACTGCACGCTGCCGGGCAAGCTCGACACCGGCGGCAAGCAAGCGGCCGAGTACAAGTGCAGCAAGATCGACTTCAAGACCAGGGCGTGCCAGTGCACCGGCGGTGCGTTCGCGATGCGGACCGCCGACAACGTCGCGATCTGTCACGTCGTGCCGGCAGAGTGTCCGGCGCCGACGAGCGAGCCGGTGGCGACGAGCCGGCCCACGCGACCGACGGCACCGGCGGTGAGGCCGGTTGAAAAGCCGGCCGAGAAGCCTCCCGAGAAGAAGCCGCCCGAGAAGAAGCCGGACGAGCTGTGGATGCAGATGACGCACGACAAAGACAAAGACAAGAAATGAAACGCGCTCTCCTGGTTCTTCTCCTCGCCCCGAGCCTGGCTGTCGCCGACGATCAGAGCGAAGCGCAGGCGCTGTTCGATCGCGGCATCGCAGAGATGAAGGACGGCAAGATCGACGAGGCGTGCAAGCTGCTCGCGGCGAGTCTCGCGAAGCTGCCGGACAGTGGAACGCGTGGCGCGCTCGCGTTGTGCACGACGAAGCAGGGCAAGATCGCGACCGCGTGGGCGCTGTGGAAAGAGCTCGCCGTGACGGCGCCGACCGATGCGATGAAGACGGCCGCTGCCGACGAAGCGGCGAAGCTCGAGCCGCGACTGCCGAGGTATCAGATCAAGTCGAAGCCGGCGACCGCGGGCTTGATCGTCAAGGTCAACGGCTCGGTCGTCGACACCACGATCGAGGTGCCGCTTCCGGTCGATCCGGGCAAGGTGATGATCACCGCGAGCGCACCGGATCATCAGGAGTGGACCGGCGAGGTGACGGCGACCGAGGGACAGGTGACGCCGATCGAGGTGCCGGCGCTGGTCCCGACGCCGAAGCAGACGACCGAGCTGATCGCGCCGGTCCCGGTGATCGAGACAAAGCCGAAGCGCAACTGGCTCGCGATCGGGCTGGTCGCCGGTGGCGGCGCAGCGATCATCACCGGTGCGATCTTCGGGCTGCGCGCGAGCTCGCTCGGCAACGATGCCGAGACGCTGTGCGGCGACCTCGACAGCTGCCCCGGTGACCGGTTCGCGGACGCGACGGCGAAGTACGACTCGGCGCGGACGTCGGCGACGATCTCGACGGTGCTGGTGACGGCCGGGCTCGCTGCCGCCGCCGGTGGTGCGGTCCTCTGGTACGTGCAGCGCGGCAAGCCGGCGGATCGCACGGCGGTGGTACCGGCGGTGACGCGCGATGGCGCGGGCGTCGTGCTCACCGGGAGCTGGCGATGAAGCGGATCGCGTTCCTCGCGCTCTCCGGTTGCAGTCAGATCCTCGGGCTGACCGAGCCGAAACAGGAAGGCGATGCCGGCGTTCCCGGTGACGCGCCGCCGGATGCACCGCTGCCCGGCACCGTGAAGATCACGATGGGCGGCACCGGCGTGCAGGGTCGGGTGACCTCCGAGCCCGCCGGCATCGATTGCCCGGGCACCTGCGAGTTCACGTTTCCCGTCGGCACCGAGGTCACGCTGTCGGCGACCGACCCGGCGCAGAATCAGGTGTTCACCGGCTTCGTCCAGGGTGGCTGTCACGGCGAGCAGAGCTGCACGATCACGCCGGTCGGTGCGGTCGAGGTGTTCGCGCGTTACTGGAGCCAGGCGAACCTGTGGTTCACCACCTCGACGGTGCAGAAGCCGGGTGCGTTCGACAACGTCGCCGACGCCGACATGCTGTGCGACACGCTCGCCGCGAATGCCGGATTGATCGAGCGCGACTATCGCGCCTGGCTGTCGACGTCGACCGACTCGGCGATCCAGCGGCTCAACCAGCTCAGCGTCGGTCCGCAGCCGAACGGCTGGTCGCGCGTCGACAACAAGCGGTTCGCGGATGGCCAGACCGCGCTGACCCAGGGCAAGATCTTGTTCCCGCCGCGGCTCGACGAGTTCGGTCGCGATGTCGGCGACGACGCGATCGTGGTCACCGACACGACGAGCATGGGTGTCGGCGGTCCCGGCAATCACTGCAACGACTGGGCGTCGGAAGTCTCGACGCCGGTGCTATCCGGCGAGCCCGCCGGTGGAACGAGGCGATGGACGGAGCTCGGCACCTCGCCCTGCAACGCCGACGCGCGGCTGTACTGCTTCTCGGCAGTGCTGAACGATCCGTTCGCGACGCCGCCGCTCACCGCGAGCGTGGTGTTCGTCAGCGACGGCACCGTCGATGGCGCCGCGGGCGTCGCCGCGATGGACGTCATGTGTAAGAACGAGGCCGGTCCGGCCGGCTTGCCCGGAGAGGCGTTCGCACTGGTGTCGCCCGGCGGCGGCAAGACGGTGAAGCAGCGGTTCGAGGACGACGACATCTCGTTCACCAGCGATCTGGTGGTGCGCCCCGACAGCACGGTGATCGCCCCGGACATGGCGACGCTGCTCGACACCGGCGTGTTCGAGGTCGCGCCGAACGTCGACGCTCTCAAGGTGTTCAGAGACGTCGATGTCTGGATCGGCGGCGGTGGCTTCAACAACTTCCAGACCGATTGCGCCGGCTGGACCTCGACCTCCGGGTCGGGCGCGTCACGTCCTGCAGCGACCACGCGTGCCCCGACGTTCTTCGTGGGGAGCTCCTGCGTCCAGCAGAAGCACGTGCTGTGCTTCGTCGGTGTGATCGCGGTGTCGAAGCCGAAGCCGCCGTCACCAGGTCTTCGCGACGGCCTCGAGCTGCGCTTGCCGCTCGGCGAAGCGCGCCGATAGCTGCTCGCGCACGCGGCCGACCAGCGCGCGATCGGCGACGCGTGGATGGCCGGATTGAAACGGCGGGTGCGGGTCGTACTCGAGCGCGAGCTGGATCATCTCGGCGTCCCGTCGCCCGGCGATCTCGGCGGCGAGCGTGAGCGCGATGTCGATGCCCGCGGTGACGCCGCCGCCGGTGACGCGATTGCGATCGACGACGACGCGCTGATCGACGGGAGTCGCCCCGACCACGGGCAGCAGATCCATGAACGCCCAGTGGGTGGCGGCGCGATAACCGCGCAGCAGGCCGGCGGCACCGAGGAGCAGCGCCCCGGTGCACGCGCTGGTCACCCACCGCGCGCCGCTCGCGACGGCGGCGAGGTAATCGAGGGTCTCGCGATCCTGGGTCAGCGCGATCTGGCCGGCGCCACCGGGAACGAACAGCACGTCGAGCTTCGGCGCACCGGCGTAGGTTGCGGAGGGCACCAGGGTCAAGCCGCCCTCGCTGTGGATCGGCTCGAGCGTCTTGCCGATCGTGCGCACGCGGGAATCGGGGATCCGGATCAGCACCTCGAACGGGCCTGTCAGGTCGAGCTGGGTGACCTTTGGATACAACAACATGCCGATCTCGAGCATGGCGACAGCATAAACCTCTTGCGCCTCACGCGACGTGAGGTCGTAGACATGGGGCATGTACAAGGTCGGCGAGCTGGCACACCGCGCGGGCGTCTCCGTCCGCACGCTGCATCACTACGAGGCGATCGGCTTGCTCGTGCCGTCCGCCCGCAGTGCGAGTGACCATCGGCTGTACGCGGCGAAGGATCTCGAGCGACTGGTCAAGATCACCGCGCTGACGTCGCTCGGATTCTCGCTCGAGCAGGTGCGAACCATGCTCGACGAGCCGAGCTCGACGGCCGAGCTCGTGGAGCAGCACCTGATCCGCGCGCGCGAGCTGGCAGCCGAGCAGGCGCAAGTCGTGGAGCGGCTCGAGGCGCTGCACGCGCGGCTCCTCGCCGGTCCCGACGATCTCGAAACCCTGTTCGACACCATGGAGGCAATGAAGATGATCGAGAGCTACTACACCAAGGAACAGCTCGAGCAGCTCGCGAAGCGTCGCGAGGAGCTCGGCGACGATGCGATCCAGAAGGTGCAGGACGAATGGCAGCAGCTGTTCGGCAAGATCCGCGAGCTGATCGATCGCGGCGTCCCGCCGGAGTCGCCGGAGGCGCAGGTGATCGCGAAGCGCGCGGCCGAGCTGGTCGCGATGTTCACCGGCGGGGATCCGGGGATCGCGCAATCGCTGAACAAGATGTACACCGAGCAGCCGGTCCAGCAGATCCATCCGGGCTTCGACCCGGCGATCTTCGCGTACCTGGCAAAGGCTAGGGAATCCGCCGGAGGCTGACCGAGCAATCGGCGCCGGCGACGAGGTGGGCACCGAACACGAACACGAGTGCATCGCCCGGCCCGGCCCAGCGATTGTCGACGACGAACCTGAGCGCGCGCTCGGCGAGCTCGCTCGACGTGAAGGCGGTGCCCATGTGAAACGGGTGGACGCCCCAGTACAGCGCGAGCCGGCGCAGCGTCTCGTGCTCGCGGGTGAACGCGAGGATCGGCGCGCGCGGCCGCTCGTCGGAGATCCGCCGCGCGGTGGCGCCCGAGTCGGTGAACGCCAGGATCGCGGCGGCGTTGGTCTCGCGGGCAGCGCGGGCGGCGATCCGTGCGTTGACGCGCGCGAATACGTCGTGATCGGTCGCGCTAGGCGCCGGATAGATCTCGCGATCGAACGGGTACAGCGTCTGCTCGGTGGTCTCGGCGATCGCCGCCATCCGGCGGACGACCTCGACGGGATGCTTGCCGACGGCGGTCTCGCCCGACAGCATCACGACGTCGGTGCCATCGAGCACCGCGTTCGCGACGTCGGTGACCTCGGCGCGCGTCGGCAGCGGGTTGTCGGTCATCGACTCGAGCATCTGCGTGGCGGTGACCACCAGCTTTCCCTGCTGGTTGGCGCGCGCGATGATCCGTTTCTGGTGCGCCGGGATCATCTCGAGTGACGCCTCGATCGCGAGATCGCCGCGCGCGACCATCACGCCATCGGCCACCGCGACGATGTCGTCGATCGCGTCGACGGCCTGCGGCTTCTCGATCTTCGCGATGATCGGCACCACGCGGCCGCGCTCGACCATGACGCGGCGCAGATCCTCGACGTCGCTCGGCCGGCGAACGAACGACAGCGCGACGTAATCGACGCCGAGCTTCAAGCCGAACTCGACATCGATCCGGTCCTTGTCGGTCATCGCGGCGGCGGTGAGCGTGGCGCCGGGGACGCTGAGGCCCTTGTTCGACACCAGCACGCCGCCGTCGGTCACCTCGGTCAGCACGTCCTCGCCCTCGACCGCCTTGACCACCACCGCGACGCGGCCCTCGTCGAGCAGGATCTTCATCCCGATCTCGACGTCCTTCGCGAGCAGCTCGTAATCGGTGGGCACGACGGGCTCGCCGGCCTTGCCGACGATCTTGCGCGTGGTGATCACCAGCTTGCTGCCGGTCTCGACGTGCAGCTCGCCATCGATCTTGCCGAGCCGGATCTTCGGGCCCTGGAGATCCTGCAGCACGGCGATCTCGCGACCCTGCCGCGCCGACGCCTCGCGCACGCGCTGGTAGGTCTCTGCGTGCGCATCGTGGGTGCCGTGCGAGAAGTTGAGGCGCACCGCGTCGAGGCCGGCCGCGATCAGCGCGTCGAGCACCGCGGGTTCGCGCGAGGCAGGTCCGAGGGTGGCCAGGATCTTGGTTCGCCGCTTCACGGCAACCATCCTCGCACGCCCGGCTGCAACCACGAGCCGCGAACGCGGCATCACATCGGTCATGCGCGATCGAGCGGCCGTGTACCATCCAGGGCGCGTGCGGTTGAAGACGTCGAACGAGCTGGTCGAGGAGGGCTCCGCGATGATGGTGATCCGATCGTGGATCACCAGGGCACCGCACTCGGTCGAGGTGCTGTCGTGCGTGGCCGAGCACGGCGACATCGCGCTCGAGGCCTTGCAGGTCACCGCGCGGTCGCCGCTCGGCGCGATCGCGTACGAGACCGGCGGCATCCTGATCGATGGCGGCTGGATCCGCGTGCTCGGTGCCGGCAACCTCAAGCTCGCGCGCACGATCGCGGGCTGGAACGGGCTGCCGTGCGAGGCCGGTGATGCCTATCTGCCGGGCGCGATGTTCGTCGCCGACGACGTGCTCGGTGGCATGTACGCGATCGATGTCGGAGCGCTCGGCGCGGCCGTGCAGGGCAACATCTGCTTCTTCGCACCGGGCGCGCTGTCGTGGATCGATACCGGCCTGCAGTACGGCGACTGGTTGCGGCGGACGATTCTCGAGCCCGGCGCGCTCGCGTCGCGCTGGGATGGCTGGGAAACAGACGTCGCTTCACTTCCAGGCACCCACGCGTTTCTCCTCGATCCTGCGCCGTGGCTCGACGGGCCACCGTTCTCGGACCGCGGGCGCCGGCCGATCACGATGCGTGAGCTGCGCGACGCGATGCTCCGAAGGTAGTGGATCGCGGCGCGATCGCGACATAAAGTGGCGCCCATGACCCGGCTCCGAGGGATTGCCGCTGCTCTTGCTCTGTTCGGTTGTGGGGACAACTTCGCGGAGGAGGGGATCCAGAACCCCGAGCGCGACGCCTACGACACCTGGATCAAGATCGAGCCGCCCGGCGTCGTCTGCGGCAACAACACCCAGTACAAGATGTTCGCCAACTTCTCGGACAAGAGCGACAACCTCGTCGTCGTGTTCGAGCCCGGCGGCGCGTGCTGGGATTATCCGAGCTGCACCGGCAAGGATGGCATTCGCGGCGCCGCCAACATCGACGGCATTCCCGACGATCACTGGGAGCTCGCGCCGTTCATCTCGCCGTTCCTGTCGCGCTTCGACGACACCAACCCGTCGCGCGACTGGAACATGGTCTACGTGCCGTACTGCACCGCCGACGTGCACACCGGCAACACGGTCGTGACGTACACCGACGAGACCGATGAACCGGTCGAGTTCCATCACGACGGCCACGAGATCGTGAAGAAGCTCGTCAGCTACCTCGACAGCGAGTTCACGCACGTACCGAAGATGCTGGTCACCGGTTGCTCGGCCGGCGGTGTCGGCTCGCTCGTCAACTACCGGTTCCTCCGCAACGGCGTCCACGCGGTCAAGCAGGGCTACATGATCAACGACTCGGGCCCGGTGTTCCCGTCGTCGGGCTTCTCGAAGCCGATGCACGAGATGATCCGCGGCGCGTGGAACCTCGATTCGCTGATGGGCGAGATGCCGCCGGGCTTCACGCTCGACGACATGGGCACGGTCAACACCGCGCTCGCCGACGAGTTCCCCGACGATCGGCTCGCCACCACGTACTTCCGCCGCGATCTCAACTTCTCGCTGTACTCGTACGAGCGGTTCTACAACTTCCCGCCGAAGCCCGAGATCATGGAGATGTGGGAGGCCGATACGCAGCTGTTGATCGCGCAGTACGACACCCGCGACAACCTCGACTACTTCATCCCGTACTACCGCGGCATCAACGACAGCCATTGCACCACCGTCATCAACTTCGCGGGCTCTGACATCCAGGACCACGACATGACGCTCGCGCAGTGGATCAACGACTTCGTCGACGACAAGCCGATCGAGAGCATGATCGAAGCGCCGGTCCCGGGCGAAGACGAGGAATGACGGCAGCCCACGAGACATGGCAGAGCCATCCGCTGTGCGGGCCGCGCGAGACGCTGCCGGATCGCTACTGGGGACCGGAGCCGTTCAATCCCGAGGCGTGGCGCGAGCTCGAGCCGCTGTTCGATCCGAGCGCCGAGATCACCGCGATCCTCGACGCGCTCGGCGATAGCACCGACGCCGTCGATGTCGGCGGTGGCACCGGGCTACTCACGCAGGCGGTCGCGAAGCGGATGCCGGTGCTCGTGATCGAGCCGTCGAGCGCGCAGCGCGAGCAGCTCCCTCCCGGCATCACCGCGCGCGAGGGGCGGATCGAGGCGCTGCCGCTAGCGGACCGGTCGCACGACGCCGCGCTCGCGACCTGGGTGCTGCAGTACACCGCGGATCCGCTGCGCGCGGTCTCGGAGCTCGCGCGCGTGGCACGCCGTCGCGTGGTGATCGTGCAGGGCGCGCCGGGCAACGATCTGATCACGCTGTGGAACATCGAGGGAGCGATCGCCGGGATGCCGTTCGCTCATCACGGCTTCCTGCTCGCGCACGCCGCGGAGATCCTCGAGCGCGCGGGCTTCTCCATCGAGCTGTCGCGGATCCCGATCGCGGTGGCCGCGCCGAGCTCGCACCGGCTCGCCGACATCTTCGCGCGCCTTCACTTCTGGAAGCACCCGCGTCTCGCCGACATGATCGCGGCCACCGAGCCGGTGATCGCGAGGACGCTCGCCATCGGCGAGCTCAACGACGATGCGGTGATGCTGACCGCGCGCCGCTGACTACTGCGCGGTCGCGCCGCACGACGACGACACCTTCGCCGACGCCTCGACCGACACCGAGAACCTGGCCTCGATCTGCACCGAGGCAGCGGCGACCGCCGCGATCTGGCCGCCGACGCACAGCCCCTTCTCGCCGACCTGGCGCACGAGGTCGGCCGACGATGCGACCAGCGACGCACCAGTCTTGACCCAGTTCGCGACCGCCTTGCCGGCCAGCTCGAGTCGCTTCGACGCGCGCAGGATCGACGGCAGGCCGACCTCGATCGCCTTCATCGCCTTCTGGAACTTCGAGTCGTCGACGATCGTGACGTTCTCGCGCACCACCTCGACCTTGGGCTCGCTGCACACCGTGTTCGCGCTGGCGTGGATCTCCGCCGACGCCTTGCACTCGGCCGAGCCGGTGACCTCGGCGTAGCCATCGCACTGACCGGTGCAGCGGCCCTGGCAGGTGCCGTCGCACTTGCCATTGCATTGCCCACCACCGCCGCCGCCCTCGCACGAACCGTTGCAGGTGCCGTTGCAGGTGCCGCCGCACTCGCCGGAGCAGCGGATGTCGATGTCGGCCTCGGCGCGCGCCTCGCACTTCGCGGCAAAGCTCGCCGCCAGATCGATCTCGGTGTGGCACTCGGGCGGCTTGTAGCGGGTGACGAGCCGCGACTCGCTCTTCACGCTGACCTGGAGGTTGGCATCGATCTCGTTGGCGACGCGGATGCAGACCTCGTCGGTCTTGCCGGTATCGGGAATGCCGAGCTCGCGCGCCATGCGCTTGCACGCCGACGCGACCGAGGCCTCGAGCTCGACGCTCGCCTTGTCGAGCTCGGCGGTCGCCTGCAGGAAGGCGTACAGCTTCCGGCCTGCCGGATTGGCGTCGATCTTTCCGCACGCGTCCGGGCTCACCGAGCCCCCACCGCCGCGCCCGGGAACGGTAGGAGTGCCGGGACATGCCGTCATCGAGACGACGCATGCCGCGATACAGAGAGCCAGCCCGAGCTTGTTCATGGCGCCCAGTCTCACCCGAAACGCGATCGAAGATCCTGACAGCGGGTCAAGCCTTTTGCCCGGTCACCTGGATCCGGCGATCTCGAACCAGAAGGCCGTGGTGCCGTTCGCGCAGCTGACACCGACGCTGCCGCCGTGCGCCTGCGCGACCGAGCGCACGATCGCGAGGCCGAGCCCGGATCCACCCGAGGCGATCCGCGTCGAGTAGAAGCGGTCCCACACCTTGCGCTGCGCGTTCGCGGACAACGCCGGGCCCTGATTGGTGACGGTGATCCGGGCGCCCTGCGGCCGTGTCTCGCCGGTGATGGTCACCGTGCTGCCGGGGTCGGCGAACTGCGTTGCATTGGCGACCAGGTTGTCGAGCGCCGCGGCGAGCTGGTGCTCGCGGCCGGTGATCGATAGCTTGTCTGCACGCACCTCGACGGGAACCGGCCACGGGCGGCGCGCGCAGCTCGCCGCGAGTGCCTCGAGGTCGACGGGCAGGGCGACACTGCGATCGTCATCGACGCGCGCGAGCTCGAGCAATCGCGAGACCAGGCGATCGAGGCGCGCGGTGTCGTCGATGATCATCGCGAGGAAGCGATCGCGTGCCTCGGGATCGTCGGCGGCGCCTTCGCGCAGCAGCTCCGCGGCGCCGCGGATGCCGGTGAGCGGAGTCTTGAACTCGTGGCTGATGTCGGCGGCCAGCGTGCGCGCGTCGTGGGCGCGGCGCTCGAGCTCGTCGGTCATCGCATCGACGGCGCGCGCGAGCTGGCCGATCTCGTCCTTGCGGCGCGCCAGCTTGTCGAGCGGCTCGGCGGGCTGCCGCGCGGCGATCCGCTGGGCGCGGCGGGTCAGCTTGCCGAGCGGCCGCGCGATCGTCGTCGCCAGGAGCAGCGAGAGCAGCGCCGTCACGAACACGGTGCCGATCAGCACGTGCGCCAGGAACTCGCGAAGCTCGAACAGCTGGAGCTTGATGTCGCGCGTCGAGCGGGTGACGTAGATGACGCCGCGGACGACCTTGCCGTCGCGCCCGTCGAAGATCGGCAGCGCCGAGAACAGATAGACGCGCTCCTGCTTGTCCCACAGTCGCGTCGCGGAGCCGTAGCGGCCGGCGAGCGCGGCCTTGACCTCGCGGCGCTCGGCGACCGGATCGATCGGGCGCGGCGGCTCGGCCTCGTGTGTCGGTGACTCCCCGCCGAGCAGATAGGGCACCGGTCGCTCGGCTCCTTCCGGCGGGCCGCTGCGATGCGAATCCGCGACCACCGCGCCGGTCGCGTCGAGGATCCGGATCCTCGCCCGGGTATCGCGCGCGGCCCTCGCCAGCGTGCGCTCGTGGCTGGCGAGCGGTGCATCGCTCGCGAGCACCACCGAGCGCATCAGCTGCGCCTGGTGGATCATGTCCTGCTCGAGGAGATCGAGCTGTTGCTCCTCGTGCATGCGGGCGAAGGCGATGCCGATCAACGGCACCGCGGCGACGATCAGGTTGATCAGCAGCAGGCGGTAGCGGATCCGCGCGAGGTGCCGCGCGAACCCCTTAACCGCACCGGTAACCGACGCCATGGACCGTCTCGATCACGTCCTCGCCAGCGGCGGCGATCAGCTTGGCGCGCAGGTTGCGGACGTGGGTGTCGATCGTGCGTTCGCTGATGTGATGATCGTCGCCGTACACCGTGGTGATCAGCTGACCGCGCGACAGCACGCGCCCGCGATGGCTGACCAGCGTGGCGAGCAGCTTGAGCTCGGTCGCCGTCACCTGTAGCGGCTCACCCTTGACGCGCACCTCGTGGCGATCGCGATCGATCTCGACCGTGCCGATGGTCAGCACCGGTCGCGCCTCGGGGACCTGGGTCGCGGCCGAGCGGCGAAGCACGGCGGCGACGCGCGCCACCAGCTCGCGAGGCGAGAACGGCTTGGCGAGATAGTCGTCGGCACCGAGATCGAGCCCGAGCACGCGATCGGCTTCCTCGCCGCGCGACGACAGGAACACGATCGGAACGCGGCCGGCGATCCGGCGGCACACCGCGAGGCCGTCGAGCTCGGGCATCAGGACGTCGAGCACGAGCAGATCGACCTTCGGCGCACGCTCGATCCGCTCGAGGGCGTGTGCCCCGTCGCACGCCAGCTCGACGGAGTAGCCGGCCTTTGCCAGCGCGAACCGCGCGACCTCGCGGATGTGCGCGTCATCATCGACGACGAGGACGGACGTCATGCAGTGATCGAACGCTTTTGAGGTGGGTCGTATTCCCTGCCAGGAGCCTCCAGCGAGGTCTGGTAGGCAAACAGCTCCGACAGGCCTTCGACGCGCGACACCAGCTCGCGCACCAGCTCGCTCGACGATCCGGACAATGCCGCCGCCGACGGTTGCAGGCGCACCAGCTCTGCCTGGGTGACGAGCTGCGCGATCAGCTCGTGGACCTCCTCGAGCTCGCTGCGATAGCGCTCGCGCAGGGTGCGCAGGTGACCGAGCGTGCGCACGCGGAGCTCCGCGGTCGCGGCGGCGGCGGTGGCTCCCCGGCTCTCGAGCTCCTTCGCGCGGAGCGTCGCCGCCGCGGGATCGAAGTCCGGGCGCGCGAGCACGTCGTCGAGCTCGGCGAGGCGCTGCGAGGCTTCGCGCAACCGCGAGGCGAGCACGCGCGCGCTCTCGGCATCGGGCAACACGCTCGCGAGCGGCGAGGCCTGCGCGCGGGCGATCGCGCCGAGCAGCTCCTGCTCGCGATGATCTTTCGGATCGCGGGCGAGCGCGAGCGGTGCCCACAGCGGCCACATCACGATCGTCAGCGCGCAATCGATCGCCGTGGGCCGGCGCCGGATCGCGAACGCGATGGTCGCGACCACGCCGATCGCGACGTAGCCGAGCCCGATCATGCCGAGGCTCACGGCGCATCCTCGAAGCGAGAGAGCGGTGCCTCGTCGCGATAGTAGATGCCGCGCGCCGAGCGGACCGCGCCGACGATGGCGTCGAACAAACTGCCCTCGACGTCGCGGACGAACACGATCTCCGGCGTCCGCGGCCGCAGCACGTACGGGCGCAGTGCCCACGCGAGCTGACCGCCGACCATCACGAACACGATGCACAGCCCGGCGACCGACGTGCGCCAGCCCTTGCCGCCCTCGATCGACATCGCACGCACGATCATCAGCAGCGCGGCGAGGCCGCCGATCGCGAACACCGCCACGGTCGCGAGGATCATGTGGTGGTACGAGATGTCGACCGCCCGGCCGAGCATGATCAGCGGCGTGAACGCGACGACGATCAGCGCACCGAACGCCAGCGCCGACATCACGAGCGCGAAGTCGACGGCGAGCCGCGACCTGCGTCCGAGCGCGCTGCCGATCGCGGTGAGCACCGGCGCCGACAGCGCCGCGGTGCCGAGCAGCACCAGCGGCAGCTTGATCGCCGCATACAGGATCTGCTCGCCGCCGCGATAGCTGCCGAGCGCCGCGCCGACGATCATCATCGCCACCGCGATCGTCACCGTCATCGTGCGCAGGATCTCGCCGACGTTGCCGGTCTTGATCTTGGTCAGCATCCTGTCGCGGTCGCGCAGCAGCAGATCGATCGTGCCGAGCGACACCACGCCACGCGAAGTCTCGACGGCGCCGATCACAGCAGCACCTCCGACGTCAGCTCGAACCACAACCGCCCGGCGATGCCGAGCGTCGCGATCGCCCACGTGAAGCACACCACGCCGGCCCCGAACGTCCTCGGCACCAGCTCGGTCGCGAGCCGCAGCATCGCGATCATCGCCGCGCCGCCGAGCACCACGCTGCAGACGACGACGGTCGTCAGATCCGATGTCGAGGACAGCGACAGGAACAGCGCGGGCAACACCAGGCCGGCGAGCGCGATGCCGAACGCGCCGAACGAGGCGGCCAGCGCGCGGGCGACCTGGGCGAGCGACGGTCCGGCCTTGGTGGCGGCGATCGAGATGTAGAGCGCAGGGCAGGTCGCCGCGGCGATGCCGAACACGATCGCCGGGGTCGCCGCGATCGGTGCCGGGTCACCGGCGCGCAGGGCGAGCACGCCGCCGATGGCGATCGGGCCCGCTGCGGCGAGCGCCAGCCGCATCGCGTCGACTCGTTGTGTGGGTAGGGTGGCCGCGGTCATCGAATCCTCATGCCCCGATCAACCACGAGGCTATCCAGGGCTCGCGCATCGGCCGTGCAGCCGGCGTCGATCGATCGTGGAGATTCGAAGGAGACGACGGGGCACGCGGATTGCTCGGCGTTCGGGCCATGCGTCGGTTTCCAGGTCCGCCTCACGCCGTCATCGCGCTGTTGTTGATGTTGTGCTCGCCCGCGTACGCCGATCCGCTGTCGCAGCTGAGTGGTCGAGTCCTCGATTCCAGGCATGGGACACCTGTCGAGTCCGCACTCGTGCTCGTCGCCGGTCCCAGTGGCGTCGAGCATCAGCTGACGACGGACAGCGCGGGTCGCTACAAGGTCGCGGTCGCGCCGGGCTCCTACATCCTGATCTTCGTCTACGGCACCGCGCGATCGAGCGGTCGCGTCGTCGTCGCTCCCGACCGCCCGGCGATCCTCGACGGCAAGGTCGACGCCACCGAGGGCGAGGTGATCGTGATCCGCGACAAGATCCAGCCGCCGGTGCCGCCGCGCCCGACCAATCACAAGTGGCAGAAGGCACCGCCGTACAGCGACCGCGCCGTGCTCGAGGATGCGTGGACCAAGGCGTGGCTGCTGCTCGATATCGACGAGCGCGGCAAGCTCCAGCGCATCAAGTGGCTCAAGCGCCCGGGCTACGACCTCGAGAAGATCGCGATCTCCGAGGTCACCAAGCTGACGTTCGATCCCGCGCGCGATTCTCGCGGCAAGCCGATCCGCGCGTGGTTCGTGTGGAGCATCGAGTGGCCATCGGCGTGGTGGCTCGAGAAGTTCGTCGGCACCCGGTCGGGGATGCCGCCGCGCCAGGGTCTGAACGGCCGCAAGGATGACTACATCCCCTGCAAGGGGAGCGGCCCGTGGCACATGGGCTCGTTGCACAAGACCTACAAGGATTGTTCGCAGCCGGACTACAAGGTCGCGGCGAAGGAGCCGTGGTTCAAGCCGTGACGTGCTGCGTCCTGCTCGAACCGCGTGCAGCGCGCCGTCAACGCGCGGCTCGTACCGCGCTTACTTGTGGCCGGGCATCGTGAACGGGTAGTTGACGGTCCACGTCTCGGGCTGCGGCATCGGGGGCATCTCGATCGCGTACAGCGTCTCGCGCATGCACTCACCGAACGCGGTGTCGCCGGTCAGGTGAGCATCTCCTCCGAGCTCGACCTCGTCGACGATCGTCGCCAGCCCGGGCTCGCCGACCAGCGTCAGCCGGACCTCGAGCACGCCGTCCTTGCGCGGCAAGCGATCGAACGCTTCCGTGTAGCACTCGACGAGCAGCGGCTGGACGTCGCGGATCGCGTGGCGCATCGTCGCCTTGCCGAGCGTGCTCGGATCGGGCGGCGGCGTGGTGGTCTTCACCGGCGCCAGCACGTCGCCCGCGAAGTCGTAGACCTTCGTGGTGCCGTGGCGGATCGAGCCGGTCGCGATCGGAGCGCCGGTGCCGAGCCGAGCCGCGCGCGAGCGCTGGGCATCGCGGATCTGATCGATCAGCTTCGCGCGGCCGGCGTTGTCGATCTGCTTGACGTACGCGGAGTCGAGCGTGGCGCGGCGCGCGTCGGCGACCACCGCGATCTCGGAGGAGTTTGCCGTCGACGAGGAACGCGAGGTCGCGACCGCGGCGACGCCACCACCGACGACGAGGGCCGCGATCGGTGCCGCGATCCACGCACGCTTCGCGGGCGCCGAGGCGACCTTGGTGGCCGCCTCGGCGCTACTGCCACGCGTCGCCAGCGCGGCGACGCAGGCGGCGGTGAAGGCGTGGCTCGGGCGCGTCGCGCGCAGTGCGGTCTCGACGGAGCCGAGCGCCGACTTCAGGTGATCGCGGCCGCGCTGCAACCGCTTGCGGGCGGCGGGCTCGGAGATGCCGAGCGTGGTGGCGACGTCGGCGATCGAGCCGTCTCCGCGATAGTAGAGGACGATCGCCTCGCGCTCGCGATCGTCGAGCTGGGCGAGCGCCTGCTCGGCGAGCTGTTCGCGCTCGCGATCGATCATCGCGTCGACGGGGCTGGTGGCGGGAGCAGCGGGCTCGGTCATCGCATCGGTCATCGACATCTCCTTGGGGCGGCGGGCCGCATTGCGGGCCAGATTTCTGGCGATCCCGCAGACCCACGCCGGGAGCTGCGGTGGAGGCGAGACGGCGGGAAGCTTCTGCCACGCGATCAAGAACGCCTCTTGCGCGACCTCCTCGCTGCGAGCGCGATCGCGCAGGATGGCGTACGCGACCGCGCATACGGCACCCTGGTGGCGTCGCACCAGCTCCTCGAAGGCCTTCGGATCGTCCATGGCAGTGAATGTGTCGAGCCGTCTCGATGTGACCGAGAAAGTTCGTCCAGTGTGACAACGAGTTAGACCGGCTGGTACCGTCGCGGTGTGCGATCCGTCGTCGTGCTCTCGTGTGCCCTGGCCGGGACCGTCCACGCGCAGCCGCCGCCCGACTTCGCGCGCGAGCTGCAGGACGGCATCGCGGCGCTCCAGGCCCGCAAGCTCGTCGAGGCGCGGGCCTCGCTGACGCGGGCGCGTTCGATCGATCGCAAGGCGGGCGGGCCGCACCGCTACCTCGCGCGATTGAACCAGCAGGAAGCGATGTGGGATCAGTGCATCGAATCGGCGCGCGATGCGCTCGCCGTCGATCCGAGCACCGAGACCGTCGAGATGCGCAAGCTCCACGCGGCGTGCCGCGCATCGGCGGGGCTGCCGGCGTTCGAGGGCGAGCTCGGCGAACAGGCTGCCGTGCACATCACCTCGAACACGCCGGCGACGGTGAAGCTGCGCGGCGAGGTGTTCGGCGGCACGCCGATCCTGCCGCGCGCGGTGCCGCCGGGCCGGCTCGCCCTCGACATCGAGAAGGGTGGCTACCTGACCGCGCACGTCGATCTCGATGCGCTGCCCGGCGTGGTCACCGATCTGCGCGTCGAGCTCCAGCCCGGCGAGGATCCGGGCTCGGTCCAGCTCGCGAAGAAGTCAGGTGCGCTCGTGCTCGCGAAGCGACCGACGTTGCTGGTGATCGACGATGTCGCGGCGCGCGTCGACGACGCCAACAAGGTGGAGCTGTCTCCGGGCATTCACGTCATCGAGATCCGCGAGCCCGGGATGGAGGTCTGGCGCCGCCGGATCGCGATCACGGCCGGTGAGGAGCGCGAGGTCACGCCACAGCTCGTCGACGCCGGGCCGCGCGAGAAGCGGCGCACGCTGGCGCTCGGCCTCGGTGGCGGCGGTGCCGTGCTGCTCGGCATCGGCGTCGGCATGTTCTATCGATCGCGCAGCGCGGCCGACGAGGCGCGCGAGATCCAGGCGGCGGAGATCATGCGGCCGATCGGCGACACCACCGAGCCGATCCGCACGCGCGATGACTTCGAGGATGCGCGATCGCGCGCGAAGCAGAGCGCGTTGATCTCGAACCTGTCGTACGCCGCCGGGCTCGGGCTCCTCGGCGCGGGCATCTACTTCTTCGTCACGTCGCGCGCGCCGGAGGAAGATGATCTGCCGGACATGGTGATCGCGCCGCGTGTCGAAGCCGGTGGCGCGTTCGTCGAAGGGACCATGCGATGGTGAGGATCCTGGTGCTGGCGATGCTCGCCGCCGCGGGCTGCGCGCTGTTCTCCGAGGGGCCGCCTGACAACTTCTGTCGCGGTGATACGGACTGCTTTCGCGCGCAAGGCGAGGTGTGCAACCTCGACACCAAGACCTGCGTGCCCGGCGATGGCGGCGTTCCGGTGCCCGATAGTGCCGTCGACGCGGGCGTCGATGCCGTCGACGCCGCGACCGAGTAGTCGTCTCCACCACACGCGTGGCACCTGATTCACACCGCGCGATCGACATCGTTCGGGCGTTGCCAGGCGTCGCCGGCAATGTCTCCACGACGTGGCTTCAAACGCGACGGCCTGTCGAGTGCATCGCGGCGGCGGTCACAAGGAGATCATCATGAAGACCGTCGCATTCGTCGTTGCCACCGCTCTCGTTCCGTCGATCGCCGCCGCGGACGATCAACCGCTGACCGTCGAGGCCAAGGCCGAGAAACAGAACACCATCAACGTCAGCCCGCTCGGCGTGCTCGTCGGCGATTACGCGCTGACCTACGAGCATCTGTTCGGTGGTCACCACGGCGTGATCGTCGAGGGCATCGGCAGTCGCTCCGCCGGAGATGCCGGCAGCTCGCTGCAATTCGGCGGCGGTGTCGGCTATCGCTGGCACTGGCGCGGCCGGCAGAACAGCGGCTTCCTCGGCCTGATGGTCGCGCAGCGCTTCGGCAGCGGCAGCGTCACCGAGAACGGTGTCGAGCACGGCATGTCCGTGCGGTCGACGACGGTGACCGCGAACATCGGCAAGCGCTGGGCGCTGACACCGGCGGTCAACGTCACGTTCCGGATCGGTGCCGGCTACGGCAAGCACGTGGCGACCGCGAAGGAGGACACCATGGAAGCGAAGCAGGCCGAGGAGCTGATGAACGACATCCTGTCGTTCCTGCCGGTCGGCTTCGATGGCGAGCTCTCGGTCGGCTACGCGTTCTAGGGAATTCCGAGCGACGGTCCGAGCAGGCTCAGCAGCGAGTCGAGCTGCGCGCTGGTCATCTGCGCGGTGACGATCAGATCCACGTCCTCGGCCACCGCCGTGATGTCACCGAACATCGCGGCGATCGCCTGGACCTGACCCTGGATCTGCGTCGCCATCGTCGCGGCATTCGCCGGGTCGTCGAGGCGCAGCCGGAGATGCGCGGTGGCGGTGTCGCCGATCTTCGCCGACGCCACCAGCGCCGTCGCGTTCATGCCGGCGGTCTGGCCCTTGAAGACCGAACCGTCGAGAACCATCACCCACATCGGATGTGACGGCTCGACCTTGCCGAACAGCTCGTCGAAGCCGGGCGTCATCCGCAAGGGCGCGCCGCTGTCCATGGTCTCGCCGAACGCCGTCGCATCGAGCGTGGGCCCGAAGCGGACGACCAGCGTGGTGTCGTCGGCGAACGCGAACATCACGCGCTGCCCGTTCTCGGTCACCGAGGCCACGCCGCGGGCGCGATCGAGCGCGAGCTTGTCCGGCGATTCGCGGCTGACCTTGTCGACGCACGCCATCGCGAGGTCGCGCCGGTATCCGCGCACCACGACGACGCCGCTGGGCGTGCCGTTGAGGTCGCGCACGGCGATCGAGATCCGGCGCAGCGGTGCGATCGGATCGAACTGACAGAGGTCGGCGAACTGGGTCAGCTGAGTGCCCGCGCGCTGGCGCAGCACCGGCTCGAGGCGCTGCCACAGCTGCGAGCCGCGGAGCTCCTTGAAGTCGAGCACCGAGACCACCTGGGCATCCGCGGGCAAGAAGCCGAGTGGGTCGCCGAGCGCCGCCGAGTGCTTGACCGGCGCGGGCTGGACCGGCGGTGGCGCGGCAGGTGGTGGTGCCGAGCCGCCGAAGCAACCAACCAGACCGACCAGCAGCAGCGCTCGCATCCACGATCCGTAGCACGCCCGGGTGCATTGGACTTCGTCGAGGCAGGCCCCTATCATCGCCGCGCGATGGGGCGGCTGGCCGCGATCTTCCTCGGTGTTGTGGGTACCGCCTGTGTCGACGGGTTCCGCGGCTCGAACGTCCAGATCGATCTGTCGCCGGGCACACCCGCGCAGGCGTCGGCCGGCGCGACGCCGGGCATGAACGAGCTGCCGGCGGCGATCCACTTCAAGCTGCTCGCGATCGAGCACCTCGACGACCGCGATGCGCTGATCGAGGTCCAGCGGTTCGAGATCCACAAGATCGTCGACGTCAACTCGCCGTGCTTCATCGATGTCGGCGACAACGTGCGGTTCCCCGGTATCCACGTCAGCGAGTTCGGCCGCGCCGTCGAGGAAGACACCGGCATCACCGATCTCGCGAACCCGCCACCGGGTGCCACCGAGGAACAGATGATCGACGCCGCCACCGCGCAGCAGCGGATGGCGAACATCGCCGCGCTCGGCGGTGCGATGGGGATCAAGGTCGTGACCTCGGCGTCCGAGACCACGTATCCGCCGGTCGATGCCGATTGCACCGGGACCGGCCTGCCGCCGCCGAGCTGTCGCGACGCCGAGTCGAACGCGCGCCGGCTCGCGATCTGCCAGGACACCTGGGCCGGCGATCCGCTGCTCTTCGAGGGCACCGATCGCGTGCTCACGGCACCGCTCGCCGGCACCACCTTCGGGTTCGTCGACGGGCTCAACCCGATCACGCCGACCCCGATCGGCGGCGCGCAATGGTTCGTCGGTGCCGCGCTCGAGGATGTCGACGAGTACGCGATCTCGTTTCACGCCGATGGCACCGACGACGCCGGAACGCTGTTTCTCGTCGGCAGTCCCGTCGATGGGCCGCGCGGCGTGCGCCACGTTCATCTCGAGAGTCCGCTGTTGCCCGGCCTCGTCACCGCCGAGATGGCGGTGTTTCCGAACCTCGGCGACGACGAGGTGCACTTCTGATGCGCTTCCTGTCCCAGCGAGCCAGTACCCTCGGGGTGCTTCTCGCCATCGCCTTCGCACCGAGCTGCAAGTCCGTCGAGTGTGGTCCCGGCACGTTCGAGGTCGACGG
>JAEYYY010000618.1 GCA_023430775.1 Pseudomonadota bacterium
GCATGGTGGTGCTCGATCCGGCGGCGAAGTCGCCGACGCTCGACTTCTTCACCACCAACTTCGAGCAGCTCAAGGTCCGGCTCTATCAGGTCGGCACCGATGACTACGACCGCTACACCAACGCGCTCCGCAACCAGTGGAACAAGGACAAGCCGCCGCAGTGGCCCGGCAGGAAGGTGTTCGACCAGCTGGTCAAGGTGGGCGGCGCGCCGAAGGACATCCTCGTCGAGACGCACCTCGATCTGAAGTCGGCGATGGATCGCGCGAACCTCGGCCACGCGATCGCGGTGGTCGAGCCGTACCCGTGGACCGAGCGCTACGACCCACCGCGGATGATCAGCTGGGTGCAGTCGACCAGGCTCGCGATCGACGCGTATGTCGATGCCGATCAGGTGATCGCGTTCGCGACCGAGCTCGGCACCGGCAAGCCGGCGAGCGGCGTCGCGCTCGAGATCAAGCCGCACGGCATCAAGGGCACGACCAACGAGCAGGGCATGGCCACGCTCGCGCTGCCGAGCAAGCAGGTGCAGGTAAAGGGCGCGCACTATCTCGTCGCCAGGCGCGGCACCGACGTCGCGTTCGTCACCGACCACAGTGGTTACTGGAGCGAGTACGGCAGCTGGGTTCGCCAGGAGCGGCCAACGCAGCTCGCCTGGTACGTGATCGACGATCGCAAGATGTACAAGCCCGGCGAGGAGGTCACGCTCACCGGCTGGCTGCGCACGATCAACTACGGCAAGGGCGGCGACGTCGGCGGCATCGGAGGAGCGGTGTCATCGCTCACCTACAAGGTTCGCGACTCGCGCGGCAACGAGATCGGAAAGGGCTCGATGCCGGTCAGCGCTGTCGGCGGCTTCCACACCAGGTTCACGCTGCCGAAGACGCCGAACCTCGGCTACGCGTACGTCACGCTCGAGGCCAAGGGCCGGCTGACCGGCACGCACTCGCACAGCTTCCAGGTCCAGGAGTTCCGCCGGCCGGAGTTCTCGGTCAAGACCCAGCAAAGCGAGGGTCCGTTCCTGATCGGCGGTAGCGGCGAGGTCACCGTCAACGCGAGCTACTTCGCGGGCGGCCCGCTCGGTGGCGCACCGGTCAACTGGTACGTCACCGCGAGCCAGACCAGCTTCACGCCGCCCAATCGCGACGACTACACGTTCGGCGCGTGGTCGCCGTGGTGGGGCTACTACGATCGCGGTGATGACGACGGCTCCGGCTACAAGCCGCCGAAGAGCTGGAGCCTCGCCGGCAAGACCGACGCGGCGGGCGCGCACATCCTCCACCTCGACTTCCTGTCGGCGAAGCCGGCGGTGCCGATGTCCGTCAGCACCAACGCGAGCGTCACCGACGTCAACCGCCAGACCTGGTCGGCCTCGGCGGCGCTGCTCGTGCACCCGTCGAGCGCGTATGTCGGCCTCAAGACCAAAAAGCCGTTCGTCTCGAAGGGCCAGCCGTTCGAGCTCGACGTGATCGGCGTTGGCATCGATGGCAAGGCGCTGCCCGGCGCCAAGATCGAGGTCAAGGCCGTGCGCCTCGACTGGGAGTACAAGAAGGGCAAGTACGCGCAGAAGGAGGTCGACGCGCAGACCTGTTCCGTGACCGCGGCGCCGAAGGATCCGGTGCCGTGCAGCTTCGCGACGAAGGAAGGCGGCACCTACAAGGTCACGGCGATCATCGTCGACGACAAGGGTCGCCCCAACCAGACCACGCTGACGTTCTGGGTCACCGGTGGCGAGCAGCCGCCGTCGCGCGAGATCGCGCAGGAGAAGGTGCAGATCATCCCCGACAAGAAAGAGTACTCGCCGGGCAACACCGCCGAGCTGCTGCTCCAGGCGCCGTTCTATCCGGCGGAGGCGATCGTCAGCTGGCGCCGCTCGGGCATCGTCAAGACCGAGCGCATCGCGATCACCGGGCCGACCAAGGTCATCACGGTGCCGATCGCCGACAGCATGACGCCCAACATGTACGTCCAGGTCGATCTCGTCGGCATGGCGGCGCGCCTCGATGATCACGGTGACCCCGATCCGAAGCTACCGAAGCGTCCCGCGTATGCGATGGGACAGATCGATCTGCCGGTGCCGCCGAAGCACCGCACGCTGGCCGTCACGGTGACGCCGAACGTGCAGAAGCTCGGCCCCGGTGAAGCGGCCAAGCTCGGCGTGATCGTCAAGGACGCGCAAGGCCGGCCGGTGCCGAACGCCGATGCCACGGTGCTCGTCGTCGACGAGGCGGTGCTGTCGCTCACCGGCTATCAGTTCCCGAACCCGATCGGCACGTTCTACGGTCATCGCGGCACCGACACGCGCGACCATTACTCGCGCGCATACGTCAAGCTCGCGAAGCCGCAGGGCGACATCTACGCGGACCGCGATGCCGATGGCATCGTCGACGAGGAAGACGCCAGCGGGGTGCTCGAGGCGACGGTGTCCGGTGGCGCCACGCGTAACTCCCGGATCGTCGTGACCCAGGATCGATTGCTGCGACGCGAGAAGGCGGAGCCCAAGAAGAAGAACAAGCCCGCCGATGGCAAGGACCAGTACGACGACGTCGATGGCGAGCCCGAGCCTGAAGAGTCGGCGCAGGGCAACTCGATCGCGGTGCGCGCCAACTTCAACCCGCTCGCGGCGTTCGCCCCGGCGGTCAAGACCGATGCGAACGGCGCCGCCACCGTCGACATCAAGGTGCCCGACAACCTGACGCGCTACCGGATCGTCGCGATCGCGACCGCCGGTGACAAGCAGTTCGGCAAGGGCGAGAACAACCTGACCGCGCGGCTGCCGCTGATGGTGCGGCCGAGCCCGCCGCGGTTCCTGAACTTCGGCGACACCTTCGAGCTCCCGGTCGTCGTGCAGAACCAGACCGATGCACCGATGACCGTCAAGGTCGCGGTGCGCGGCACCAACGCGTCGATCACCGATGGCATGGGGAGAGAGCTGGTGGTTCCGGCGAACGAACGGCTCGAGGTGCGGTTCCCCGCCGCCGCGCAGCTCGCCGGTACGGCGCGGTTCCAGCTGGTCGCGGCGTCGGGCAAGTACGGCGATGCCAGCGAGCTCGCGTTGCCGGTGTGGACACCGGCGACGACGGAAGCGTTCGCGACCTACGGCGTGATCGATCAGGGTGCCATCGCCCAGCCGGTCGCGTTGCCGGGCAAGGTCGTCACCGAGTTCGGCGGCCTCGAGGTGACGACCGCGTCGACCAACCTCCAGG
>JAEYYY010000123.1 GCA_023430775.1 Pseudomonadota bacterium
CCCGGTGACGAGGTCGAAGCGGTCGTCGAGGCGAACCTCGCGGAGGTCGCCGTGGATCGTGCGCACCCGGTCCGCGAGCCGATTGCGCTCGACGTTGTCGACGAGGAGCGCGTAGCTGACCTCCTGCGCTTCGATCGCGACCAGCGTGGTCTCGGGAGGTGAGCGCCAGAGCGCGATCAGCCCGACGGAGCCGATGCCCGCGCCGAGATCGAGGATGCGCGCCGGCGCACGGACGATCTCGAGTGCGTACCAGCCGGTGAGGAGGTCGTCGGTCGAGTGACGGTGACCCTTGCGGCGCTGGGCGATCGTCCAGCCGGCGGTGAGCGCGTCGAAGGTCAGCTCTGACAAGCGCCTCACTATGTCACGAGCCTGCGGCGCAGTCGGGCGCGTGATACGAACCTGGGCATGCAACGAAGCATCGTGCGCACCTCGCAAGCTCCGGCGGCGATCGGCCCGTACTCGCAGGCCGTGCTCGTCCCGATGGGCGACAAGAAGATGATCTTCTGTAGCGGTCAGATCGCGCTCGACCCGGCGACCGGGAACGTGATCGAGGGGAACGTCGAGGACCAGACGCGCCAGGTGCTCGACAACCTCGCGGCCGTGCTCGCCGCCGCGGACGCGAGCTTCGCGAACGTGGTGAAGACGACGATCTTTCTGTCGACGATGGACGACTTCGCGAAGGTCAACGCCATCTACGCCGCGCGGTTCCCGAGCGATCCACCGGCGCGCGCGACGGTCGCGGCGGCCGGGCTTCCTCGCAATGTCCTCGTCGAGATCGACGCGATCGCGGTGGTCTGAGGAGAACCCGATGAGCACCTCGATCGAATCAGTTCTCACCGAGACGCGCAGCTTTCCGCCGAGCAAGGAGTTCGCCGGCGCCGCGCACGTCAAGACCATGGCCGAGTACGAGGCGCTCTACGAGCGGGCGGCGAAGGACCCCGACGGGTTCTGGGCCGAGCGCGCCGGCGAGCTGACGTGGCACACCAAGTGGCGCAAGGTCCTCGACTGGGATCTGCCCGATGCGAAGTGGTTCGTCGGCGGCAAGCTCAATGTCGCCGTCAACTGCCTCGACCGCCACGTCGCGACGTGGCGCAAGAACAAGGCCGCGATCATCTTCGAGGGCGAGCCCGGCGACACCCGCGTGCTGACCTACGGCCAGCTCCATCGCGAGGTCTGCAAGGCGGCAAACGCACTGACCGAGCTCGGTGTGCGGCGCGGCGACTTCGTCGCGATCTACCTGCCGATGATTCCCGAGGCCGCGATCGCGATGCTCGCGTGCGCGCGGATCGGTGCGCCGCACACGGTGGTGTTCGGTGGCTTCTCCGCCGAGGCGCTGCGCGATCGCATCCAGGACTCCAACGCCAAGCTCGTGATCACCGCCGACGGTGGCTGGCGCCGCGGTCAGATCGTCCCGCTCAAGGACAACGTCGACAAGGCGATCGCCGGCAACGCGAACGTCTCCAAGGTGCTGGTCGTCAACCGCTGCGAGTGCAGCTACGGCTGGAACGACAAGCGCGACGTCTGGTGGCACGAGGTCGTCGACAAGGCATCCGCGAAGCACGAGGCGGCGGCACACGACAGCGAGCACACGCTGTTCACGCTCTACACCTCGGGCACCACCGGCAAGCCGAAGGGCATCCTTCACACCACCGGCGGCTACCTGACGAACACCGTCTACACGACGAAGCTGGTCTTCGACCTCAAGGACGAGGACGTGTTCTGGTGCACCGCCGACATCGGCTGGGTCACCGGACACAGCTACGTCGTCTACGGTCCGCTCGCGAACGGCGCCACGGTCGTGATGTACGAGGGCGCGCCGAACCATCCGGGGCCGGATCGGTTCTGGGACATCATCGAGAAGTGGGGTGTCACCGTGTTCTACACGGCACCCACCGCGATCCGCGCGTTCATGCGCTGGGGCGACGAGTGGCCGCAGAAGCACGACCTGTCGTCGCTGCGTTTGCTCGGCAGCGTCGGCGAGCCGATCAACCCCGAAGCGTGGATGTGGTACCGCAAGACGATCGGCAACGATCGCTGCCCGATCGTCGACACCTGGTGGCAGACCGAGACCGGCGCGATCATGATCTCGCCGCTGCCGGGCGCAACGCCGACCAAGCCGGGCTCGGCGACGCGGCCGCTGCCCGGCATCGCCGCCGATGTCGTGCTCAAGGACGGCACCAGCTGCAAGCCGAACGAGGGCGGCTTCCTCGTCATCAAGCGGCCGTGGCCCTCGATGCTGCGCACGATCTTCGGCGACCACGAGCGGTTCACGCAGACCTACTTCAGCGAGGTCAAGGACTGCTACTTCGCCGGCGATGGCGCCCGCAAGGATCCCGACGGCTACTTCTGGATCATGGGCCGCGTCGACGACGTCATCAACGTCGCGGGTCACCGGCTATCGACGATGGAGGTCGAGAGCGCGCTGGTCTCGCACCCGAAGGTCGCCGAAGCCGCCGTGGTCGGTCGCCCCGATGACCTCAAGGGCCAGGCGATCGTCGCGTTCGTGACGCCGAAGATGGGCATCGCCGCCGACGACGCGCTCGCCAAGGAGCTGCGCGAGCACGTGGTCAAGGAGATCGGTGCGCTGGCGCGGCCCGAGGAGATCCGGTTCGCCGAGGCGCTGCCGAAGACGCGCTCGGGCAAGATCATGCGGCGGCTCCTGCGCGAGGTCGCGAGCGGCAGCAAGTCGCGCGGCGACACCACCACGCTCGAAGATCAAGGCGTGCTCGAGCGCCTCGCGCAGAGCTTCGCACAAGAGGAGTAGCGATCCGGGACTTGGATAGGTGTTGCCCGATGGCTGTCTCGCGAAGGCGCCGAGCGTACTGGGCCTTAGCTGGAGGTGATCGCGGCGCGGCAGCGCGCCTCGAGATCGCCGAGCTTGTCGCGTAGCTCGGCGGGCAAGCTGGTCGCCGCGGCGAGCACCTCGCGTGCGTAGCTCGGTGGTTGCTCGGCAAGGCTCATCACGAGCGAGCCCGTGTCGTGCGTGCGAGCGGCCCAGGCGTGGAGTAGTCGCGGGATGAACAGCGCCACGAAGTCGCGATCCTTCTCGAGCGCGGCGGCGACGGTGAGGTTGAACGCCGGCTTGGGAAGCGCGAACAACGCATCCTCCACGGCAGCCGGATCCGCCGTGCACGCGAGCATCGCGCGGATGACCTCGGACTGTTCGAGCGTCAGCTTCTCCAGCGTCTGATCGCCGCCATCCCCGAGCAGGTTCGAATCGACGCCGATGTAGAGGGTGAAGATGTAGAACCGGCCGCACGCCCGACAGTCCCAGAGATCCGCGAAACCGCCGATGTCGACTCGTTCCGGGTTGCGCTCTCTCAAGCCACCTGCCGCATCGGGGAGTGGGTTCCGCGACTCCGTCGGGAGGTGGTCGCAGATCGGGCAGCTCATCCGCGCGCTACAGCGGCAGCTCTTCGGGGCGCTTGACCGGCGGCGCCGTCGGCTTGCCTGCGGTCTCGTGATCGATCGCGTCGTCGGTCTCTTCGCCCTCGTCGGGTGCCTCCGGCACGACCGGCACGATGGGCGTGATGGTCGGCTTGACCGGCTGCTTCGCGGTGCGCGAGAGGTACTTGCAGATCTCGGCGATGACGCGCTCGTGCGCCTTGCGAACGATCGGCTTCGACAGTGGCGAGTCGGTGTTGGTGACGAGGGCGAACGCGAGCGGGCGGGCGGGATCGAGATCGAGGATGCCGGAGAGCGCGATCACCGTGGACAGCGTGCCGGTCTTGCCGACGATCTTGCCGCCGTGCGTGGGCGTGGTGCGGAAGCGGTAGCGGAGCGTGCCGTCGGTGCCGACGACCGATAGCGAGTCGCGCCAGGGCGTGGCGATGGTGGGATCGGCGTTCTTGGTGAACCCGGCGGCGGAGCGGATGACCTTGACCAGCTGCTTGGTCGAGATCTGCGTGCGGTAGGAGAGACCGGAGCCGGTATCGAGGGTGACGGAGCTCCGCGCGACGTGCGGGTTGCGATCGAGCCACGTGTACATCGCCTCGACGGCGAGCTCCATGGTCGGCGCCTTGCGCTTGGTGAGGCCGGCGGCCGACATCACGACGCGATCGGCGAGCCAGTTGATCGACCACTTGTTGACGCGCGCGACGATGTCGGCGAGCGGGATCGATTCGTGACGGCCGAGCTCGACGGGGAGCGTGCCGTGCGAGATCGAATCGCCGAGAAAGTCGCCGAGCTCGAAGGTCTTCCAGTCGCCGGTGATGTCGATGTCGTGCGAGCGCAGCGAGGCGAGCAGCGCGTAGGCGGCGGTCGCGGTGCGCAGCTTGTTGGCGGACAGCGGGTAGGTGACCTTGCCGTCCTTGCCGAGGGTGCCGCCGATCGCGAGCTCGAGCCGCGGCTGGCCGTTCGGCAGCGTGGACTGCGTGACCTTGTAGGTCAACCGCGAGCGCATCGCGCGGCGCGCGGTAGTGGCGGTGTTCTTGATCGTGACGAGCTCGAAGTTGTCGGGGAGGCTGACGATCGGGGCCGAGCCCGGCTCGCCGGCGACGATCTGGATCGGCACCGACGCGCGGTAGATGGCATCGCGGGTGGGATCGGAGCCGGTAAACAAATTACCCTCGATCCGCGTGATGCCGCGGCGCGCGAGCGAGCCGGCGAGATCGTCGAAGTCCTTGAGCGTGAGCGTCGGATCGTAGGAGCCGAGCAGATAGATGTCGCCCTTGACCGTGCCGGCGACCGGATCGGGACCGAGCACGCGCGTCGGATAGCGAAAGCCGGGACCGAGCAGATCGAGCGCGGTCGCGGTGGAGATCATCTTGACGTTCGATGCCGGGTTCAGCGCGTCGTCGGCGTTGACCGCGAACAGTGGCTCGCCGGTGTTCGCATCGGCGACGTAGAGGCCGGTCAGCCCGCGCCGCAGTAACGGCCCGCGCAGCAGCGTCTGGATCTTCTCGGCGGTGGCTTCTGCTTCGGTGAGCTTCTCGGTCCGCCGACCGGACACTTCACGCGTCGGGCGAAGCTCGCGTCCGTAGTTCACGCGCGCCGACGAGCCGAGCTTCTTCGGATCGAGCGGCTTGCGCTTCGCCGGTCGCGCGTCCGCATTCACCGCCAGTGAAGCGATGACAGCGATCGGCGCGAAGAGCCGAAGATTCACTACAGTCATTATGTACGGGCGGCTTATTCCAACATCCAATATTTTCCCGGCGCGGGGCCTCGCCGAATTTCTTGCGTGACGCGTTGCAGCGGCCCGGCCCGACAAGGCAGGTTCGCTTCCATGCCTTCTGCTCCCCGGGTCGCGTACTTCTGCATGGAGTACGGCCTCGACGCCGCGTTCACGATCTACTCCGGCGGCCTCGGAATCCTCGCCGGAGATCACATGAAGTCCGCAGGAGACCTCAGGGTTCCGGTCACCGGAATCGGGCTCCTGTGGAATGAGGGCTACACCCGGCAAGTGATCGGGAAGACGGGCGGCAGGGGGGCCAAGTTCACGATCGAGGACCAGTATCCGCAAACATCTCGTGACCCGGTTCGCAGGATCGACACCCGGATCGAAGTCACGGTGAAGGGCAAGACCGTGCCGCTGCGGGCCTGGAAGGTCGAGCGGTACACCACGGCAGACCTCTACCTGCTCGAGCCGGAGCGGGAGGCCGACAAGTGGATCACCCAGCGGCTGTACGGCGGCGACAACGACGACCGGCTGGCGCAGGAGATCGTGCTCGGCGTCGGCGGCGTCCGGCTGGTCCAGGCGCTCGACCTCGAGATCGACGTGTTTCACTTCAACGAGGGCCACGCGGTGTTCGCGGGCCTCGAGCTGCTGCGTCAGAAAAAGTACGGCGGCAAGAAGCTCGCGGACCGGATCGGCAAGCTGCGCGAGCACGTCGTGTTCACCACTCACACGCCGGTGCCGGCAGGCAACGAGGTGCACGGCCTCGATGCGCTCAAGCGGATGGGCGCCGACCTCGACTTCACCGACAAGGAGCTCGAGCAGATCGGTGGCAGCCCGTTCTCGATGACGGTGGCCGGGCTGCGAATGTCACGGATCGCGAACGGCGTCGCCGAGCTGCACGGCGAGACGGCGCGCGCGATGTGGAAGGGCGTCGCC
The DNA here is from genome assembly GCA_023430775.1 of Pseudomonadota bacterium. Taxonomy (GTDB): domain Bacteria; phylum Myxococcota_A; class Polyangia; order Haliangiales; family Haliangiaceae; genus JABFXX01. The sequence goes on from JAEYYY010000123.1 coordinate 6,053, forward strand.
GGCGCCGCGCCGATCATCTCGATCACCAACGGCGTCCACGTGCCGACCTGGCAGGACGCGCGGATCCGCGCCGCGCTGGTGCCCGACAAGCCGAAGGCCGCGCAGGATGCCGAGCTGTGGGCCGCGCACCAGACGATGAAGGCGGAGCTGATCGCCGAGGTCGCGCGCCGCACCGGCGTCAAGCTCGTGCAGGACAAGCTGCTGATCGGCTTCGCGCGGCGCGCCGCCACGTACAAGCGCGCCGATCTGATCCTCGGCGATCCCAAGCGGCTCGCGAAGCTGTTCGACAAGGGCGTCCAGCTCGTCTACTCGGGCAAGGCGCACCCGCGCGACATGGGTGGCAAGGAGATGGTGGGCCGGCTCGTCGAGGCGTCGAGGAAGTACCCGAAGCAGGTCGTGTTCCTCGAGAACTACGACATGACGCTCGGTGCGCTGCTGACGCGCGGCACGGACATCTGGCTCAACAACCCGCGGCGTCCGCTCGAGGCGTCGGGCACGAGCGGCATGAAGGCGGCGATGAACGGCGTGCCGAACCTGTCGATCCTCGACGGCTGGTGGCCGGAGGGCTGCGAGCACGGCGTCACCGGCTGGAAGATCGGCGATCCCGATCCGAAGGACGACGCGTTCGATGACAAGGACACCGCGCGGATCGACAAGCGCGATCGCGAGCTGCTCTACAAGGCGATCGAGAACGACGTGCTCAAGCTCTACGGCAACCGCGCGAAGTGGGTCGAGATGATGCGGGCCAGCATCGCGATGTCGCAGTGGCGGTTCTCGTCCGACCGCATGATGCAGGACTACGTCGCGCGCGTGTACTCGGCTGGACCAGGCAAGAAGTGATCACTTCGCCGAGCCGGTCGTGGGCGGGCCGGCGATCTTGAGCATGCAGTTCGTGTAGTCGTTGATGAGGGCGGTGACCTTGGAGGTCGCCTCCGCCGACGGCTGGAAGGCGGCGTGCTTGGCCTGCATCTGCTCGCCCCAGGTCGTGAACTCGGCGCGGACCTTCTCGGCGCACGCCTGATCGGCGCACTTGCACATCTGATCCTTGAACCCGGTGACCGCCGTGATGGTCTCCGCCTCGAGCTTCGGATCGGCGGGCCGATCGATGGCCGCACCGGAGCCGGCGCCGCACTTGGCCTCGAGCTTCTCGCACTTCTCGCTCTTGAGCTTGTCGAAGATCTTCATCACCGCGGTCTTGTCGCCGACCTTGACGCCGGCACACAGATCCTCGCCGGCCATCTTTTTCATCACGCCGGCCATGTCCCTCACGCAGTCGGTCATCTCGGCGATCGTGACCTGCTTGCACTCGCTCATCTTGCCGAGGAACTGCGGGTTACTGCAGTCGAGCTCGGGCTCCTGCATCGGCTCCTTCTTCGCGATGCACGCGTCGAGCTCCTTCTTGCAGCTCGCGTGTAGCGCGGCGTTGTCGGTCGACGTGGTGTCGCCCATCGACGCCATCGCGGCCTTCGCCTGACAGGTCATCCGCAGCATCTCGTCGTCGGTCGGGCGCATCTTCTTCTGGAACGCCTTGAAGTCCTCGCACAGCTGCTTCTTCTCGACGTCGGTCAGCTCGCCCATGGTCTTGGTGTCGGGGAGCGACGTCAGCTTGTCGCCGCCGCCGCTGTTGCTGCTGCTGCCGCAGGCGACGAGAAACAACACGAGGGCGCGCGGGCTGATCATCGCGCGCAGCATACGTCACTCGGGGCGGTAGAGGACCTGGCGGCGCTTGCCGCGCCACTCGAGGATCACGTAATCGCCGAGCTGCTCGGCGGTGGCCTCGTCGAGGTTGCGCTTCGGCGTGGCGCGCAGGCAGGGGTGATCGCCGGGCTCGCTGGCGAGCTCGTGAAAGTGCCAGTGCTCCTCCTCGCGCTGGCCGTCGAGGACGTAGGCGTCGTCGAACGTCCACGAGTTCGCGTTGGCGCACGGGATCGGCTTGCCGTCGGGGCTGTTGACGATCACGCGGCGGCGATAGGTGGCGTCGACCGCGGTGTCGGTGCGCTTCGTGAATTCCCACCACTCGTGCTCGGTGCGGAGGTTGCCGTCGTCGTCGTAGGACACGGCGTCCCAGCGCCACGGCCCGACGAGCGAGGGCACGCCGGGCCACGGCTCGCTCGGCAGATCGCGGCGATCGTCGTCGAGGCGGGCCAGCGTTTGCTTGCCGCCGTCCCACGCGAGCCGCAGCTCGTCACCCGCGAGCTCGGCGGTGTAGTTGCCGACCTTGCGAAACCCGTGGTCGCACGGCGACGGCTCGGCGCGATACCCGGTCTCCTTGATCGTGAAGCCGGTCGCCGTCAGATCGACATCGACATCGAACACCGCACGCTGGCGGTAGACCGGGCGCTGGTTGCACTGGAACGGCAACCGGTCGTCGGAGCGGACCTCGACGCTGCGCACGTAGCGGCCGGCGAGCCTGGTGGGCGAGTCGGTGTTGACGAACCGCCAGGTCTCGGTCTCGACGCGCGTGGTGCCGGCCTCGGTGGTCTGGTGTTGCCACCTCCAGCCACCGACCAGGTCGGTCAGCGTGAACTGGAACGGTGCCGGCGCGGGCCGCGTTCTCGGTGCATTGCCACCGGGAGGGCCGCATGCAGCGAGGGCAGCGATCGTCGCGAGCCCGAGCTTCACTAGGCCGGCCGGCGTGCGTAGGTGTCGCGAACGATCTTGGCGATCGCCTCGTCGGACAGTCCCGCCGGGCGCGTGTGGTGGCCGCCCGTCCTGGCACCCGGGTCGAACTCCCAGGCGATCCGGGCGGTCAGCCGGGCGGTCGCCTGGTTCTCCGAGAACCCGAGGCGATAGAACAACGCGGCGCGGTGGGCGAGCTCCTCCGCGGCGACCTTGGACCGGCGGTCCGAGCCATCGCTACGAGGAGGCGTGCAATCCAGCCAGGGGAACGACATCCCGCGAGTATACTCGGGGTCGTGAGGGGCCTGACGTGCGTGTGCCTCGCGATCGATCCCGAGCGCGATCCGGCTCGAAAGCGTGAGGCCGTAGTTGGGAGCGATTCGCGCGCGGCAGCCGGGCGTCTTGATGGAGACATGGGGTCTGCGAGCGGTGGACGGGTGGAGGCGGCGTGAAGGGAAAGCGACCCCCGAGTGACCCTCTGATTGCACGTGCGCGGACCCAAGGGGACCCGGCGATCGGTGGGACCGGCTGGCGCGACAAGCGGGCGCGGTCGCAGACCGGACTGCACCCGATGAGCCCGGAGCCGGCGATCGGGGGCGCGGGCTGGCGACACACCCGCGCGCGGACGCAGAACGAGATCCGACCGATCAGCGCGGACCCGGGTCTCGGTGGTGAGGGCTGGCGACGCGAACGCGTGCGGGCGCAGGTCGAGCTGCGGCCGATGAGCGCCGATCCGGCGATCGGCGGCGCGGGCTGGCGACGCCGGCGGGCGCGCACGCAGATCGAGATCCGGCCGATGACCGTCGATCCGGGCGTCGGTGGCGAAGGTTGGCGGCGCGAGCGCGTGCGCGCGCAGATCGAGATGCGGCCGCTGTCGCGCGATCCCGCGA
>JAEYYY010000132.1 GCA_023430775.1 Pseudomonadota bacterium
GTCCGCGATCGCGTTCGCGGCGACCGGAATCGCGTCGCCACCTCGTCCATCGCGTCCTTCGACCCGCGCCTGCTTCATCGAATCGCGGTTCGTGATCGCGGCAGCGGTCTCGACGGATGTTTCGACCTGGTTCGACGCATGCTCGATCAAGTCGCGCGCCTGTTGGTACGCGCGATTGCGAACCAGCGCGGTGACTGCGGGCACCAGGACGGCAGCCGGATCGTTCGAGGTCGAGATCGCGCCACGCACGCACTCGACGGCTTCGATCACCGAGCCGGCGCGAAGCAATCGCTCGAACTGCTCCATCTCCGCACGCGGGAAGCAGCGCGCGAAGCCGCCCTGCCCGCCCAGCTGTCGATACAGCGCGATCGCCTCGTCGAGCCTCGGCAGCGCCGGCGCATCGCGATCGTCGTGATGCACGAGCTGCTCGTCGTATGCGCCTTCGAGCAGCGATCGATCGCAGCCGGCCCATGCCGCGACCGCCTCGACGACGAGCTCCTTCGGCTGATCGAAGTCGATCACCGGCGTGACCCCGACGAGCCCCCGCGCGTGCGCGAGCCACAGCGCGACGCCCTCTGCGAGCGGCAGCTCGCGCCACATCGCGAGCGAGCGCGCCACTGCGAGGGGATGGCGCACGATGCCGATGGTGCGGAATGGCACCGGCGAGGCGCGCCAGAACGGCAGCACCAGCAGCATCCGCGGATCCTTGAGCAGCGGTGGCAAGCCCTCGATGTGCGTCGACAGCAGGCGATCGCGCTCGGCGGCATGCGCCTCGGTCCAGCGCACCTCGGGTGGCGGTGACAGGTAGTGCCCGCCGCTGTGCGCGAGCACCGCCTCGTCGAGCCGCACGAGGTCGAGCATCTCGTGATGTCCGCGCGCGTTGTCCCAGTTGCGGATCGCCGGCCCCGCCGAGGCGAGGCGCGCCGCGGCGAGCATGCCCGCGAGGCAGCTGGTGCCGCTGCGGTGCATGCCGAGCACGACGATCGCGGTCATCGCGGCGAGGCTAGCAGCATGTGAGAGCATCACTCCATGGACGAGCTAGCCACCTGTCCGAAGTGTCGGGCGATAGCCCGCGGCGATCGGTGCTCGCGCTGCGGCGCCGAGATCACGGCGGCGTCGACGGCAGACATGCTGAGCGTCTCCGTACCGGGCCTCGCGCTCGACGGCGAACCCACCCCCGACACGCCACCGCGACCGGCGCTGAACACGCCCGTCGGCGCGCAGTCGCGACAGCAGGCCGCGGCCTATCTCGTGCTCCAGCCGAGCGAGACGGCGGTGCTCCACGCGGCGTCGCGGATCATGGCCGGCTTCATCGCCGCCGGTGCGGTGACCGAGGACAACGAGCTCGAGCAATCGGATCGCGCGGTGCGGCTGGCGACGCGGATGGCCCTCGTCGTCGAGAAGTACGTGCAGAGCGACAACGAGGACTGGTGATCAGGCGGGCACCAGCGTGATCGCCGAGATCTCGCAACTGGTGCCGACACGTAACGGCGGCCCCCAGAACCCGGTGCCCTGGCTGACGTAGAGCCAGGTCGAGCCGAAGCGCTCGAGGCCGGCGACCTTGGGATCGAACAGCCGCGCGAGGTAGCCCCACGGCAGCAGCTGACCGCCGTGGGTGTGGCCGGACAGCTGGAGATCGACGCCGGCGGCGATCGCCCGCGTGATCGTGCGCGGATGGTGCGCGAGCAACACCAGCGGCAGCTCCGGATCGTGACCGGCGACGGCGCGCGGCACATCCTCGGTGGCAGACGAGTCGTCGGCGCCGGCGATCGTCACCGCGCTACCGAGCGTGACGTGCTCGTTGCGGAGCACGCGGATACCGAGCGAGCGGATGTGCAGCAGCCACGACTCGGCGTCCCAGTAGTACTCGTGGTTCCCGGTGACGCAGTACACGCCGTCGCGGGCGCGCAGGTGGCGCAGCGGCTCGATGTGCGGACGCAGCTCCGAGAGCCGGCCATCGACGAGATCGCCGGTGATCACGATCGCGTCGGGCTTGAGCGCGTTGACGCGACGAACCATCTGCTCGGCGAAGTCGCGGCCGATGATCTGTCCGATGTGAACATCGGTGAGCTGGACGATCGTGTACGGCGCGCGGAGCTTTGCCATCGGCACGCGCACCCGCCGCACCAGCGGGCCGCGCGCGACATGCAGGAGGCCGAGCACGACCACGCCGGTGGCGATGCCGCCGCCCCAGATCGCTGCCACCCGCGGCTCGACGCCACACGCGACCGCGACATGGGCGCCCACGGCTCCGAGGAACCAGTAGATCGAGAACCCGAACCAGATGTAGCCGACCAGCAGCCACGGCTTGGCCGCAGCGCGGGGCCGGCCGCGCGCGATGCCCTGCGTGAGCGGGAAGCTGGGCCCGAACAGCACGATCAGCGCGGTGCCGATCTGCCAGAGTGGCGACGGCAGCGGCAGCACGAGCTGCCACCACACATAGAGGTGCGCGGCCGTCAGGATCGCGAGCGCGACCAAAAACCTGCGACGCACGATCGAGATCTAGCACGCAGTCCCCAGCAGGGCGCCTCCCTATCTCGGCAGTCGGTGGTCTTCCATGGCACGCTGCGCGCCGTGGAGGAGCTCGAGGCTCACCTGCGCGCCAACCCCGAGGACCGCGGGGCGTGGACGGTCTACGGCGACTGGCTCCTCGAGCACGGCGATGTCCGGGGCGAGCTCGTGCGGTCGCAGCGCGAGCTCACCAAGGAGGAGCGCGCGCGCTGGCGAGGCCCCGTGCCGGAGCGGTTCATCACCGGGTGGCGCCACGGCTTCGTGACGGCCGTCGAGCTGCCGTTCGACGTTCGCAGCCCGGTGATGCTCGAGCGCCTGTTGCATGACCCGGCCTCGCGCCTACTGTCATCGGTGATCGCCAGCCCGGCGTCTCGTGGCTTCGCGGACGTCGACGACGACTTCACCAAGATCGCGACCGACGGCCTTCCGATCGACGCCATCAGCTCGCTGCTCGCACTCGATCTCTCGCGGCTGCGCACGTTCGGGCTGCCGTACCTGCCGCTCTCCGACGGTCACGTTGCCGATCTGATCGCCGCCAAGCTGGCGGTCAGCGAGCTCGATCTCCGCTACAGCGAGCTGACCGACGCCCAGCTGGAGCGCTTGATCGCGGCGCCCTGGTTCGCGGGCGTCCGTCGTCTCCATCTCCAGCGCACCGCCCTGACCGCGGCGAGCTCGGCCCTGCTCGCGAGCCGGCGCTTCGCGTGGCTCGACATTCGCGACACCGCGCTCGATCCCGCGG
>JAEYYY010000137.1 GCA_023430775.1 Pseudomonadota bacterium
CGGGATTCTTCCGGACGAGCAGAGCGCTGTGGACGAGCACCACCTAAGCGCCGACGGTCCGCGGACCACGAGCACTAACCACACGGTCGTTCTCAAGAGGCACTGCCAACAGGAAGCGATCAGTCCGGAATCGCCAGACCGCCGAGCGCACCCATCCCCGCGCCGATCGCCGGTCCCCACTGCTCGCCGAAGTTGCCGCCCTTGCGCGCGCCGATCGATCCACCGATCACGCCGCCGATCCGGCCGCGCTCCTGCTGACCGATCTGCCGACCGACCGCGCGACCGGCAGCGGCGCCGACATCGCGGCCGTGCTGCTGCCCGAGGTTCCATCCCGCCACGCCACCGCGGATCGCGTTGATCGGCCCACCGCCGGTGACGTGTTCGAGCTCCATGGTGTCGAGTTCGCGTTTGGACATGACCGACACCCTCGCAACCGACATGCCGGGACCCGCGTACCTCGACTCGCGCACTTGCTGCAAAAGCTCGCTGCCCGCGGTCGACACCTGCCTACCGGAACGCGCGTTGCCGGCCTTTGCCCCGCTGGCCAAAAGCACCCCGCGCTACCACCGGATCATGGGCTTGCGGTTCGTGGGGTTCGTACTGCTGGCCCTCTCCCTTTCCACCGCGCACGCGGATCCGGTGAAGCTGCGCGTCGGCACGCTGTCCGTCGATGGCAGCCGGTACACGGCGGACATGCTCGCGCTCGCGAAGGAGATCGAGCTGCGAACGAAGCGGCAGGTGCGTCTCGACTTCGTCACCGGCGGCCAGCTCGGCGACGAGCAGGCGATGGCCGCGCAGATCCGCGATGGCAAGCTCGACGGCGGCGCGCTGTCCGAGACCGGCCTCATCGCCCTCGTGCCCGAGATGGCAGCATGGCAGTACCCGGGACTGTTTCGCGACTACGCGGATGTCGATCGCGCGACCGCCGCTCTCGATGCCGAGGTTCGCGAGCGCTTCGCGAAGCGCGGCCTGACGTTCGTGATGTGGGCCGACCTCGGCTTCTCGCACCTGTTCTCGACCCAGCCGATCGCGAACCTGCGCGACGTGCTCGGCCGCGCGGCACCGCTGTTGACCGTGCCGATCGACGGCAAGCTGACCGACGCGATCGTCCAGCGCCGCGCCTCGGCATGGGCGCTACCGCCGCTCTACCAGATGGTGATCGGCGCCCAGCGCGCACGCTTCATGACCGAGCTGCGCTACCGCTACGTCGTCGGTGGTCTGGTGTTCCACGGCGCGGCGTGGGCGAAGCTCACCGGGCCGCATCGCAAGGTCGTGCTCGAGACCTGTCGCGACTACGAGCCGAAGCTGCGTGCGAGCTGGCGCGCCGAGACCGAGCGCGGCATTGCAGCGCTGGTCAAGGCGGGCGTCTCGATCCGGGCCTCGGCGCCGACCGAGACGGCGGCCTTCCGTGAAGCGGCCGCGGCATCGCGCAGGGCGCTCGCGGCGGTGTCGCCGAGCTGGTGAGCGCGATCAGCGCATCACTTGCCCGGTAGCATCACGGCCTGGAACATCTTCTTGCGGTCGAGGTACTTCTTCGCCGCCGCCTTGAGGTTGGTCACCGTGATGCGATCGAGCACCGGCTTCGGATCGAGGACGAGCGCCGGATCGTCGCCGTACCACGCCGAGCGGCCGAGCCAGTCGAGCCAGTACTGGTTGGTGCGCATCGACACCTCGCGGTCGCGGATGAAGGTCTGGCGGACCTTGTCGAGATAGCTCTCGGCGATCCCGTTCTTGGCGATCGTGTCGAGCTCGGCGAACGCCGCGTTGATCAGCTTGTCGACGGCATCGGGTGCGCAGCCGAAGCCGATGAAGAACGTCCGCTCCTGCTTCGGCGACCGCGACAGCCGGCCACCGGCACCGACGCCGTAGACACCGCCGAGATCCTCGCGCAGCACCTCGCGCAGCCGGACGGACGCGACCGAGCTGAGGATGAACATGTCGCGCTCCTTGTCGCGCGACCACGGTTCGTCGCCGTGGATGAGGATCTGGACGGTCGCCTTGTTCTGCTCCTGGCCGAGGTTCCACGCGTGCTTCGAGACACCGCCGACACGCTTCGCACCGTTGTCGACCTCCTTCTCCTTCTTGCCCTTGCCCGGCAGGCTGCCGAGGTACGCCTCGACGAGCGGCTTGAGCTTGTCGAGCTCGACGACGCCGACGATCACGAACGTGAAGTCGGCCGCGTTGGCGAACCGCTCGCGATAGAACGCGAGGGCCTTGTCGAGGTCGACCGACTTGATGTCGTCGGGCGTGGGCATCTTGTGGCGCGGGTGCTTCTGCCACAGCGTCTCCTGGTAGCGCTTGCCGAACTCGTAATCGGGCGAGGCCGCCTGCTTCTTGAGCGCGTCGATGGTGTTGGTCTTCCAGACGTTGAACGCCTCCTCGTCCTTGCGCGGGGCGGTCATCCGCAGGTGGATGAGCTGCAGCATGGTCTCGAGGTCGCGCGCCGAGCCCGAGCCCTCGATCGATTCGGAGGTGTCGTCGATCTCGCTGCCGACCGCGACCCGCTTGCCGGCGAGCGCCTTGCCGAGTGCATCGGCATCGAGCTGACCGACGCCGCTCGCCGACACGATCTCGTCGGCGGCCGCCGCGTGGATGTAATCCTTCGCGGAGGCGGTGTTGAGGCCGCCCGGCGAGCTGCCGCGAATGACGACCGCGTCCTTCTCGAAGTCGGTTGGCTTGACGATCACGCGCACGCCGTTGGCCAGCGTCCACTCGGTGGTGCCGACCTTCTCGTTCTTGGTCTCCTTCGCGACGGTGCCCGGCCAGGCCGGCTCGTCCATCAGCTTCGCGGTGACGGTGACGTCCTTCCACGGCTCGAGCGTCTGCTTGGTGACATCGTCGACGATCTTCAGCACCTTCGCTTGATCGGGCATCGGCTTGCCCTCGGGGCCGATGATCGCGATCACGCGGTTCTCGGCGCCGCCGAAGTTCTTCGCCGCGGCGTTGAGCTCGGCGAGCGTGATGGTGGGCAGCACCTTCATCGTCATGTCGCGCTCGACCTCGGGGCCGACCACGTACTCGCCGGTCAGGAAGTTGCGAACCAGCTCCTCGGTGAACTCCTTCGAGTCGCGGGTGGCCGACTCGACCACGGCCTGGTCGGCGGCGCGCTGGGCGATCGCACGCGCGCGATCGAGCTCGGTCTGCACGAAGCCGTGCTTCTCGATGCGGAGCGCCTCCGCGAACAGCGAGCGCAGCGCGGACTCGGTGTCGTCGCCCTTGACGATCGCGAAGCGCACGAGGAGCTCGACCTCGCGAACGAACGGCGGGGTCAGCACGTTGGCCTGTGCGAACGGCGCATCGGGCTTGCGGCCGATCGACTCGAGGCGCTGGTTGATCATCAGCTGGTAGAGCTGCTCGATCAGGATGCGGCGATGATCGGCGGCCGACGCCTTCGGGCGGGTGGCGACCATGTTGCCGACGGCGACCACCGTGGCCGGTAGCTCCTTGTCGGTGAGCACGGCGACGCGCGTGCCGGTCGCGGCGGGCACGCCGGCGGCGGGGCGCTGCCGCGGCTTGTCGGCCTTCGGCAGGTCACCGAACTTGGCAGCGATCTGCTTCTCGATCGCCGCCGCGTCGAAGTCGCCGACCGCGATCACGGCCATCAGATCTGGGCGGTACCAGTCCTTGTAGTAGCGGACCGCGGTGTCGCGCGGCGCCTTCTGGATGATCTCCGCCTTGCCGATCGGGAACCGCTTCGCGTAGCGCGAGTTGGTGAAGATCAGGGGAAGCAGCTTGTCGATCAGGCGCATCTGCAAGCCGAGGCGGAGCCGCAGCTCCTCCATCACCACGCCGCGCTCCTTGTCGACCTCGACGGGATCGAACGTGGCGTCGGCGGCCCAGTCGCGCAGGATGTCGAAGCCCTTGTCGACCAGCTTCGGATCGTCGGTGGGCACCTGCAGCTGGTAGACGGTCTCGTCGAACGCGGTGCGCGCGTTGAGGTCGGCGCCGAACTTGATGCCGACCGATTCGATGTAATTGATGATGTCCTGCTTCGGGAACCGCTTCGTGCCGTTGAACAGCATGTGCTCGACGAAGTGCGCGAGCCCCTGCTGATCGTCGTCCTCCTGGACCGCGCCGGCGTTGACGGCGAGGTAGAGGTCGGCGCGCTTCTCGGGCTTGCCGTGGGGCAACACGTAATAGGTGAGCCCGTTCGGCAGCACGCCCTTCTTCACCTTCGGCCAGAACGGCAGCTCCGGGCCGGTAGGCGCGGGCTTGCCCGGATCGACCGTGGTGGTCTGCGAACCGCCGCCCGGTGGTGTGGGCGACGACTTGGGGCCGCATGCGAACAGCGCGGCGACGACGAGAATCAGGGTCCTTCGGAGCTGCAGCATCGGCGCGCAGCTTGCCACGCCTGGCGGCCCGCTCCAGGCCCGAATTCAGGAATCAGCGGGCTTCCAGCTGCGCCAGCCGGGTGCGCAGCGCCGAGCGCTCTTCGGCGATCTCCTGGTCGCTGCGGAAGCCGAGCCGGCGGAACACCGGCATCGGCGGGCACCAGCGCTTGATCGCGTGGAATGCCAGGAACCCCATCTGGGTGAAGAACATCCCGGCCCAGCCACCGAAGCGACGGTGCTTGTAAAAAGTGCGCATCGCCATCGACGAGCTGACCGTGGCGAGCACCGCGAAGTTCAACATCAGCGCGCGATCGATGTCCCACTCGCGGTCGAGCTCGTCGAGGCGTGCGCGAATCTTCGAGGGAGAATCCCCGACTTCGTCGATCGCATCGCGCGTTTGCTGATCGATCCGTCGGTTCGCAGATCTGCTGCTGTGGCGACGAATGTCATCGTGGTTCGGAGCCTTCCAGCTACTCAGTTCCTGCATGGTCCGACAAGTTGCACGTCCTGGGCCTCGAACTTGCGTCGACGTCCGGAGAGGTCTCCCATGAAAAGCCGTACGCCCCTCGTCGTCGCGATCACCGGTGCAAGTTCGGGAATCGGCCGGGCCACGGCGCGCAGATTTGCCGTGCAGCGCGCACACGTCGCGTTGCTCGCGCGTGGCTCCGAGGGGCTCGCAGCGACGGCGCGAGAAGTGGCGGCACTCGGCGGACGCGCCCTCGCACTTCCCGTCGATGTCGCAGATGCCGAACAGGTCAACGCTGCGGTGTTACGCATCGAGCGCGATCTCGGACCGATCGATATCTGGATCAACAACGCGTCGACCACCGTGTTCGGTCGCGCGGATCAGCTGAGCTCCGACGAGCTGCGCCGGGTCACCGACGTCGCCTATCACGGTTACGTGTTCTGTACGCTCGCCGCACTGCGTGCGATGCGAACGCGCGATCGCGGGACGATCGTCCAGGTCGGCTCCGCACACGCGTATCGCGCGCGACCGCTACAGGCTGCGCACTGCGCGGCGAAGCACGCGGTGCGCGCGTTCACGGATGCGCTGCGCAGCGAGCTACGGCACGACAACGTGCATGTCCGATTGACCCAGGTCCACTTGCCGGCCGTCAACACGCCGCAGTTCCGCTACGCGGAGAACAAGCTCGGTGTCGAGGCGCAGCCGGTGCCGCCGATCTATCAGCCCGAGCTCGCCGCCGAAGCGGTTCACTTCGCGGCCACGCACCAGCGTCGCGAGGTCTGGGTCGGCGCATCGACGATCATGAACATCCTCGGTCACAAGCTCGTGCCCGGTCTCGTCGATCGCTACCTCGCGCGCACCGTGTTCGATCACCAGTCGCCGGCGATCGTCCGCGATCCGAAACACTCGAGCCTGTGGCAGCCGGTGCCCGGCGATCACGGCGCTCACGGTCCTTACGAGTTCCGCGCCCGCCAGCGCGATCCCTTGGCTCGTCTCGCGACCTGGCTCGGTGCTCCCGCGGTGCAGGCGATCGGCGCGGTCACCGCGGTCGCCGGCGTCGCCGCGGCTACGCTCGGAGCGGCTGCACTCTTCCGTCGGCTTCGCGTGTGAAACCGCACGGATCACCCGGCGAATGACCTGCGCCTCGCGTGCGTTGCAGAACAGCAATGCTCCGCATCTCGATCGCTCTCGCCATCCTGCTCGCCGCGACCACCGCTCACGCCGGCCTCGTCTGCGATGACGTCGATGGCCAGGTCAAGCAACTCGAGGCCTCCGCGAAGAACCCGGCGAAGCTGCGCGAGCTCGACGAGCTCTGGTTCTACTGCACGCAGGGTCAGGCCAAGTACAAGGCGCGCGTCGTCAAGGCGTGCACCACGATCGCGTCGCGCGTCGATGTCGCGAAGAAGCCGGCCGACGACGAGGGCAACCTGTTCTTCAAGCAGATGTCGTGCGTGCGCGCGCTCGCCGAGAGCGGCGTCAATCCGGTCAAGACCAGGAACAAGGACGTCGACTACATCGGCGACCAGCTCGCCGGAAAGTTCCTGATGCAGGACGATCCGTCGGACGTGTTCCACACGCTGGAGCTGTCGCGCGACGCGCGCGTGCTGCCGAAGGTGGTCGAGCTCTACAAGACGCACCTCGCGACCGCCGCGAAGACGCCGCCGCGCGGCTGGCGCGAGCAGAACTGGGTGCGCTGGCATCGCGCCGCGCTGTCGGTGATCGGCACGCTCGGCACCAAGGCGGAGCTGCCGTTCCTCGACGAGGTGCGCAGCGGCAGCAAGGACCGCCGCGTCCACGCATGGGTCGATGCCGCGAAGAAGTCGATCGAGCGCCGGTAGCGCGGAAGCTCGAAGCTCGTTGCAAGGCGCGCAGGTTCCGACGAGACTTCGGTCGTGGGGCGTCGTTCGCGATCGCAGCGCAAGAAGCGCTCGCAGGCCGCCCGGCACGCTGCCAATACGGCACGCGGTGCCGGCAGGGCGGTCGCGGTTGTCAAACTGACGCTGCCGGAGGACGCCCAAGTCCGCGAGATTCCGGAGGCACGGGGACTGCAACTCCCCGCGCCGATGCGCGCGGCTCCCGACTGGCACAGGGTAGCGCTGGTGTTCAGCGCTGCCGCTGCACTCGCCACCTGGCCCAAGCCGCGCGAGGCGCAGCGCGTGACCATCGCGCCTACACCGCCGCCGTTCGCCGCCATGCCGACGGTGGTGCATCAGGAGCCGCCCGCGATCGCGACCACGACGGCAGCAGCGCCAAAGCCGAGCAACGGACTGGCGGTGCGCGTGCTGGTCGATGGGCTCGCGCGGCCCAACGCCGAGGTCAGCCTCAGCGATGGTAGCCGCCCGACGCTCGCCACCGCGTTCACCGATCGCGAAGGCGTCGCGCGCTTCGAGGGGCTGCAACCGGGTGCGTACGAGGTGTGGGCGCGCGAAGGCGCGCTGGTGTCGAACCTCGCGCGGATCGGCGAGCTCGCCGCCCAGCCGGAGATCGCGCTCGCGCTCGTGCCCGGCTCGACGGTGCGAGGTCAGCTGGTCGCGGATGCGTTGCCGCCGTCGTCGGGGACCGTGACGCTGATGCCGGTCGATGTCGATCACGTGATGCGCGTGGCGCAGGTCGATGGCACCGGAAAGTTCCTGATCGCGGGCTTGCCGTTCGGCAAGTGGCGCATCGAGGGTGCGGCCAGCGGTCACGTGCAGACCGGCGAGCAGATCCTCGATGCGACCGCGCCGACCTCGGAGGTCGCGGTGCGAATGACGCGCACCGGTGTGGTCGCGGGCATCGTCGTCGACGGCAACGGTGCGCCGGTGGCGAACGCGACGATCGTGCTGCGGCGGCAAGGCGCCGGGCTCGCCACCGAGAGTGCGCGCCTCGACGCGCGGATCCGCTGGGTCCATCCGCTCGCGGGCCGCCGCGTGCTGCCGCCGGGCGAGCATCTCCGGTTCGGCGCAAACCGGTCGGGTAACCGTCCGGTCGAGTGCGGGCAGGGCCACTGTGGCGTCGACATCGGCTCGGTGCGCGGCACGGTGATCCACGCGGCCGCCGACGGCGAGGTGGTGGTCGCGCACCTCGACAGTCACGGCGAGGCCGGCCGCTATGTCGCGGTCGAGCACGGGCAGGGCGTGCGCACCTATTACATGCACCTCGACGAGGTGCGTCCCGGCATCGAGGTCGGGTTGCGTGTTCGCGCGGGCGATGCGCTCGGCGCGATGGGCGACACCGGCCTCGCGTTCGGTCCACACCTTCACTTCTCGCTGACGCAGGAGCGGGCGGGGCGCACCTGGTACGTCGATCCCGAGCCGATCCTCGCCCACGCCGTGGTGCTCGCGCAGCCGCGCGCGCTCGATCCGATCGACGCGCGCGATGCCAAGCTGATCGCCGCGTTCCGTCGCGAAGCGGGACCGGCGATCGATGCCACGCGCAGCCTGTCGACCGATGCCTCGGGCAGGTATCGGATCGATGGCATCGCCCCGGGCTCGTATGTCGCGGTCGCGTTCTCGGCATCGCTGGCACCGGGGACGAGCGAGCCGTTCGTGATCAAGAGCGGTGGCGAGACACCCGACGTGCGGATCGCGATGCATCCGGGCGTGCTCGTCGAGGGGCGCGTCGTCGGTCGCGATGGTCCGATCGCCGGCGCGACGGTGACGGCGGGTGCCGGCAGCGGTGAGGGCACGACCAAGATCGCCGCGACGATGACCAACGCGACCGGCGATTACACGCTGCGCGCGCTGTCGGGACCGATCGCGCTGTCGGTCACCGCACCGGGGCATGGCGTGGTGGAGCGCGCCTTGACGCTCGGCGATGCCGGGCCGCGGCGGCGCGAAGACTTCTCGCTCGTCGTCGAGAACGCACAGCTGCGCGGGCAGGTGATCGCGGCCGACGGTGGCCCGGCGGTCAACGTCATGGTGCGCGTCGCCGAGGGGCCGACGAAGCGCCAGGTGATCACCGACAAGACCGGCAAGTTCACGATCGAGAGAGCCGCGCTCGGCACCTACGTCCTCGAGGTCTCGGGTGGCGACTTCCCGACCATGCGGGCGACGACGCAGGCGGACCGCTGGACCGAGATCCGCATGGAGCGCGGTGGCTCGCTGCACGTCGATCTGCGCGATGCCTTCAGCTCGGCGGGGCTCGGCGGGATCCGGATCGAGGCGAGCGGCCCGGGCAATCGCACCGCGGCGGCGACCACCGATCCCGCGGGCGTCGCGAACCTGCGTGGCCTCGCCACCGGCGAGTGGACGCTGAAGATCCGCGCGAAGGGGTTCACCGCGGTGACCCGGCAGGTCTCGGTGCGCGCGGCGCCGGATGATCTCCGGCTGACGCTGTCGCGCAGCGCGACGATCAGCGGCGTGGTGCGCGATCGCCGAGGCATTCGCGTCGCCGGCGTGAAGGTGTTCGTCGACGAGCTGTCGACGACGACCGATGCGAACGGCAACTTCCGCCTCACCGACGCGCCGACGGGCAGCTACTGGATCGAGGCCGAGCTCGAGGGCGTGCGCGGCGCGACGCAGGTCCGGGTCGATGCCGGCGACGAGCGGCAGGACGTCGCGATCGAGCTGCCCCAGTGATTCAGCGGTGGAAGCCGTTGTTCGCGGGATCGGCGAACGGTAGGTAATCGATCGCCCACGGGAACGCGGTGGCCACGCCATTGCTCCACCGCACGGTCAGCGCCATCGGCACGACGCTGCGATAGCGCGAGTCGGCGGGCAGATCTTCGTTGTGCGCACCGCCGGCGGAGAACACGGTGTGGAGCGCGGCGCGACCGACATCGAAGTTGGTCATGAAGCCGGTGTCGACCTGCTCGTGGCCGCGCACCATCGCGTAGCAGCCGAGCTTGTCCATGAACGCGCGGAACTGATCGCGACCGAACGAGAACCGCGTGCTCGCGCGCTGGAGCTCGAGCGGCACGGTGTCGATCTGTTCCGGATCGCTCCACATCATCTCGAAGCGGATCACCGGATCGCCGAGGCTCGACAGATCGCGATAGCGCTCGGCGGTGGTCTCGTCGCGCGGCACACCGCCGTGGACGAACAGCGTGCGCTCGAAGACCAGCGCCGTGGGCATGTGCTCGAACAGGTGGCGATAGGCGTCGAGGATGCCGGGCGGCGCGAGATCGGTGATCGCGGGGACGGCCTCGGCCGGGTTGACCGCGCTGACCACCTGCTCGCCGACGCGCACCAGGTACTCGTGGTTGCCGCGCAGCAGCAGCACGTGATCGGGAAACATCACCTGGAGCTGGAGCGCCGCCCGCAGCACGCCCTCGAAGCCGAACCTGCCGCGGTCGAGGTAGTCGCCGAGCAGCACCAGCTTGACGTCGGGATGGTTCGCCGGATCGTTGCGATGCGCGGTGGCGCGCTCGATGAAGCCGGACTGCAGCACCGCGGCCTTGAGACAGCCGTAGCAGCCGTGTAGATCGCCGAGCACGATCAGCTCGGTGGGCTGGATCGGGCGAAGGACGTGGACGTGGCCGTCGAGCCAGCGCGCGCCGGGCGGCAGCTGATCGATCGCGGTGACACCGAGGAGCCGGCCATTGCCGATCGCGCGCGCCTGCTCCCAGCCGTTGATCGTCTGGAAGATCAGCGCGTAGTCGCTGGCGAACTGCGATGCCGCGGCGGCAGGGTCGGCCGCGTAGGGATGCTCGAGCGGATCGAGCACCGGATGCGAGACCGCGGGGAGCGGCAGCGCCTGTGGCGGCTCGAGGCGCAGCATCTCCGGCGGCGGCTCGGTCGACGGCGTCGGGATGCTCGGCTCGGCGTGGAAGTACGCGAGCAGCTCCTCGTGCAGCTCGCGCTCGCGCGGTGCGATCGTGCCGTCGGCCTGGGTCATCGCGGTCAGCAACTCGAGCGCGACCGCCTGATCGGATGGCGTGAAGCTGCGGAACACCGAGACCGCGCGGACCTTGAGGCGCGTCGCCACGAACGTGCCGTCATCCTGTGCGGTGACCTCGGCGGCGAGCGCTGCGATCTCGGAGGTCAGGCGCGCGTACGCGGCATCGACGTGACCCGCCGACTCCGGCTTCATCTTGATCAGGTGATCGAGATAGCGGCGGATCAGCGCCTGCTCGTCGGGATGCAGTTGCCCGTCGATGTAGCCGATCGTGAGCAACAGATCGATCGCCGCAACGACATTGGACTCCGGCGCAACTTCCACGCCCCCACGGTATCGCGAACTCGCAGCGTCACGGCGCCGGGACGTCGGCCATCTTGCCGCGCGGGGCATAGACCCGCTTCCAGTGCGGGAGTGACTCGGCTCCGACGAAGTAGGCGTGGATGAACGCGGCGCGCTTGAAGCTCTGCACGCCCTTCGGGGTCCAGTCGTCGCGCTGGCTCTGCCAGGTCATGGACTCGCCGCTGTAGTCGATATCCTTCCAGTCGCGGCCGATCACGTGCGAGTGGTTCTCGTCGAAGGTGGCGAGCTTCTCGAAGTCGAGCTTGCCGACCACGGTCGTCAGATAGCTCGCGATCCGCTTCGCCTCGTCGAGCGGGACCCCGCGTTCGCGCACCGCGCGGGCGAGCTCCACCGTCGAGCGCGGCATCACCGTGTGCAGCGCGCGGATCTCCGGCAGCTCGACCATGTCGAGCAGCTGCTGCGCCGCGGCGATCGCATCCGGCAAGCGCAGCATCATCTTGGGTGACTTCTGAGTCAGCCGCTCCTGGAGCGTCTCCGCCGCCGCGCCGAGGTCGGCCGCGCGCAGCTCGCGGATCAGGCGCTCGAGCGCCGCGGGTCGATCGGGCGGGTCGACGAGCTCCGCCGGCAGCGGCGCGTCGGTGAGTGTCTTCATGAACGCGACGAGGTCTGCTTCGTCGCGCTCCGAGAGCGGCAGCGGCTTCATCAGCGGATCCTTGACGATGCCTTCGACCTCGCCACCTCCCGCCTTGTAGAACGCGACGACGTTGGCGAGCGTCTTGAACTGCCCCGCGTGCATGTACGGCGCGGTCAGATCGATGTTGCGCAGCGTCGGCGTGCGGAACGCACCGCGCACCGGCTTCTCGGCGCGCAGCTCGGCGAGCCGGTTGGTCTTGCGATCGTCGCTGTACTCGCCGTCGGCGGTGTACGGGCTGGCGAGCAGCGACGGCAGATCGTCGGTGCGGCCGCCATCGATCTTCGGCACGTCCGGACCGAACTGGGCCACGGCAAGCGCGTGGAACTTCCCGTCGGTGAAGTGCGGGCCGGAATGGCAGCTCTTGCAGTGCGCGAGGAACAGCTTGAGGCCGCGCCGTGCCTCGACGCCGATCGCGTCGGCCTGTCCTGCGACAAACCGATCGAACGGCGCTTCGCGGCCTCGCAGCAGGCGCAGGTACGCGGCGATCGACTTCGCCGCGTTGACGTAGACGCGATCGACGAACGCGCGATCGTCGTCGGTCATCCGGTCCCACGCCGCGGTCTTCGGGCGCGCGTCGGCTGGAAACCGCCGGGTGTCCAGGGTGGCGGGCAGGGCATCGCCGGCGAACGCGGCCTCATAGTCCGCGCGATGGTGCTCGACGATCCGGCGCACGACATCGACCCGCGCGCCGTTCATCACCTCGGGCTTCTCGATCACGCCGAGCGTCAGCGACCACTGCGAGTCGAAGCGCCCGGCCCAGTTCGCCCAGCGATAGAACGCGGCATCGATCAGCGGTGGCGAGTTGCGGGAGCCGCGGCCGGTGCCGATCGACAGCTGCTTCGGGTCATCCCGGCGATCGTCCATCGCCGGCCCGTCGTGACAGGTGTGGCACGACACGCGACCGCGATCGCCGGCCTCGCCGTGCTCGCCATCGATCAACAGCGGGCCGGACAGCTCGGGATCGAAGAACAGCGCCTTGCCGAGCGCGGCGGCAGCGGGGGAGTCGGCGACCCTGTTCGTCGGATCGGGCGGCAGCGCCGGCCGCGGCGACAGCTCCGCCAGCTGGGCACGCTCGGCCGGCGTCAGCTCGTCGGGGTTCGCCGGTACACGCGCGGGCTCGCGCTCGCGATTACCGCAAGCCGCGAACAGCAGCAGGACCGTGCAGGCGCGCACGGCCGAATCGTAGCCGCGCTACGAATTTCACGGGGACGCGCTGGCATGTGAATTGGTTGAACCTCGATCGTGTCCAGCGTAGTTCGCGAATGGCGCGCCTTCAAAAATGATCGCCCTGGAGATCGCTTCGAGAACCATCACGATCGGATGAGGCGAGAGGGCACACGCGCCGGTGCGATCGCACGCACCGTCCTCGGCGTCGTGCTCGCGATCGGCGGCATCGTGCTGCTGTTCATCCCCGGACCGGGCTTGCTCGTGATCCTGTTCGGCCTCGGCTTGCTCGGCGGGCAATCGAAGTTGCTCGCGCGCGCGCTCGATCGCGTCGAGCCATCGCTGCGGCGCGGTGGTCGCGCGGCCGTGCGCATCTGGAAGCGCCGCTCGCTCGCGACGCAGGTGTTGCTGGTGGCGATCGCCGTGCTGATCGGCGCCGCTGCCGCCTACGGTCTCTACCGCTGGTGGTTCGCGTAGGCGGCAGCGAGCCTTGCACAGCGTTACGGCTTGCAGCCGCAGCCGGCCGCCGTGCATTCGCAGCCGAAGCTGCACTCGCATTCCTCACCACACGGGCAGTCCGTCGACTTGCCGTTGCAGCCGCACTGGTTGGTGTTGCAGGGACAGGTGGTCTCGGTCTCTTGGTTCTTCATCTGCGTCTCCTTGTTGGGCGCCATCGGCGCGTTCGATTGGAAGACGCAGCCCTCTGGCGCGCATTACAGCCGGCGGTAGAGTGGCGGCGATGCCCGCGGAACCACCGGAAGAATCACTCGCAACCCCGCAGATCGTCGCGCAGCTGGTCGCCAACCACCGCGAGTTTCTCGCGTTCGTCCAGAAGCGAGTCGGCAACGCGGCGCTCGCCGAGGAGATCCTCCAGGACGCGTTCGTCAGGAGCCTCGGCAAGCTCGACACCATCAACGACACCGCGGTCGGCTGGTTCTATCGCGTCCTGCGCAACGCGATCATCGATCACCACCGGCGCACCGCGGCCGCCGAGCGCCGGCACGAAGCGGCGGCGCTCGAGCCGATCGACGACACCGATGACGAGCTCCATCGCGTCGTCTGCAAGTGCGTCGGCCAGCTCGCCGACACGCTCAAGCGAGTACGCGAGCGCGCTGCGCCGGATCGATGTCGATGGCGTGCCGGTCAAGGACTACGCCGACGAGGCGGGCATCTCCGCGAACAACGCCGGCGTCCGCGTGTTCCGCGCGCGCGAGGCGCTGCGCAAGCAGGTCGCGCGCTCGTGCGGCACCTGCGCCACGCACGGCTGCCTCGACTGCAGCTGCGAGACTGCAAAGCACTCAGGACATGGATGATGCCGGATCTGGCTGCGATGCCGCGCTGACGTGCTCGTAGCCGATCGCGATCGCGACGCCGGCGGCGTACGCGACGATGTCCCAGGCATCGAAGGTCGACCCGAGCAGCAGCGAGCCCGCCGCGTTGTCGACCTTCCACCAGGTCTGACCGAGCTCGATCGCGATCGCGATCGCCATCGTCGTGCTCGCCCGGATTCGCATGCGCGCTCGCCACGCGAGGCCCAGTAGCGCGTACACCAGCATGGTCGCCGCGACGTCGCCGACGTGACCGCGGATGAAGCCGCGACCGGGGCCGCGATAGAGCAGGACCAGGAGGCCGATCACGAGCGCGACACCCGCGAGCTCGACGAAGCGTCGCTTCACGTCGAGTCAACGCCGCGACCAACACCGTTTGTTCGCGGGGGCCGACCGATGCGCAAGTTGGTCAAGATCCGGGCGCATCAACGAGGTTGCAGCGGCCAGCGGGTCTGCCTGGCAGTCGATCCGGCCTCCGATCCCGGCCGCCAACTCCGCGGGATGTCGGCGACAAGATGGGGCACGAAACCTGCCTCTGGTGGCCCGCATGAAGGTCTGGCTGGCGCTGGCGGTTGCCGCCTCGGGTTGTGCCCTGGCGGGCTCGGACGAGCCGAGCACGACGTACCTCGCCCTCGGCGATTCGGTGGCGTTCGGGTTCGACCCGCTGGTCGATCTCGAGCGCGACACGGTGTCTGGCTATCCGGAGGCGCTCGCCGCCGCGCGCGGCCTCGACGTCACCAACCTGTCGTGCCCGGGTGAAGCCTCGGGCGGCTTCATGTCGCCGGACGGCGCCGACAATCACTGCCGCGAGAATCGCCAGGCGTATCCCCTCCACGTCGACTACGAGGGCACGCAGCTGCAGGCCGCGGTCGACTTCCTGACCGCGCATCCGGAGACGTCGCTGGTCACGATCGACATCGGTGCGAACGACGTGTTCCTGCTCGATCACATCTGCAATCGCGACTTCAACTGCATCCTGACCAACTTCATCGCGACGTCGACCGCGTACAACCAGAACCTCGGCTTCATCTACTCGCAGCTGCGCAAGGTCTACGACGGCCCGCTGGTTGCACTCTCGATCTACAACCCGTATCCCGGCGACAGCACCGCGCAGTACGCGCTCGATCGGATGAACGCGATCCTCGCCGAGCAGACTCATCTCCACGGCGGCACGGTGGCGGACGGCATGACGGCGTTCTCCGAGGCGGCAAACGGTGATCCGTGCGCGGCCGGCCTGCTGATCGCGATGCCCGACGGCACGTGCGACGTTCACCCGACGCCCGCCGGGGCACGGGTGCTCGCCGACGCGATCGATGCGGCGATGAAGTAGACGGCGAGCCCCGGCACGCGACGGCAACGACGTTTCGGGAGGTAGCAGCGGACGCGAGTCCGGGGTCAGCCTGTCGCAACCCTGGAGATTTCGATGACCCGCTCTTTTCGTCTCGTCCCTCGCGTGCTGCTCGCCAGCGCGCTGTTTCCGTTTGCCGGCGCTTCCTCGTGCGATGCCGGCGATCGCGCGATCACGGGCGGCTGCCCCGAAGGTGAGGTCTGCGATCCGATCACCGAGGACGGCCTCCACTTCAAGGGCGCGACGTTCGGCGAAGCGCTGTTCGACTTCGGCGACGTCAAGACGCTGGCCGTCGGCGGCCGCCAGGACGTCACCGTGTTCGACGTCGACGACGAAGGCCGCCACGTCGCGCTCGAGTTGCCGTTCACGCCGGACTACGACGGCACCGCGATCGCGATCGAGAACCAGCGCGACAACGTGGTGACGCTGCGCGGTGTCGCGGGCGGCGACGGTTTCCTGCGCATCGTCTCCGCCGACAGCGGAGAGCTGTTCGATCGGACGCCCGTCGCGGCGTTGCCGGTGGTCGCCGCCGAGGTCTCGCCGACGCTGACCGTGGCGCTCGATGTCAACGGCGGCGGCCAGTCGAGCAACCTGTTCACGGCCGGAGCGGTCGGTTACATCGCCCTCGACGCGAGCAACGGCGGCTCGCTCGTCGACGAGGACGCGACCATCGCGGGCCCCGGCATCACGCAGACCGACTGGGATCGGTTCACCGTCGGCGACCTCGCGCCAGGCACCCACCAGCTCACCGTCGCCGCCGGCGACACCACGCGGACGGTGAACATCAGGGTGGCTCGCGCCGACGAGGTCCGGTTGATCCTCGGTGACGACCCCGACGTTCCGCCGGAGGGTGAAGGCAGCAGCTTCATCTGCTTCGGCGCGCGGAGCGCCGGTCGTGCGATCCACGCAGCGTGGCGATTCGCCGTCGACTTCGGCAAGGTCGAGCGCACCGAGTTCGAGGGCTGCGTGCTGGTGTCGGCGGGCAGCAAGGACGCCGTCACGGTGCGCGCGTACGCGGGTGACGCGAAGCTCGAGGTCGTCGTGCCGGTGTACGATCCGTCGGCGAAGCGCACGCCGCGCACCCTCGTGGAGCAGCTCCGCGCCCGCGGCATCACGCGCCTCACCACGCCGGAGACGGCGGGCGATCGCGCTGCGATGCGCCGCTAGTTCGGTGGCGGGTAGTACGGACCCTGCGGCGGAGGCGGCGCGCCGGGCGGCGGTCCCGGATGCTGCTGGGTCGCCGAGCGCAGCAGCCAGGCGACTTCCTTGCGGAGGTTCACCAGCTCGCCGGCGACGTCGTGGCGACGCCCGGCGGGCAGCTTGCTCTGCCACTTGCGGAACGCGAGCAGCGTGGCGGCCTGGATGTAGCGCTTCTTGTCGATCCGCGGATCGAGCCAGCCGTTGCGCCAGCGCTTGCGGTGGAACGGCAGGATGTCGGCGTGGGCCATCGGGATGATGCCGACGGCGGCTTCCTCGCGCAGCTCGGCGGCGAGCATGCGGTGCTCGCGACCGAGCGAGATCATGGTCAGCGAGAACAGCGTCAGCGCCGCGATCGGGATCAGCCCGAAGCCGAGATAGGCGACCTGCTCGTCCTCCTGCATCGCGCTCTGGACCAGGGCGGTGTTGAAGGCAGCGTGTAGCGTCATCGCGAGCGCGAGCCCGATCAGCGGCGCGACCAGCCACTGCATGGTGCCGCCGCGATAGCGGAAGCGACCGAGGATGGCGCCGAACGTCGCGGTCGCCGCGCAGTGCATGAGGGCCGAGAACAGCGACCGCAAGATCACGACCGTCTGCCACTGCTCGATGCCGCCGGCAGCATCGCTCTGCACGAAGTAGAGGAAGTTCTCGGTCATCGCGAAGCCGAGGCCCGATGCCGCGCCATAGATCAGCCCGTCGGTGGTGTTGTCGAAGTGCCGCGACAGCAGCAGCAGGTAGACGATCAGCGCCTTCGAAGGTTCCTCGCACAGCGGCGCGACGATGCTGGCGCCGAACGAGAAGTCGTCGGTCTTGCCGGCCATCGTGATCACCGTCAGCGACAGGATCACGCCGAGCAGGATCGCGCCGATCGCGCCGTAGATGAACGTCAGCAACACGAGCCACCACGGCTCGCGCTCGTAACGGTCGAACCACCAGATCACGACCAGGTAAAAGACGACCGGCAGCGCGGCAGCGAGTGCCGAAAGTTCAACGCCCGCGTGGTTATCGCTCATTGTCGGTCCGCTCCAGCACCGAGTCCGAGCATAACCGGAAGCGATGGGGGACAATCACGTCATGCGCCGGTGGATGCTGCTGCTCGCGATCGCCGGCTGCCCGCATCCGCGCCCGGAGCCGCCGCCGCCCGAGCCCGCACCGCGGCCGGGTGATGCTGCAGTCGGCGATGTCGAGCCGACGCTCGAGATCGAATCACCCGCACGCGGCACGTTTGTCGACGACCCCAACGTGGTCGTTCGCGGCCGGGTCCGTGATGACGGGCCGGTACGCGTCACGATCAACGGCACGCAGGCGACCGTGGCGCCGGATGGTGCCTTCATGGCCACCGTACCGCTGTCGAACGGGCTCGAGATCCTCGAGACCCACGCGATCGATGCGACGGGCCACGACGTGCGCGACGTCAGGGCTGTCCTCGCGGGCCCATTCGCCGTCGCCGACGGTCGCACCGGATCGACGATCGGATTTCGCCTCGGCCGCCGCGGCGTCGCTGCGTTCGGCAAGGCGCTCGCCGTGTCTGCAAAGGCGATCGACTTCAAGCGCGCCGCCCAGGCTCTCAACCCGATCTACGAGGAGCCGGGCTGCCTCGGCGCTCGCGTCGATATCGCGGATGTCGGCGTCGGCAACATCGACATCGATCTCGCGCCGAAGAACAGCGCGATCGAGACGCTGGTTCGCGTCGACAAGGTCGAGGTCAAACTCGATGTCAGCTATCGCGCGGCCTGTATCGGCGGCGCCACGTCGATGACCGTGCGCACGCGGGCGCGCGTCCGGGCGGAGCTGACCGGAGTCTTCGCGCCCGACAAGATCCGGACGGCGTTCCGTAAGCCCGACGTCACCCTGGAGGACTTCCAGATCCAGATGCGGGTTCCCGCTGTCGTCGAGTCGCTGCTTCGCAAGGTGACGAGGCCGGCCGTCGAGATCGCACTCGCCGAGCTGATCAAGACGAGGGTCGCACCGATCGTCGACTCGCAGCTGTCCATCCTGCTGGCCCGGCCGGCGCTACCGCAGCTGCTCGGTCGTGACCTCGAGCTGGTGATCAAGCCGACGTGGCTCGACATCTCCTCGCGCGGAATCATCCTGACCGCCAGCTCGGCGATCCTCGTGCGAGGCGGCACGACGGGGCGCTACATCGACAGAAAGGCGAGGCTGCCGGATCCCGACGGCGAGGCGACCGGGTGGGCCAGCGCAGGCGCCGCGAATCAGTTGCTGTCCGGGCTGTGGGCCGCGCGCGCCTTCGATCGGACGTTGCCGCGCGACCAGCTCGGACCACTCGGCATGTTGCTCGATCCGAAGATCGCGACGGTGGAGCTGACGATCGCATTACCACCGACCATCCACGGCGACTCGAAGCTCGAGCTGGTCGTCGGTGATCTGCTGATCACAGCACGCGATGCCGCTGGTGCGGAGGTCCAGCGGTTCGCGGTATCGCTCCGGACCGGGCTCGCCATCACCAGAGGCAGCGCACTCGCGACCACCGAGCCGGCGGTGTTTGCTCAGCTGCTCGCGCAGCACGGCAACCTCGAGCGGCCGCTCGATGCCGCCGGCGTCGAGGGGATCGTACGCGGCGCCTGGTCGCTCGTGGCCGGCAACATCGACGAAGCGCTCGCGGAGATCTGGATTCCGGGCAGCTCCGAAGGCACCGAGCTCAAGTCGCTGACGGCGCGCGACGGAATGATCGTGTTCGACCTCGCCTTGAAGTGATCAGGCAGCGGTCTGGAACACCGCCAGCGCGGCGTCGGCCTCGGCGGCGTCGACCAGGAACTTCTCGGTCTTCTTGCCGTCGGCGATCACGATCGCGACCTGCTTCTTGTGCGTCACCTTGTCGATCGACGTGATGGCGCTGCGATCGAACACGATGGTCGGCTTGACGCCGAACTTGCTGATCGCCGATGCGGCGAGCCCGCCCATCACCGCCTTGACGAACGCGACGCGCTGGTTGGTGACGTGAAGCTCGCCGTAGCGGTTACCGAAGATCCCCTTGCGGCGGAGCGTGCCGAAGGTGTGGACGACCTCTTCGCCGTAACCGAGCTTGATCTGCGGGGCTTTGAGGTTGGCCGGAATCTGCATGTCCGTCCGGACGAGGCCAACCCCCACGCGTCGCACACGAAAATCGCCGGGGCACTTTCGCGAGGGTCCGGTGTTACACCCTCGTCCGCCATCCGAAGTGCCGGTCGATTCGCATAGTTACTACACCAAGTACGGCCCGATGGTCCTGCGCCGCTGCAAGCAGCTGCTGCGGGACGATCAGGCCGCTCGGGATGCCATGCACGACGTCTTTGTTCAGGTCTTGAGCCACGCAGACGCCCTCGATGATCGAGGGGGCAGCTCGCTGCTGTTCCGGATCGCGACCAACGTCTGCCTGAACAAGCTGCGCGCGCGCAAGCGGCGGCCCGAGGATGGCGATGACGTGATCGCCGACATCGCTGAAGCCACCGACCCGGCGGCTCGCAACGCGGCACGGGCGATGCTCGACACGCTGTTTCGCAACGAGCCCACCGACACCGCGCTGATCGCGGTGCTCCACCTGCACGACAAGATGACGCTCGAAGAGACCGCTGCCGAAGTGGGGATGAGCGTCGGCGGCGTGCGCAAGCGGCTCGACAAGCTGCGCGAAAAGCTCCGCCACCTGGAGGCTCCATGACCAACCTTCCCGACTGGCTCGTCGAACGCGTCGCGCTCGATGAAGTTCCTCGCGCCTCGCGGGCGCGGGTCGACGC
>JAEYYY010000138.1 GCA_023430775.1 Pseudomonadota bacterium
GATGACGTCGCGCGAGAGCGGGGCACCGCGCACGAGGCCGCGCATGATCGCGGTGCACATCGCGGCCATGTTCTTCATGTCGATCGCGCCGCGGCCCCAGTAGCAACCCTCGAATTCCTCGCCGGAGAACGGCGGCCGGCGCCACCTGGTGGGATCGGCCTCGACGACGTCGAGGTGGGCGGTGAGCAGCAGCGGCGGCAGCTTGCCGGTGCCGCGGTGACGGACGACCAGGTTGGTGCGCAGCGGCTGCGCCTCGAGCAGCTCCGGCTGGTAGCCGACCTCGGCCAGCTCCCTGGCGAGCACCTCGGCGCAGGCGCGTTCGTTGCCGGGCGGGTTCGTCGTGTCGATGCGCAGCAGGGTCTGGCAGATGCGCTTGGCATCATCGGTCAGGCTGGGCGCGGACTGCGCGCTGCGGGCCGTGGTCACCGCGGCACTCTACACGGTGGCGCCGGGTGCGCACGATGCCGCATGCGGTATCCTGGCCGCCGTGCACAGCGTCACCGCATTCGTTGCTCGCTCGCGTGAACGGTGCTGGCAGGTGTTCGTGGATGCGGCGAAGCTGCCGCTCTGGGTGCCCGGTCTCCGGCGCGCGCAGGTCCTCGCGATGGAGCGCGGGCTGCCCTCAGAGATTCACTTCGAGTTCGCGAGCTCGCGCGTCTACACGCTGGTCTACAGCTACGACGCCGACCAGCGCGAGGTGCGCTGGCAGCCCAAGCTCGGCAAGCGCGACGGCGTCACCGGATCGGTGCGCTTCGAGGCCTCGGGCGAGGGCACGCAGGTGGTCTACGCGCTCGAGCACGGCGAGGGCCGCAGCCCGTCGGAGCGCGAGCTCGGCGACGCCCAGAAGCTGGTCGATGCGTTCGTGACCTGGATGCGCGACGATCGGACGGCATGAGCGAAGCGCTGCTCGCCGCGATCGTCGAGGCGCCCGATGACGACGCGCCGCGGCTGGTCTATGCCGACTGGCTCCAGGCCCAGGGCGACCCGCGCGGCGAGCTCATCCAGCTCCAGTGTCAGCTCGCCGCGGCGCCCGACGACGAGCGCCGGCGCGCGATCCGGATCGCCGAGAACAAGCTGCTCGCCGCCCACGGCGCGAGCTGGCTCGCTCCGATCCGCGAGGTGTTGCCGCCGACCCAGGAGCTGTCGCCGTACAAGTTCGAATTCGTGCGCGGCTTCGTCGAGGAAGCGCAGCTGACGCTCGACTGCGCCGCGCACTTCGAGGCCCTGTGGCAACGCGCACCGCTGTTGCGCCGCCTGCGCCTGTCGCCGCGGCTGATCTTCGATCTCCCGGCCAAGCAGCCGCGGCTCGACGGCGTGCTCGATGCACCGCAGCTCGCTCGCCTGCGCACGCTCGAGCTCCACCTCGGCGGGGCCGGCAACGCGGCCGCGCGCGCGGTGGCGGCGGCGCCCGTGCTCGCGAGCCTGCGCGAGCTCGAGCTGCACCTCTCCGCGTGGGGCGAGAGCGAAGCGATGTTCGAGCGCGGCACCAAGGAGCTCGTCCTCGACGATGCCGGCATCACCGAGCTGGCGCGCTCGCCGCACCTGGCGAAGCTCGAGACGCTGAACCTCGACTCGAACCGGATCACGTCCCTCGGCGTCGCCGCGATCGCGCACGGCCACTGGCGACTGCGCAGACTCGAGCTCGGCAACAACCTGGTCGAGCCCACCACGCTCGCGCGCTCCCTGAAGGGGCCGGCCCTCGAGTCGCTCGAGGTGCTCGGACTGTCGGGCACCGCGTTCGACGCGAAGTCGATCGGCGAGCTGGTGTCGTCGCCCGTGCTCGCGAGGCTGCGCGAGCTCGATCTCGAGCGCTGCCACCTCGGGATCCAGGGCATCGAGGCGCTGTGCAAGAAGCTGGCGCTGCCGGCGCTCCGCAAGTTGCGGCTCGAGCGCAACGCGCTGTGCGACAAGGGCGCGTTCGCGATGGCGGAGTGCGCGGCATTCTCGCAGCTGACCAACCTCGAGGCCGGCCACAACCGGATGGGTCACAAGGCGGCGGTCGCGCTGTCGTCGTCGGCGAACCTGGCGAACCTCGAGCGGCTGACGCTCAACGAGCCGCGCTGGAAGCCGGAGACCGCCGCGCTGTTCGCGGCCTCGCCGACGCTGGCGAAGGCAAGGATCTATCTCCAGGGTCGCCTCGTCGGCCGCAAGAAGACCGCGACCAAGCCCGTCGAGGAAGCGGCGAAACCGAAGGCGGCGAAGCCGAAGGCGGCGAAGCCGAAGGCGGCGAAGGCGGTGAAGAAGCGTGACTAGGCAGCCCGAGGCGTAGCTCCGTCACGAGAAGACGCGTGGTCGCCACTCGTGCCGGACTCGGCGGGATGACCGCATCAGCGCTTGCGGCGCGGCAGGCTGACGACCCGCGCGGCCTTCGGCTGCGGGCTCTTCGCCGTCTCGCGGACGACCTCGCGCGCGGGCTTGTCCTCGCGCATGCCCTGGAACGAGGGATGGCGAAGCCGGCCATCCTCGGTCCACTCCTGGAACGCGACCTCGCAGACGAGCACGGGCTCGACCCAGTGGCGCGTCGAGCCGCTGCGCGACTTCGGTAGCGCGGGGTGGAAGCTCGATTCCGAACGCTCGAGCGGCTCGAGCTGCTTGCGCAGGCTGACGAGCATCGTCTGGGTGTAGCCGGTGCCGACCTTCCCCGCGTAGTGCAGACGATCGCCATCGTAGTAGCCGACGAGCAGCGCACCGATGCCGTGGCGCGAGCCTTCCGGATCGGTGAAGCCGCCGATCACGAATTCCTGGCGCTGGATGCACTTGGTCTTGCGCCACAACAGCGAGCGGCCCGGCGTGTACGGCTTGCTGCGGTGCTTCGAGACGATGCCCTCGAGGCCGCGCTTGCAGGCGAGCTCGAGGAACTTCGCGCCCTGACCGACGACGTGATCGCTGTAGCGGATCGTGCCGGGCGCGCCGCGCGTCGCGAGCAAGGCCTCGAGCCGAAGCTTGCGCTGCTCGAGAGTCAGCAGCGAGAGATCCTCGTCGTCGAGCCACAGCAGATCAAACGCGAAGTAGACGAGCGACGCGCTCGGATCCGCGAAGCTGTTCTGCAGGCCCTGAAACGTGGTGCGGCCGTCGGGCAACACGACCGCGACCTCGCCGTCGAGCACGGCGCGCTGCACCGGCAGGCTCGCCAGCGCGCGCACGACTGCAGGAAACTCGGCGGTCCACTCCTTGAACCGCCGGCTCGACAGACGCACCTCGCCGCGATCGATCACCGCGAGGATCCGGTAGCCATCGAATTTCTGTTCGTGCAACCAGTCGTCGCCCTCGGGCGGCTCGTCGACGAGCGTCGCGAGCTGGAGTGCGCGCGGCAGTCGCATCGGCGGATGCTGGCGGTCGACAGCGCGAACGGCACGAGACATGACCGAGATCGGTGCAGATCACGTGCCCGCAGCCGCTCTGCAAGATGAATCAGACGCCGTCAGGGCCGTAGCCCAGTACGTCGTCTTCGGACTGCTGAGGTTCGCGGCGCTTGCTTGGCAGGCGTGACCAGATCTCGCGCTCCAGAAAATCTTGGAGTCGCCGGTGTCGAGTGGTGGGTTGGGGCGTTTCTGCCATGGGTCGAGCTTAATCCTCGACGATGATCTGGCGCTCGAGAAATCGAAACTCGACATTGAAGTTCCGCAGAAAGTTCATGCCGAGCAAACCTTCGATCCCATAGCCGAGCTCGGCAACCATGACGTCGTGCTGCATCGTGAATCCGACGCTGTCTACAAGCATGCTGACGGTGTAGCCACGCTCCTCAGCTACGGCGCTGCGAATGACACTCCACTCTTTGCGAAGCGCAGCTGAGTATCCAACCGATTCCGCGATCTGCGGCGTGACCGTCGTCATCACGGCTGCGGTATCCACGATGAGAGTGGCGTTTCTCCGTCCACTCGGTCCGAAGATCGTCGATTCAACTGCCACGAGCTCATGAACGAGGTGGAAACGCGTCGCGATCCTCATCGGGCACCCACAGGCGGGGCCGTCGCCAGAGAGGCCGTCCAGCTGTATTGACGATCAACGTGTCGGGATTCGCGGGGGCAGTCGCCTGCGCGATGTCGACCGATTGGTCGTGGCTGACGACCCGCGCTGTTGCGATCCACCTGTCGACGCCCCACTCGATTTCGACGAGACAAACCCATTCGTCGAAATAGCGGTCGCAGATCTCGCGCCATGTCAGCCGCTCGGGTGGTGGAGTTTCCATTCGACGATCCTTCTGGCCTGGACATAGCTGTCAACTTTTTGAAGAGTGGCGCGGCAGCCCGGACGGGTAGACAGGCTGCCGCGCCGGAGAAAAGTGGCGCGGCGACCCGAAAGGGAGGGCAGGCTGCCGCGCCGGAAATGACGCCGCCGACCACCTCGAAGCGAGCGAGGCCGGCGGTGTGTCGACTGGTGGATCGACACGAAGGTTGAGGGTTGGGTTGCGGGTTGAGAGGGAATCGAGGATCGCGGCTAGCGCTTCGCGCTCAGCGTGGAGTCGCCCTTGATCTCGAGGAACGGCTCGAGCTTCTTGTACGTGCGGTAGCCGAAGCCCTTCACGCGACGCAGGTCTGCGATCCGCTTGAAGCCGCCGTTCTTCTTCCGCCACGCCACGATGCGCTCGGCCTTCGACGGACCGACCTGCGGCAGCAGCATGAGCTGCTCCTCGGTGGCGGTGTTGAGGTTGAGCTTGCCGGTGACCTCCTTCTTGACGAAGCGGATCGGCTGGTCGGGCGGCGCGGGTGCGGCCTTGGAGCCGCCCGGCGGTGCGGGGGCAGTGCCGGCGGATGGCGCGGCGAGCGCGCGCGTGGTGGTGCTCCACGAACCGCCCATCGCGAGCACGAGCGTGCCGATCGCGAGGAGCGGAGCGATCGGGCGAAGCAGCTTGGTAAGCGAGGCGAACATGATGCTTCCTTGGTGAGAGGTGATCGAGAGGGCGGGCCCGCTTCAGAACGGCGGGCTATCCGAACGCGACGCGGCCTCGAGCGCGTTCGCCGGGAACGGCGACGGGCCGGCATCGATCGGCTGCGTGCGCTTGCGCAGATCCTCCTCGTCGAGCTCGCGCAGCTGGAGCTGGAACGAGCTCGGACACGCATCCAGGTAGATGTTGATCGAGTTGTCGCGGTTGACGAACGCGCTTCCCATCCTGACCCAGTACGACTCCTTGGGGTTGTTGTGCTTGGGGATGACTCCGAGGACCTTGAACATCTTCTTCTGCTGGAACACGACGCAGTCTCCTTTCGACGCGCGCTCGGGCGCGAACGAGCGACAGCACCAGCAACAGAGATGCCACCGCTAACTGCGCGAAGACTCGCGCCGAAGTGTCCGGGAGATCCGAATGGCGGACGAAGTGTCCGCCGACCGGACAAAACCGGACGAGTGACGGTGACCATCAGCGCCGCGACGCTCAGCGGCCGCGAGATCAGCGACCGCGACGATCAGCGACCGATCGCCACGTCGAGACGCGACGGCCTGGTGCCCGCGACGGTGACGCTGCGCTTGGTGACGATCGGCTGGCCGTAGGTCAGCGGACCGGTGCCTTCGTCTGGCAGCGGCGGATGCCAGATCGTGACCTCGTAGGTGCCATTCGCGAGCTCGTCGATGCGGAACCGGCCGTGGTCGTCGGTGATCGCGTAGTACGGCGCATCGGTGCCGAGCACCCAGGCGGCTGCGATCGAGCCGTCCTCGCTGTCGATGCGCGTGATGCCGAGCGACAGCGGCACCGCATCGCGGCCGCCGGCCTGGAGATCGAGCGTCCGGGTTTCGGTCGACGGCGGCGTGACGCGCAGCCTGGTCCTGGTGGTGTCGCCGTGGATCGTCAACGCGGCGGGAAGCGGCGTCACGATCTGCGCGGTCGGTCGCAGCGCGCAGCCACGCTTGACCAGGGCCCCGCCGACCTGCGCCGTGTGGCCGTCGCTCGGCATCATGCGGCCGACCTTGACCTGCTCGATCAGGATCACGACATCCGCGATGCCGCGATCGGCGCCGACATGGACCAGCTGCTGCGGTCCGCACGGTGTCGCGCGCTTGCCGGGGATCGCGCCACGCCACGTGATCTGACCTTCGATCGCGCCGGCGAGGTTCGGTTGCTGCTGGTGTCGCGCATACGTGCGGTGGACGTTGCTCGGCGTCTGCCAGCTCGGCACGACGTAGCCCGCGTAGGTGCTGCCGCCGAACGCACCATCGTCGCGCCGCCGCGGGCGCGGTGCGAACGGGTCGACGCCGCTGCCCTCGGAGGTCAACAGCTTCGCCGATGCGCTCGCGAGCTCGCCGTGGCCATCGTCCTTGTCGCTGCCCGCGGGATCGAGCGGAGGCGCGCTGCGGCACGCGACCACCGCCAGCGAAACCACCATCCAGCGCATCGGTCGATCATGCCGCGGCCGGACCCGACCGGCAATCACGGCGGCGGAGCCTTGTAGTAGTTGTCGAGCTGTTGCGCCGCGACCGCCATGATCGCGCGGGTATCGGCGATCGAGATCGACGTGGTGTACGAGACCTTGGGGCCGGTGCGCGCGAACTGGAACTTCGCGATCACGTTGACCGCCGCCTTGCCGAGGATCTGTTCGTAGACGCGCGACGCACCGACGATGCGCTGCTGCACGGTCGTCACCTGCGAGACGAAGTCGGCCGCGGCCTGCGCATCCTTGAACCGCATGTTGCCGCGCACCAGCCACCCCTGCGTGACGAGCTCCATCGCCAGCGACACGCGCTCCGGCAGCTGCACTTCCTTGACGCCGAGCGGGGTCTCGAATGGTCCGGTCGGCACCTTCGAGCCATCGAGCGCGAGCGTGACGACCAGCGCCGGACCGCGCTTGTCGCCCGACTCCTTCTCGATGCCGCGCACCGCGGTCAGCCACGGCGGCAGCTTCGTGGTCGCCTGCACGGTGTCGACGTTGCCGGGCGCGGGGGCCGTCAGCCCGGCCAGATCGCTCGGCTGGCCGAGCAAGAACCAGCCGTCGTACGGCGACAGGAACACGCGCTTGTCGCCGGGGAACACGCGGCCGGTGCGCCTGCCGAGCAGACCGCCCTTGGCCGTCGTCCAGTTGATCGGCGTGGCCGCCGACAGGAAGTCGCGCAGCGCGCCGCGCGTCAGCTTGGTGTGACCGACGAGCGTGGTCGCGGTGGCATCGCGCGG
Organism: Pseudomonadota bacterium; assembly: GCA_023430775.1. Taxonomy (GTDB): domain Bacteria; phylum Myxococcota_A; class Polyangia; order Haliangiales; family Haliangiaceae; genus JABFXX01. Next base: position 7,100 of record JAEYYY010000138.1, read on the forward strand.
CGACGGCGTCGAGATCACGAGCGTGTCGAGCTTGTCGTAGATCTTCGCGGCGCGCGGACCGAACAGGATCCGGTAGTCCGGCATCGGCTGGAGCAGGCGCTCGGTCTGCGGCGCCCACTCTGAGCCGCGCAGGCGATCGAAGCGGATCAGCGCGGTGACCTCGTGGCCCGGAGGGAAGTACGCGAGCAGGTTCGCCGCCGTGCCCGCGGTGGTCGCGGCACCGG
>JAEYYY010000203.1 GCA_023430775.1 Pseudomonadota bacterium
CGGATCGCCTGGAGGTCGACGCAGAACATGGCGCCGGGCTCGAAGCCCTGCGCCTCGGCTTCTTCGATCAGCGCGCACATCCGTGCGACGTGACCGAACCCGATCTCGTGCGAAGCATCGGCGCGGAACAAGATCCGCGAGCGCGTCATGTCACGCGACTCGCTCGAGCATCGCGCGGGTGGCTTCGAGATCGAGGCGGGGCTCCGCGCAGTCGCTCGAGTAGACGAAGTCCTCGGGGACAGGGCGGCCGGGACGGACCCCGGTCAGCGTCTGGTGGAACTGGAACTCCGGCCAGATCACGAGGACGTCGTCGAGATCCGAGGTCCGGCGCGCCTCCTCGGCCGAGATCAGCGTCTCGTGCAGCTTCTCGCCGGGGCGAATTCCGATCGTGCTGCGAGGCGTGCCCGGCGCGACCGCCTCGGCGAGCGTCTCGATGTCCGAGGTCGGCAGCTTGGGGATGAAGATCTCGCCACCGCTCATCAGCTGGAGGCCGCGCAACACGAGCGCGACCGCGTCTTCCATCTCGATCCAGAACCGGGTCATCCGGCTGTCGGTGATCGTCAGCTGGCCGCGCTTCATCTGCGAGCGGAACAGCGGGATCACGCTGCCGGCCGAGCCCATCACGTTGCCGTAGCGCACGATCGAGAACCGCGTCCACCGATCCCCGGCGTAGGCATTGGCGGCGGTGAGCAGCTTCTCCATGCACAGCTTGGTGGCGCCGTAGAGGTTCGCCGGCGAGACCGCCTTGTCCGTCGACAGCGCGATCACGCGCTCGACGCCGTTGGACATCGCCGCCTCGATCAGGTTGCGCGCGCCGTTGACGTTGGTCTGCACGGCCTCGATCGGGTTGTACTCGCAGATCGGCACGTGCTTCATCGCGGCCGCGTGGACGACGATGTCGACATCGCGCAGCGCCGTCATCAGGCGATCGCGATCGCGGATGTCACCGACGAAGTAGCGCAGCCGGCGATCCTTCATGTCGCGCTCGAGCTGGTAGTGCTTCTGCTCGTCGCGCGAGAACACGATCACCTTCTTGGCCTTGGACTGCAGCGCGCGCTGCACGAAGGCCTTGCCGAACGAGCCGGTGCCTCCGGTGACGAGGACGGTGCGGTTATCGAGACAGCTGGTGCTTGCAGCTTGAGCGAGCGGCGACTTCATCGGGTTCCTCCAAGAGCCTTGTGCAACTCGGCGACGACGACATCGATGTCGGCAAGCTCGAGTGCCTGGTGCAACGGAAGCGAGAGCGTGCGGGCGTAGTAGTGGTCCGCTCCGGGATGCGGGCGCGCCAGGTCGTGAGGACAGCGGCTCGCGTGGAGCGGATGGTGAAGCAGCGGGATGTAGTGGACCTGCGTGCCGACGCCGGCGGCGGCGAGCTGCCCGACGACGTGCGCGCGGGTCGTGCCGAACTTCGCGAAGTCGATCGCGACGGCGAACAGGTGATAGGCGGAGTCGCGATCGGCGAGCTCGGCGGGTGCGAGCACGCGCTCGTCGAACGTCGCGGCGATCGCCTCGCGATACCGAGCCGCGAGCCGGCGGCGGCGCGCGAGAAAGTCGTCGAGCTTCGCGAGCTGGGTGATGCCGAGCGCGCACGCGAAGTCGGGCAGCCGGTAGTTCCAGCCGAGCTCCTGCACCTCGTACGACCACGCGCCGGCGGCCGGCGTCTGCAGCCGCGAGGCATCGCGCTCGACGCCGTGATGGCGCAGCCGATCGATGCGTTGCTTGAGCCGCGGATCGCGAACGATCACCGCGCCGCCCTCTCCCGTCGTGATGTGCTTGACGGGATGGAACGAGAAGATCGTCGCATCGGAGGCGAGGGAGCCGACCTTGCGACCGCGATACGTCGCGCCGAGTGCGTGACACGCGTCCTCGACGATCCGTAGGCCGTGCTGCTTCGCGAGCGCCTGGATGTCCTCGACATCAGCCGGCAGCCCGCCGAGATGAACGGGGACGATGGCGCGGGTGCGATTGCCGATCAGCTTCTCGACCGACCTCGGATCGAGATTGCCGGTGCGCGGATCGACATCGGCGATCCGGACGTTGGCGCCGACGTAGTACGCCGCGGCGGCGGTCGCCGAGAACGTGATCGGCGTGGTGATGATCTCGTCGCCTTCACCGATGCCGAGTGCGGCATAGGCGAGGTGCAGTGCGGCGGTCCCGCTCGAGCACACGCTCGCGTGCTCGGCACCGAGCCAGCCGGCGAGCGCCGCCTCGAAGCGGGCGACCAGCGGTCCGCAGGTCAGCTGCGGTGCACGCAGCGCCTCGAGGACCGCGGCACAATCCGCGTCGTCGATCGTCTGACGGCCGTAGCTGGAGAGTGACATCGCAGGCGTGTTCTGCGAGGGGCGCGCCAGCCGCGGGTCCTGTCGAAACGCCGGGTTGGCCGGGGCCGTCAAAACGGCCATCGTCAGAGACGACGACATCAACCGGCGAGGGCGATGAGGACCGGGATCGAGCCGCTGGTGCCCTCCCGGCGATGCCGCGCGGTGAGCAAGGTCGCACCTTGTGCGACGGCCAGCTCGGGGGCATCGGCGAGCACCAGCTTCGACGGTGGAAACAGCGTCGCCAGCACCTCGCGGAACATCGGCACCAGCGAGCTACCTCCGATCAGACCGACGTGGTCGACCGCCTCGGCCGTCCAGCCGGCACGGGCGAGCAACTCCTCGACGACGGTGCACAGCCGATCGAACAGCGGGGTCCACACCGCTCGTACCCAGGCGCGATCGAGGGTGAGCGCGAGGTCGCGAACGGTGCCGCCCATGCGGAACGCCTCGCGCATCTGGAACGGCACCTCGGTCATCGTCGAGAGAGCGCGCTTGGCCAGCTCGCAACGCAGCACGAGCTCGTTCCAGCGCACCTGATCCTTGTGCATGTCGTAGCGCGACGTGCGGAACACCGTGCCCGCGATCGCCTCGGCGAGGGTCGAATCGAGATCGTCGCCACCGAGATAGTGATCGCCGTGGGCGGCGATCGGCGTGAAGGCCATGTTGCGCTGGACCACGGCCGAGACGTCGAACGTGCCGCCGCCGAAGTCGCAGACCACGATCTTGCGATCGCCGGGATGGCGATGGAGATCGAGGGCGAGCGTACCGGCGATCGGCTCGGCGATGAATTCGACCACCTCCAGCTGCGCCACGCGCGCGGCCCGGATCGCGGCCTCGCGATAGCCGGGTGGCGCGGCCGCCGACATCGTCATCACGACGCGCTTGATCCGCGCCCCGAAGCGCGCCTCGGCGAGCGATCGCATGCGCTCGAGGACCCAGCCGGCGATCTGCTCGGGGACGACCTCGCCCGACGGCAGCTTGAACAGCACGCGGTTGTTGATGCGCTCGACCTTGAACGGCACGCTCGCGGCGTAGTGCTTCGCGAGATCGGAGTCCGCCGGCAAGCCGAGCACGCGCTTGACGCTGCGGATCACGCGCGCCGGCTCGGTCAGCTGCCGGGCGACGGCGCGGCGGCCGATCTCCGGCGGACCGCGCTCCGGAACGTAGACCACCGAGGGGATCACCGGATCGCCCTGCTCTTGCACGAGCTGGATCCGGTCATCGATCAACACACCACCGATCGTGGAGCTCGACCCGAAGTCGACACCGAGTACGAGCTCTCGGCTCATCCGAGGGTCCCCGCCAGCTGCCAGCGCGCACGCCGGGTCGCCGGCTCGAGCTCGGCGATGGCACCGACGAGCGCGTCGAGCAGTCGCAGCGACGCCGTCACGTAATTGGAGACGCTGTCGGCGCGGCGAGCGACGTCGTGGGCGCGATCGACCTCGCGCTGGGCGAGGAGCGACACGAACTGCAGCGGCCGCAGCGACGCCGCCAGGATGCGTTCGATCCGCTCGAGGTTCGAGCCGAGGTCGCCGGCCTCGAGCAGCTTGCGCGCGCGGCCCGCGAGGCTGTGCGCCCTGCGCATGCCGTTCGCGTAGCGCTCGAGGTGCGCGCCGATCTTGCGGACGCGCTCGGGATCGAACGCGATGTCGCCGAGCACCGACCACACGTCGACGTCATCACCGAGCTCGACCGCGGACAGCGGCAGGTGCTCCATGCCGGCGATCGCGGCACCACCCTCGGTGCAATTGAGCACGCGAGTGTCGCCGACGTGCTTCATGCGCTCGACGAACCAGCGATGGAACAGGCCGAACATGTAGCTCGATGGCACCGTGCCGCCGTGCCAGCCGGGCAGCTCGACGACGCGCTCGGGCGCCGCGGCGCCGCGCTTGTTCTCGGTCTTCATCGCGGTGAAGCCGTCGCTCCAGCCCTCGACGCGCATCACGCCGTCGACCACCTTCGCGCGCGCGTTGCCGTCGCTCGAGGTCGACACGTAGTACTCGCCGTTCGGGAACGACAGGTCGAGCCCGACGAAGATGATCGGATCGCACTTCCAGCGCAGTGCGAGCGAGAACGCGCTGGTCGCCACCGAGCCACCGCCGGGGACGACCGCGTCCTCGCCGAGGGCATCGAAGATCCAGTCATCGATCGCGCAGTTCGCCGACAGCGTGAGAAAGCCGGCGGCCGGCAGCTCGAACAGCGACGGATGCACGGTGGCCGCGTTGACGAGGCACGACCTCGAGACATCGCAGCCTTCGAAGTGGTAGCGGACATCCTGCGGATCGACGGTGATCACGAAGTCGGGCGTCACGCCGGCGGCGAGCACCGGCTTCAGCGAGTGCGAGAAGCAGGTGATGATCGCCTTGCCGGCGAGCTCGCGCAGCTGCGCGGCGTTGCGTGCCAGCGACGGGCCCGGCGCGACGATCACCATCGGCTTGCCGGCGAGCTGATCGCCGATCGCGCCGACCGAGGGCCACTTCGCGATCGCGGGCAGGTTCGCCAGGCCCTGCTCGATCCAGGTCTTCGAGAACGCGCGCACCGTGTTGCGGTGGATGCGCAGGTCGCCGAGCACGTCGCGCACGGCATCGGCCGCGGCCTCGACGCGCTCGCGATCGGCCGACAGCGCGGCCTTGAGCGTGAACTGCTGCGGCGGGTTCGGCACCAGCGTGCGGATCGCGGCACCCAGCTCCTCGAGCGAGTGCGTGTGCAGCGCATCTCCAACCTCGTCGCCGTCGAGCGTCACCACGCGACGCTGGCCGAGGTCGCTCAGGATCTGCGCGACGCCACCGAGCCCGGCTCCGACGAGCACCACCAGGTCGCTGTCGGCATCCCACACCTCGGGGAGGATCGAATCGGCGAGCGCCGCGGTGCCGAGCGGAGTCGCCAGCAGCGAGGCATCGCCCGGCAGGGGACGCGCCAGCCATTGCTTCATCGTCGCCTCGGCGGCGCGGGCCGCACCGACGAGCATCGCCAGCTCGCTGATCGCTGCCGCCTCGTCGCCGCTGCCCTGCAGGGTCTGCGGCGCTTCGACGCGCGCCAGCGCCGAGCGCGTGCGGCGCATCTCGTACATCGTCGCGATCGCGCCGACTGCGTCATCGCGTTCGATCGCGTCGCGCAGGACCGCACCGAGATCGCCGAGCGCACCCAGCGACGATTGCCATGCTCCGATCAGCTCAGCGGACATGTACTTGCTTCTGCACGATGTGTGCGTTGATCGCCGCCAGCTCGGGCTTCGCCCGGACCAGAGCGACGAGGCGGTGATAGGGAGCTCGTTGCGGTGCCAGCGCGTAGATCGCGCGCACCAGGGCCAGATCCTCGGCGGTATCGACGGTCCACCGCAGGTCCGAGTGATCCGCGTCGTCGCACACGTGGCGGACGCGGAACTCGTGCGGCTGCTCGACGATGTACGCGGTGACGTGCTCGCGCGCCTGCTGCGAGGTCGCGACGGCGGCGATCCGCTCGAGGGTCTCGCGAAACAGCGCCTCGACGTCGAGGCCGCGGGGATAGGTTCGCTGGTGGGTGTTCGACGCGTAGTCGACGTCCCAGCGGAGCGCCTCGACGACGCGGTCGATCACGCCGGGATCGATCAGCGGGCAGTCCGAGGTCACGCGCACCACCACGCTCGCGCCGTACTTGCGGGCGGCGCCCAGGTAGCGGTCGAGCACGTCGGTCTCCGAGCCGCGAAACACGCCGGTCCCGAGCCGATCGGCCTCTTGCTCGATCGCGTCGTCGGTCGCGTGTGTCGACGTCGCGATCACGACCTCGTCGATCGTGCGCGCCGCGCGAACCCGCCGCACCACCTGCGCGAGCATGGTGTCACCGGCGAGGTCCTCGAGGACCTTGCCCGGCAACCGGCTCGACCCCATCCGCGCCTGGATGATCGCGACGACACTCATCGTTAACCCTGCTTCTCGAACAGGTGCGCGGTGCAGTTGTCGTAGCCGTGCTCCTCGGAGAGCTCGATCCGGCGGATCAGCTTCAGCGACGGATAGCGCGCCTGCCACAGCCCGCCGTGATCGCGCTTCCACAGCGCGCCGGCATGACCGCGATAGTTGATCTCCTGCTCGGTCGCCGCGTCGTACTCGATCGCGACGATGTACTTGTTCGAGACTCGATAGATCTCGTCGAGCGCGCTGCCGATGCTCTCGGGAGCGATGTGGATCAGCACGCCGCTGGTGAACGCGAGATCGAAGTAGCCGTCCTTGAACGGCAGGTCGAACGCGGTGCCCTGCAGCACGCCGAATGCGGGTCCCCTCCAGCGTGCACGCTCGACGGCGTACGGCTGCGGCTCGATGCCGTAGAGCTCGGGGATCGACAGGCGGCGCAGGTATTCGAGGTTCCAGCCGACGTTGCAGCCGACCTCGAGCGCGCGGTTGACCGCGACTCCCTCGAGGATGCGGCGCCACGACTCGACGCGCTCGGGCTTCTCGCGATCGTTGCGATCCGTGTACGAGCGGCCGAACTCCGAACGCCACAGGGCGAGCTGACTGGTCTCCATGTCATGCACTCCATCGATAGGTGATGCGGTCCGGCGTGCGGTCCGCTTGCGTGAAGCCACAGGCTTCGAAGCACTTCTGACTTGCGGTGTTGTCGACCGCGACCTCGGCGATCACGGTCGGTGCGGCGCGACACGCCAGCTCGATCGCCTTGCGACCGATCTGCCGGCCTCGCGCGGCGGCGGCGAGCGCGATCGAGATCCGCGCACCGGTCGCTTCGCGGTCCAGCCGCACCACGCCGATCGCCTGGCGATCCTCCTCGACGATCCAGATCGGATCGATCGAGCGCAGGCGGCGCGAGAACCACTGCGTGTGGTCGCACAGCGACACCACCGCGTGCGTGGTCGACTGCGCGCGCACGTCGGGAGCGAAGTTCCAGCGATAGACGTCGAGGCAATCGACGAACCGCGCCGGTCGCAGTCTGACGCTCACGCGAGCAGCTCCCACGCGAGCGGCGTACCGCGCGCGATCGCGACCTTCGCACACTTGCTCAGCACCACCGGCAGCTCGCGCGGAGCGAGCCCGAAGCCCGGGCGGATCGAGCGAACGTTGTCGCGCGTCAGCCGCTCACCGGCCGCGATGTCATCCACCGCGTACAGTGACCGGCGGAACGCACGCGACGTGCTCTCGACCGCGGGGCGCTTCGCGCTGCCATCGCCGAGCGCCTGCCACGCGAGCTTGGCACCGGCGACCACGTCGACGAGCTCCGCCGGCTCGAGCGAGAACCCGGCATCGGGGCCACCGTCGGAGCGCGACAGGGTGAGGTGCTTCTCGATCAAGCACGCGCCGCGGGCCACCGCCGCGGTCGGCACCAGCGCACCGGGCGAGTGATCCGAGATGCCGACGACATCGGCGAACTGCCTGAGGGTGTCGAGGCGCTTGAGGTTGGTCTGCTCGATCGGCGTCGGATAGCCCGACACGCAGTGCAGGATCGCGACGCCGCCGTTGCCGTTGCTGCGCGCGACCTCGACCGCTTCGGCGACCTCGTCGTCCGAGGCCATGCCGGTCGACATGATCAAGGGCTTGTTGGTGCGCGCGGCACACGCGACCAGCTCGAGGTCACCGACCTCGAACGACGCGATCTTGAATGCCGGCGCTCCGAGGCGATCCAGCCGCTCGACGGCGATCGCATCGAATGGCGTCGAGAACACGACCAGGCCGCGACTCCGGCCGCGCTCGAACAGCACCTCGTGCCATTCCCACGGCGTGTGCGCCTCGTCGTAGAGCTCCCACAAGGAGCGGCCCTTCCACGGACCGTCGTCGATATCGAATCCCTTGCCGTGCGCGTCGATGGTCATCGACGCCGGCGTGAAGGTCTGCAGCTTGATCGCGTCGGCACCGCAGTCGGCGGCGGCATCGACGATCGCGAGCGCGCGCTCGAGGCTGCCGAGGTGATTCGCGGACAGCTCCGCGATCACGAACGGTGGATGGTCGGGCCCGATGGGGCGACCGATCGAATAGCTCATTGGACCACGAACTCCTGGAAGAACATCCGGCGGACGTGATTGGGACCGATCGTCTTCTCGACCTTCTCCATGATCGCGGTGCGCAGCAGCTCCTTCGCCTTCGAGCCGAGCGTGTCGGCGTGCTTGAGCCCCGACAGGTGGCTGAGGATCGCGTCGCGCATCACCTGCTTGTTCTTCGTGATCACCGCCTCGGCTTCGGGCGAGATCAGCTCGAGCTGGATCGTCAGCTTCAGATAGCGAGACGTGCCGGGCTCGTCGAGGTTGACGACGAACGGCTCCATCGGGACCACCGGACCGACGACCTCGTTGGTCAGCGGCACCTTCGGCGGCTCCGGCGGCGGTTCGGCATGCGCCGGCTGCGCGGTCATCACCTTGAATGCGGTGAAGCCGGTCCCGCCGAGGTTCATCAGCACGAGCAGGGGAAGCAGCTTCGAACCCTTGCCTCGCGGCTTGTCATCTTTCTTCGGTTCGGCTGGAGTGGGATCGCTCATACGAGTGGCGACCTCAGCAACCGCCGTGCCGCCGGATCTCCGCGATCACACGTCGTGCGGCCGCCGCGTGTCGGCGAGGTTGACGCCAGAGACGACCCGGAGCGCTCAACCTCGCGATGACAGACGAGCGCGTGCTGGCACATGCCTCGCAGCAGACGCGAGCGTCGTGGCTTCTCTTGCTCCAGAGTCCGTCGAGGCGGCGGTCACCGCGCCCGCAGGCGTCCGCATCCTGATCGTCGACGACGACGCACGTGTTCGGCGCGCTCTCTCGGCGGCGATGTCGCGCGCCGGCTTTCACGTGTTCACCGCCGACGATGGTGGTCCCGCGCTGACCCTCGCCGAGCAGACCGCACCCGATGTCGCGATCGTCGACTTCAACATGCCGACGCCCGGCATCGAGGTCGTTCGCAGGCTCAAGCACCTACATGGACCGGCACTGTGGATCACGATGCTGTCGGGTCAGGACGACGAGGCGACGCGCTCCGCGTGTTACGCCGCCGGCGCCGACGACATGCTCGCGAAGCCGGCGTCGATTCCCGAGCTCCGCCGCCGGATGATCGCTGCGGCGCGTACCCAGCAAGCGTTCGTCGAGACCCGCCTCGCGCAGGAGCGCGCCGACCGCGTGATGGCGTACGGCGCCGAGGCCTCGGCGATGCTCGCGCACGATCTCAACAACGGCCTGGCCGTCGCGCTGTCGAACATCGAGTACCTCAAGGAGGTGCTGACGGTCGAAGGCGACGAGGCTCAGGCCCTGAGCGCCACCGGCGATGCGCTTCGCCGGATGTCCGGACTGGTCGCCAACTTCGTCGACATCGCACGGTTCGAGGATGCCGCGTGCAAGCCGCAGCGCGAGAGCTGCAACCTCAATTCGGTGATCCGCTCGGTCATCGAGGTCCACGCCGCCGCACCGAACAAGGACGTCAAGTTCGAGATCGTGTGCGACCCCGACGCTACCGGCACCTTCGACCGCGCGCTGATCGAGCGCGTGCTTCACAACCTCGTCGGCAACGCGCATCGCTACTGCGATCGCGGCGGTGTCATCAAGGTGTCGGGCCGGGTCTCCGACCAGCTCGACGGCGCCGTCACCGAGCTGTCGGTGTTCAACAGCGGACCGCCGGTGCCCGAGGAGCTGCAGAAGCAGCTGTTCGTGAAGTACGCGCGCGGCACCAACGGCAAGCGCGGCTTCGGTCTCTACTTCTGTCGCCTCGCCTGCGAAGCGCACGGCGGCACGATCGATTACGCGTACACCGGCGGGTCGCTGTTCACGATGCACCTGCCCTCTCGCAGTTGATCCCGGTGAACGCCGACCACGCTTCAGCGTGAGTCGCTCCCCACGCTCGCGGAGAGATCTCTCCCGTCGAGAAATCGCTCTCGAAGAAGAGCCTTCGCGACCGATCTATCTCTTCGAGATGTAATCCGGAACCGGGATGAGTCAGCGATCACCCTGGGGTGAGTCAGCGATGACCCAGGCGAGCTGCATGTAGGGCACGCTACCTGCGGAAAATCGCATTCGCTCCGTTCCGTAAGCTAACCGACGACTACCGCGCCCGGAGTGGCCCACGAATCGCACTGCGTCCGGGCCACATGCAGATGGATTTCGCGACTTGGCGCTCGCAGTTTGCACCGGAGATCATCGGCGAGTCGGCGGGCATCGTCGACGCGCTCGAGACCATCCGGCAGGTCGCACCGAGTACGTGCAGCATCCTGATCACCGGCGAGACCGGCTCGGGCAAGGAGCTGTTCGCTCGCGCCGCTCACCGCGCCTCGCCGCGCCGCGGCCGCGCGTTCATCCCGGTCAACTGCGCGGCGATCCCCGAGACCCTGCTCGAGAGCGAGCTGTTCGGTCACATCAAGGGCGCCTTCACCGGCGCGATGAACGCCCGCCCGGGCCGCTTCATGACGGCGAACGAAGGCACGATCTTCCTCGACGAGATCGGTGACCTCCCCCTCTCGGCGCAGGCCAAGCTGCTCCGCGTTCTCGAGGAGCGCGTCGTCAGCCCGGTCGGCTCCGACACCGACGTTGCGGCCGACGTCCGCATCATCGCCGCGACGCACCGCAACCTCGAGCAGATGGTCGCCGAGGGTAAGTTCCGCGCGGACCTCTACTTCCGCCTCGCGGTGGTGCCGATCGAGCTGCCCGCGCTGCGCGAGCGCCCCGAGGACATCGTCCAGATCGCCGAGCTCTGCATCGCCCGGTCGGCGGAGCGCCTCGGTCGCGTCATCGAGGGCCTCGACTCGAGCGCGCGCATCGCGCTGCAGGCCTACCACTGGCCGGGCAACGTTCGCGAGCTGTCGCACATGATGGAGCGCGCCGTCCTTCTCGCTCGCAAGAGCAAGCTGTCGGATGCCGACCTCCAGATCCCCGGCACCAAGGCCAAGTTCGCGCGCGGCACCGAGCAGTTCGTGAAGCTGTCGGCGGCGGCGAGCTCGCCGGGCATCGCGGTCCCGCCCGTCGAGGCGACCCCGGCCCCGGCCGATACCACCTCGCTCGACCTCCGCACCGCCCTCGAGAGCCTCGAGAAGCAGCTGATCGAGCGCGCCCTCAGCAAGGCCGGCGGCAACCGCACCGAAGCGGCCGCCCTGCTCGGTCTCAACCGCACCACGCTCGTCGAGAAGCTCCGCAAGTACGCCGCGTGACATACTGGGCGCCGTGAAGGCGCTCGGACTCGTGGTCGCGGTCGCGTGCAGTGCGCCGG